>CAKSFK010000032.1 GCA_934454655.1 uncultured Eubacteriales bacterium | reverse complement strand
GCGCGGGCAATGCCCACCCTCTGGCGCTGACCGCCCGAAAACTCGTGCGGGTAGCGGTTTGCGTGCTCGCTGTTAAGTCCCACGCGGTTAAGCAGAGAAATAATGCGGTCATGCCGTTCCTTTTTATTTGCCGCAAGCTTGTGTATGTCAATCGACTCGCCCACTATATCGCCGATAGTCATTCGTGGGTCAAGGCTTGCGTATGGGTCCTGAAACACCATCTGCATTTTACGGCGGTAGGGCAGCATATCGACCTTTATCTTCTTTTCTTTATCGAAAATAACCTTGCCGTCATAGATTATCGTTCCGTCCGTGGGTTCATAAAGACGCAAAAGCGTTCTGCCAACCGTGGTCTTTCCGCAGCCCGACTCACCCACAAGACCTAAGGTTTCACCTCGGTAAATATAAAACGAAACATCATCCACCGCCTGTACGACCTGCTTTTTTCCGCCGCTTCTTGCGGGAAAGTACTGCTGCAAGTGCTGTACTTCAACCAACTTTTCTCTCTCACTCACAGGTTTCCTCTCCCTTCAGCGCCTCTTTCTGCAAAAGCCAGCAGTAGCTGTAATGTGTACTCCCAAGTTCGGTTTTTGGCGGCATTTCCTTAAGGCAAATTTTCATACATTCCGAACAGCGCGGCGCAAATGGACATCCCGCAGGGGGGTTGAGCAGGTCAACCGGCTGACCCTCAATGGGAACAAGCCTTTCGATCTTCTCGGTATTAAGCTTGGGAATAGATTTAATAAGACCTTTTGTGTACTCGTGACTCGGGTTATAAAAAATTTCATCCGACGTGCCGTACTCAACTATATGACCTGCGTACATAACGGCTATTTTTTCGCACATACTGGCAACCACGCCGAGGTCATGGGTAATCATAATAATGCTCATACCAAGCTTTTTACGCAGTTCCTGCATAAGCTCCAATATTTGCGCCTGAATGGTAACGTCAAGCGCGGTTGTCGGTTCGTCCGCTATAAGCAGTTTCGGTTCGCAGGCAAGTGCAATTGCGATCATCACACGCTGGCGCATACCTCCCGACAATTCGTGCGGGTACTGTTTAAGACGCTTTTTAGGCTCGTTTATTCCAACAAGCTCCAAAAGTTCTTCCGCCCTTTCGTAAGCCTCTTTTTTGGTTTTGTTTGTGTGCAGAAGTATAACTTCCACTATCTGATTTCCGATTGTGTAAACCGGGTTAAGGCTCGTCATCGGGTCCTGAAATATAATGGATACTTCGTTTCCGCGTATCCTGCGGAATTCCTTTTCGGTCATTTCGTCAATTTTATGGCCGTTAAAGCGGATAGTTCCGCCTATTAATTTTCCGGGGTATGCGGTAAGTCCCATTATAGAGTACGCCGTTACGGATTTACCCGAACCCGATTCGCCCACAATTCCGAGAACCTCGCCCTCTTCCATTGAGAAGGAAACGCCGTTAAGCGCCTTGACCTCGCCCGCGGGGGTGAAGAACGATAGTCTTTCGTCCTTTATTTCCAAAAGCTTTTCACTCAAAGTAACTCACCCTCCCCTTAATTTTTAAGCTTGGGGTCAAACGCGTCGCGCAGACCGTCGCCCAAAAGATTGAATGCAAGGATGGTAACGCTGATTATAAGCGCGGGCAATAAAAGCAGGTGCGGGTATGTGTTCATACCCTTGACCGCGTCCGTCGCCAATGAACCGAGGGACGGCATAGGCGCCGCAACGCCCAGTCCCAAAAAGCTTAAGTAGCTCTCGGTAAATATAGCCGACGGTATCTGCAAAGTAGTGGTAACAATAAGCGTACCTATGCAGTTTGTAAGCAGGTGTTTTCTTATAATTCTTGAGCCGCCGGCACCCAAAGCCCTTGCAGCGGTAACATATTCCGATTCCTTAAGCACCAGAACTTGCGAACGGGTAATACGCGCCATACCCACCCAATAAAGCAAAACAAAAACTAAAAACATTGCTATAAGGTTAGGCCCTATAAGCTGAATCCAGTTAAATCCGGCAACATTGGCAAGCTGCTCAAGTCGAGGTCTTAAAACCATTGAAAGCACAATTATAAGCAAAACATCGGGTATTGTGTAGAGAATATCGGTTATACGCATCATAATATTATCTACCCAGCCGCC
>CAKSFK010000031.1 GCA_934454655.1 uncultured Eubacteriales bacterium | reverse complement strand
CGTATTTCAAGTTTTGAGGCAATGTATTATGCAAAATTTTGTTTCGTAGGCGTGGCAGGTTCGAGTCCTGTCACACTGAACAATCATTAATTGCTACCAGAAAAAACGCCGCAGTGTACTCTATTAAAACACACTGCGACGCCAAAGCGTTATGTATTAACGTTTTTAAAGCTTATCAGTCCTCGGAAATTGCCTCTACGGGACATCCCGCGGCGCAAGCTCCGCAGCTGCAGCATTTATCCGCATCGATCTCGTAATGCTCGGCACCCTCAGATATAGCGTCACACGGACATCCTGCGGCGCAAGCTCCGCAGCTGATGCAGGCATCGGAAATATTATAAGCCATCAAAAACACCTCCATAGCTTGTTTTACTTATTGTAACAAGAAACGTCAAAAAAAGCAAGCAGAAAATTACGACAAATTGTTAATTTTTTTAAGATGTTTGTCAGTCTTACTTTTTTGCGCACTTAAAATCTCTTATAAGCTTGACCTCATCCCTGTGTACCTTGTACGGAAGAGAATCGTTCTCGGCAGGTTTAACCGTAAGCATACCGCTTAAAAGATTAACGTCAATAACCGTCGCGTTCCCCTGTTCGGTTCTGACCGACGAGCCTACGCGCGGCGTAAAGGAATTAAGGTACTCATATGTGTCCTGCTCATATTTAAGGCAGCACATAAGTCTGCCGCAGCTGCCCGAAATTTTAGTTGGGTTAAGCGAAAGACCCTGTTCCTTAGCCATTTTAATAGAAACGGGCTGAAAATCGCTTAAAAACCGCTTGCAGCAATACGGCTGACCGCAGATTCCGAGTCCACCGAGCATTTTTGCCTCATCGCGAACGCCTATCTGCCTTAATTCTATTCTTGTGTGGAAATGCGCGGCAAGGTCCTTTACAAGCGCTCTGAAGTCCACCCGCCCGTCCGACGTAAAGAAGAACACGATCTTATTTGAGTCAAACGATGTTTCCGCACTGATAAGCTTCATGTCAAGCTTATGTGTTGAAATCAGCTTTTCGCAGACCGCAAACGCTTCTTTTTCAAACTCTCTGTTCTCTGCCTGCTTTTTAAGGTCCTTTTCGGTAGCCGCACGCAGCACCTTTCTGAGCGGTTTTACAATACTTTCATCATCGACCGTATGGTTAGCGGCGTTAACAACGCCTATCTCCGTGCCGTTCTGGGTTTCAACAATAACGGCATCTCCCGCCGATAAGCCGATACCCGCCGGGTCAAAATAATATCCTCTTCCGTTTTCCTTGAATTTTACAGATACGATTTCCGTCATCAGTTTCCTCCGTTATAAAAGCGTTCAGCTGCCGAAAAGGCAGGTAAGCGCACTGAAAATTAAGCTGAGATTAATATTTGTAACAAGACTCTTTTCAAGTTCCGACACGCCGTCATAATACCTAAGAAGCCTTTTTTTTGTAAATACAATGCGGCTCTTTTTAATCTCCGACGCAATTTCAAGCTTAAGGTCCTTAAAAAATGCCTCGGCGGCAGGTCTGTTCTTTTCAAGCCGATTTGTGATGCACAGGCATTCAAATCCGTTGCCGCCGAGCGCTGCCCTCAAAAATTCGGCGGCAGCCGACTGCTTTTTCGATTTACCCGAAAGAATCTCCAGCGCCCGTCCGATGTTTCCGCCGCTCTCATTCAAGGCGGAAACCGCCGTCTTTCTGTCGCAGCCCGCCGTTTCGGTTAAATAATCCGCCGCCGCTCCGCTCTCGGGAAGTGAAAGCGACAGCACCGTGCAGCGTGACAAAACCGTATCAAGCAGTGCCGCCTTGCTTTCGGCAACCAGAATAAACACCGCCGCTCCCGGCGGCTCTTCGAGCACCTTTAAAAGCGCATTCTGCGACTGCTCGTTCATAGTGTCCGCCATATCTATAACAAACACTCTGCACGACGCAATCTGAGGTTTTACGTATGCGTTGCTCCTTAGCTCCCTTATCTGCGAAACGGCAATGTTCTTCTTTCCGTCCTCGGGTGAAACCGAAACAACGTCCGGGTGTGTGCCGGCTTTAAAAAGCGTACAGCCGCGGCATTTTCCGCACGGCGGATTTTTCTCCGCGCAAACCGCCGACTGCGCGATGTATCGGGCAAGAGTATGCCTGCCCGTACCCTTTTCGCCCTCAATCAGAATTGCGTGAGGTATTCGGTTTTCGCCCACCGCGGCGCAAACCGAGTCTTTAATTCTCTCGTTACCTATAAGCGGAAAGCTCATATTACAAACCCGATTTTTTTCATAGCCTTTAAGTAGGTTCTGCGTGCGATATACTCGGCGCGCTCCGCCCCGTTTCTGTAAAGGCGTTCAAGCTCTTTTTTGTCCTTTATAATCTCATCGTGTCTTTGTTTTATGGGAGCCAGAGCGTCCGCAACGGTTTCGCCCACGGCAAGTTTAAAATCGCCGTAGCCTTTACCCTCAAATTCACGCTCGACCTCTTCGGCGGTCTTGCCGGTCACTGCGGAATAAATTGAAATAAGGTTTGATATTCCGGGTTTATCCTCCGACATTCTCACAACAGATTCCGAATCGGTCACGGCACGCTTGAATTTTCTTATAACTGCATCGCGGTCGTCAAGAATTGCGATCCACGCATTAACATTATCATCCGATTTCGACATCTTCTTAGAAGGGTCCTGCAATGAGCGTATTCTTGCGGCGGACTTCGGAATATATCCGTCCGGCACGGTGAAAACATCGCCGTAAATGTTATTGAATCTCACCGCAATATCACGCGCGATTTCAAGGTGCTGTTTCTGGTCTGCGCCAACCGGCACCAGATCGGACTGATAAAGCAGTATATCCGCCGCCATAAGCACGGGGTATGAAAAAAGCCCGACATTTACATTATCAGGGTGCTTAAGGCTTTTATCCTTAAACTGGGTCATTCTTGACATTTCCCCGAACTGTGTATAACAGGAAAGAAGCCACGAAAGCTGTGTATGCTCCGGCACGTGTGACTGGATAAACACAATGTTTTTTTCCGGGTCGATACCGAGCGCCAGCAAAACGGCATATGTGGAGTATATCTGACTTCTGAATTTGGCAGGCTCCTGCCTTACGGTTATTGCATGAAGGTCGGCGACCGCGAAGATACAGTCAAAATCGTTCTGCATTTCCGTCCAGTTTTTAAGCGCCCCGAGGTAGTTGCCCAATGTAAGCAATCCGCTGGGTTGTATACAGCTCAGCACTCTTTTTTTGACCGTTTCACGGTTTTCACACATAAATTTCATCCCTTACAATATCATTTAAACACAAAGTTATATTACCACATACAGCCCGCATTTACAAGCTTTTTATCTTTTACCCGATCTTATTCTTCTGTTCATAATAATGTGGTACGAAATAATAAGCGCGGTAAATGTCAGCAGCCACGAAATCGGGTAGGAAATGAACAGCCCTGCAAACGTATGATACTTCGGTATCGCGAACACCGTATATATCCATACTATACGCATAACGCACACACCCACAACCGTTATTACCATCGGAATGACCGAAGAGCCTATTCCGCGCATGGAACCGGTGGTTGTATCCATAATTCCGCAAAGAAAATACGGTATAAGCATAAATTTCAGCCTTTCCATACCGTAGCGTATTGCCTCGGGCGAATCGGTTATGTAAATTCCGAGCAGCTTATCGCCGAACAAATATGTAAGATTCCCCACTATTAAGCCCACCGCCGCAACCGTTGCAAGGCAGACCCACGTTATACGCTTGACGCGCTTCATATTACCGGCGCCGTAGTTCTGTCCACAGAAATTAAGGGCGGTCTGATGAAACGAATTCATTGAAACGTAGCAAAAGCCCTCAAGACTGCTTGCCGCCGCCGCGCCGGACATATGCGCCGAGCCGAACGAGTTGACGGAGGACTGAATAAGCACGTTTGAAATTGAGAACATTGAGCCCTGAAGTCCTGCCGGCAGACCTATTTTAACCATTTTAAGCAATGCGTTTTTGTGTATGTGCAGTTTTTTAAATTCCAGTCGGCACATATCTTTGCGCCTTGCAAGCGCCGTTACAACCAGCACAGCCGAAAGCGCCTGTGAAATTGAGGTTGCAAGCGCAACGCCTGCAACATCCATTTTAAAGCCCGCGACAAACAGAATGTTAAGCAGTACATTAAGCACGCCTGCCGCCGTAAGAAATATCAGCGGCGAACGCGTATCCCCCGCCGCGCGGAGTATTGCCGAGCCGAAATTGTATATCATACTGAAGGTCATACCGCCGAAATATATCCGCATATAAAGTGAGGAAAGCGTCAGCAGTTTCCCCTCCGGAGTTCCCATAAGTTCAAGAAATGTTCCTGAAAACGCAACGCCGATAACCGTTAAGACAGCGCCGCTTATAAACGCCACGGGGACTGCCGTATGCACCGCTTCCGACGTACCTTTTTCATTCCCCGAGCCTATTCCCTGCGCCACGGCTACGCCCGCGCCCACCGAAAGACCGATGAAAAGGTTTACGATAAGGTTGGTAAGCGAGCTTGTAGCGCCCACCGCCGCAACCGAATCGCTCCCGCAGAACCAACCCACAACAATTAAGTCTGCCGCATTAAAAAGCAGCTGAAGGATACCCGTTAAAATAATCGGGATGGTATATAATACGACCGCCTTGAATATCGGGCCGCTGCACATATTTTTTGAGTCAAATTTCATTTCATTTTTCCGCCTTTTTTAACTGACGCCGCTTATAAAACGAGTCGGTTATTTTATAGGACGCAATTCCTATAACCGTACCGAGCAATGCACCTGCCAGAACATCCGAAGGATAATGAACATAAAGATACAGCCTTGAAAACGCAATTAAAAACGCCAATATCAAAGCAGGTATTCCAAGCCGCCTGTTCCCCATCATCAGCACGGTTGCCGCCTCGAACGACGCCAGCGTATGCCCCGAAGGAAACGAATAATCCGAAAGCTCCTTTATGAGCAGCTGCGGCTTTATCTCCGCATTAAAATCATACGGTCTTATACGGCAAACCGCATTTTTCAGCAAAAGATTTCCCAATATAAATCCGATAATCAGCGCAACCGCCATTGCCGTTCCGTTCTTCCGCTGTTTTTTAAAAGACAAAAGCACCAAAGCCACGGCGATCCAGAAAATGCCCTTATCGCCGAGCCGGGTGATTACGGGCATAACCGCATCGAGAATTCGGCAGGACAGATGATTATGTAAAAAATTCAGTATCTCCGTTTCAAACGAGTTCACAATATCCACTCCTGAGCCTTAATATTATACGCTCTTACTCTTCAAATAGCAAGTACAAAAGATTTTTTAATTTTTAACACAGTTTTATGAACTTTCCTATTTACACGGAATAAAAAAAGTGTTACAATGTTTGTCGTATGGGTTTATCTCATTAAATTTATTACAGGAGGAATTTTCAATGGCCAGAAAATTCAAAACCATGGATGGCAATAACGCTGCGGCACACGTTGCCTATGCGTTTACCGAGGTAGCAGGTATCTACCCGATAACACCGTCCAGCCCGATGGCAGACTATGTTGATCAGTGGTCGGCTCAGGGGCTTAAAAACATATTCGGCACAACGGTTAACGTTGCCGAAATGCAGTCGGAGGCAGGTGCCGCCGGTACTGTTCACGGTTCTTTGGCAGCCGGTGCTTTAACTACCACGTTCACCGCTTCCCAGGGACTTTTGCTTATGATCCCGAATATGTACAAAATTGCAGGCGAACTTCTCCCCTGCGTTTTCCACGTGTCGGCTCGCTGCGTAGCAAGCCATGCGCTTAACATTTTCGGCGACCATTCGGACGTTTATGCCTGCCGCCAGACTGGTTTTGCAATGCTTGCCGAAACCAACCCGCAGGAGGTTATGGACTTAGCCCCCGTTGCCCACTTGGCTTCAATTGAAGGCAGAGTTCCGTTTATTAACTTCTTTGACGGATTCAGAACTTCTCACGAAATTCAGAAAATCCAAATCTGGGACTATGATGACCTTAAAGAAATGTGCGATATGGACGCGGTTGAGGCGTTCAGAAAGCGCGCTTTAAACCCCGAGCACCCCGTAATGCGCGGTTCTCACGAAAACGGAGATATATTCTTCCAGCACCGTGAAGCTTGCAATAAGTATTATGACGCTGTTCCCGGTATTGTTGAAAAGTATATGGACAAGATAAACGAGAAGATCGGCACCGACTATAAACTCTTCAACTACTACGGCGCACCCGATGCTGAAAAGGTTATAGTGGCGATGGGCTCTATCTGCGACGTTGCGGAAGAGGTTATCGATTACTTAACCGCAAAGGGTGAAAAGGTAGGTCTTGTAAAGGTTCGTCTTTACCGTCCTTTCAAAGCGGACAAGCTGGTTGCGGCTATTCCGTCCACCGTTAAGAAAATAGCCGTTCTTGACAGAACAAAGGAACCCGGCGCTCTCGGCGAGCCGCTTTATCTTGATGTTGTTGCCGCTCTTGCCGAAGAGGGCAGACACGTTGACACCGTTGTAGGCGGCAGATACGGTCTTGGCTCTAAGGACACTCCGCCGGCAAGCATTTTCGCAATTTACAAAGAGCTTGATAAGGCTGAGCCCAAGCACAACTTCACCGTTGGCATTAACGACGATGTAACCAACCTTTCTCTCCCCGAGGAGGAAGCTCCGAACACCGCAGCTGAAGGCACAATTGAGTGCAAGTTCTGGGGTCTCGGCGGTGACGGTACGGTCGGCGCTAACAAGGACTCTATTAAGATTATCGGCGACCATACCGATAAATACGTTCAGGCTTACTTCCAGTATGACTCTAAAAAGACAGGCGGTATCACCATTTCCCACCTGCGTTTCGGTGACAAGCCGATAAAGAGCCCCTATTACATAAACAAGGCTGACTTTGTTGCCTGCCACAACCCGTCCTATGTAACAAAAGGCTACAAGATGGTTAACGATGTTAAACCCGGCGGCGTATTCCTTATTAACTGCCAGTGGGATATGGATGAGCTTAACCACCATATGCCGGCTGAGGCTAAACGCTATATTGCTAAAAACAACATTCAGCTTTACACCGTTAACGCTATTGACATTGCGGCTGAAATAGGACTCGGCAAGCGCACCAACACCGTTTTGCAGTCTGCTTTCTTCTCTCTTTCAAAGGTTCTTCCCCAGGCTGAGGCTATCGGCTATATGAAGGAAAAAGCCCAGAAGTTTATGAAGAAGGGCAAAGAAATAGTTGAGATGAACGAAAAGGCAATTGACGCGGGCGCTACCGCTTACGTTAAGGTTGACGTTCCGGCTGACTGGGCAAACGCCGTAGACAATACCGCTCCCGTAAAGGAAGAGGGTCCGGCTAAGCTTGTTAAGATGGTTGACGATATAATGAAGCCGGTAGGTCTTATGAACGGCGACTCTCTGCCTGTTTCGGCATTTATGGATCACGCAGACGGTACGTTCGAGCAGGGCGCTTCCGCTTACGAGAAACGCGGCGTTGCGGTTATGGTTCCCGAATGGAATCCCGATACCTGCGCTAAGTGCAACAAGTGCGCGTTTGTTTGCCCGCACGCTACAATCCGTCCGTTTGTTCTGACAGACGAAGAGGTTGCGGCTGCTCCAAAGACCTTAAAGGTTGCTCCCAAGCCGTTCCTAAAAACAGATTATAAATATGCTTTAACCGTTTCCCCGCTTGACTGTATGGGATGCGGAGTTTGTATCGGTGTATGTCCGACCAACTCCCTTAAGATGGTTTCTCAGGAATCGCAGCTTAAGGAGCAGGAGTCTTTCGATTACTGCGTAGCCAAGGTTACGGAGAAGAAAGACGTTGCAACCGACGCCAATGTTATTACCTCTCAGTTCAAGAAACCGTTGCTTGAGTTCTCGGGTTCGTGCGCGGGCTGTGCGGAAACCTCTTATGCACGCCTTATCACACAGCTTTTCGGTGACAGAATGTATATTTCAAACGCTACCGGCTGTTCCTCCATTTGGGGCGGTCCCGCGGCTACATCTCCGTACACCACAAATGCCGAGGGTCACGGTCCCGCATGGGCTAACTCCCTGTTTGAGGATAACGCCGAGCACGGCTACGGTATGTACCTCGGTCAGAAGGCTATACGCGACCGCCTGATCGGCGAAGTTAAGCAGATAGCGGAGTCTGACAAAGCAAGCGCGGACGTTAAGGCCGCGGCTGACGCTTACCTTGCAACGCTTGACGACGGTGCTAAAAACGCGGACGCTTCCAAGGCTTTGGCTGACGCTATTGAAAAAGCAGGCGCGGACTGCGCTCTTTGCAAGGACGTTTTAGCCCACAAGGAATATCTCTCCAAGAAGTCGGTTTGGATATTCGGCGGCGACGGTTGGGCTTACGACATCGGCTTCGGCGGCGTTGACCACGTTCTGGCACAGGGCAACAACGTAAACATTATGGTATTTGATACCGAGGTTTACTCCAACACAGGCGGTCAGGCTTCCAAGGCTTCCAACATCGGTCAGGTTGCACAGTTTGCGGCTGCCGGTAAGGCAATTGCCAAGAAGAGCCTTGCCGAGATTGCTATGTCCTACGGTTATATCTATGTTGCCCAGATAGCTATGGGTGCCGATATGAACCAGACGCTTAAGGCTCTTAAGGAGGCCGAGGCTTACAACGGTCCGTCACTCGTTATCGGTTACGCCCCGTGCGAAATGCACTCAATAAAGGGCGGAATGGTTAACTGCCAGAAGGAAATGAAGAAGGCTGTTGACTGCGGATACTGGGATATGTTCCGTTACAACCCCGC
>CAKSFK010000030.1 GCA_934454655.1 uncultured Eubacteriales bacterium | reverse complement strand
AAACCGCTGAAAAAGCGGTTTTTCGCTTACAATGAGTTTTTCCGCCGCACGTGTCAGCGGAAAAACAAAATGCGGCGCAAACGCCGCAACAAAGTTAAACCGGAGTTTATCGACAGTCTGAACCTCCCTCATCAGAGGGAGGCTTTTTGCTTGCCTAATTAATCGGTATTTTGTTCCACAGCCTGTAATAAGTTCCTCTTTTTTCAAGGAGCTCGCTGTGCGTTCCCATTTCCTCAATGCCGTTTTTACCCAGCACCACAATGCGGTCGTAATCCTTAACCGTTGTAAGGCGGTGCGCGATTGTGAGGGTGGTGCGCCCGTGCGCCAGCCTTTCAAGGCTCTCGCTCACAAGCATTTCGCTTTCGTTGTCAAGCGCGCTTGTAGCCTCGTCCAGAATGAGAACAGGCGGATTTTTCAAAAATACCCTTGCAATGGAAATGCGCTGTTTCTGTCCGCCCGAGAGCTTCACCCCCCGCTCCCCGACATATGTATCGTACCCGTCGGGCAGGCGCGATATAAACTCATCCGCCCCGGCAAGACGGGCTGCCGTTCTTATCTCCTCGGGGGTTGCGTTTTCCCTTCCGTAGGCAATGTTTTCATTAACCGAGCCGCTGAAGAGATATACATCCTGCTGAACAATGCCAACCGCCGTTCTCAAGCTTTTAAGCGTAACGTCACGCACGTCCGTCCCATCTATAAGCACCGCTCCGCCCGTAACGTCCATAAATCTCGGAATAAGACTGCAAAGCGTAGTTTTGCCGCCGCCCGAAGTGCCCACAAGCGCAAGCCTCTCCCCCGCGTTTATTTTAAGGTTAAGTCGGTTAAGAACCGCCTCACCGTTGTCCTCATACACAAAACTTACGTCGCGGAACTCAATTTCCCCGCCATTGCAGCAAAGTGCCTTTGCGTCGGGCTTTTCCGTAATTTCAACAGGCGCGTCCATAATTTCAAAAAAGCGCTCGATTCCGGTCATTCCGCGCTGGAACTGCTCGGCAAATTCAACAATTCTTCTTATTGTGGCAATAAGGGTTGAAACGTAAAGAATGTATGCCACAAGGTCGCCCGGCGTTATGCCGCCGTGAATGACAAAAAGCCCACCCGCAAGAATCACCACCGTATACATAAACCCGTCGAAAAGGTGGGTGGTTGCCGAAAAAAGCGCCATTATTTTATATGTTGATTTCTTTATGCTCTCGAATTTGCGGTTGCCTTTATTAAATTTTTCCTTTTCCTCATTTTCAGCCGAAAACGCCTTTACAACCCGCTCCCCGAGCAGACTGTCCTCTATCTGAGCGTTGAGCTCGCCTATCTGAACGCGCTGATTTTTAAACGCCGTCCTCATTTTTCGGTTAAGCTTTACGGATACTGCCGCCATTAACGGCAGACAGAGAAAAACAACAATTGTCAGCGGAACACTGCAGGTGCAAAGCACCGCAAAGGAAACGGTTATTTTTAAAAACGCAATAAAAAATTCCTCGGGACAGTGGTGTGCAAACTCCGTAACCTCAAAGAGGTCGTTTGTTATGCGCCCCATTATCTGACCTATCTTTGTGTTTGAATAGTAACCGTGACCGAGCCTTAAAAGGTGCGAAAACGCGTCCTCTCGCATTTTGGTTTCAATATAAACGCCCATTACGTGTCCCATATCCGCCATATAATATTGAGCCGCCGCGTCAATAATTCTTAAAACAAGATATAGCCCGCTCATTTTAAGTATAAGCGAAACGGTAAGCGCCGCCGTATTGCTGAGCGCGGTGTTTGTAATGGTTCTTAAAATAACGGGAAGCACAAGGTCGCAGACGCAGGTAAGCGAAGCGCAGAACAGGTCTATCGCCACCGTTCGTTTGTACGCCGCCAGATATGGCAAAAATCTCTTAAAAAGTCCGCTTGATGTTTTCTTCATAAACGCTTCCCCCAACCGGATAGACTCAGTACCAATTATACCCGTTTTCCCCTGTATTGTCCAGACAAAATTATAAATTTCTTGGAAAATCATGACCTATATGTTATAATTAAACCGTCGGACAATACATTACGGGGTGAAAAACTTGAATTTTGACATTGTCGAAAAAAACAGAACCGCTGTCCTTGAAAAAATAAGGGAATCCGCTCTTTCAGTTATGCCTATCATCGTGATAGTAAGCCTTTTGTGCCTTTTTGCCGTGCCGATGAATAACGGCTTACTTTTAAGCTTTTTTGCAGGCGCAGTGCTTGTGATTTTGGGTATCGGCTTTTTCACGCTCGGCGCGGAACAGGCAATGACGCCCATCGGAAGCAAAATAGGCACCGCAATGACCAAAACCGAAAATCTGCCCTTTATTATCCTTGTCAGCTTTACGGTGGGGTTTGCCGTTACCGTTGCCGAACCCGATCTTAAGGTGCTTGCCGAAACCGTACCGCACATAAACAGCACGGTTCTTTTGGCGGCGGTGGGCGCAGGTGTCGGCTTTTTCCTCGCGGTGTGTATGGTAAGGATACTTACAGGCGTTAAGCTGCGTACGCTTTTAATGATTTTTTACGGTATAATCTTTATTCTCGCCTTTTTTACCGACGCAGGCTTCCTGGCTGTGTCCTTCGATTCGGGCGGAGTTACTACCGGACCTATGACCGTGCCGTTTATACTGGCGCTCGGCGTGGGCGTTTCAAATATCCGAAGCGACTCCGCCGCCGAGTCCGACAGCTTCGGTCTTGTGTCGCTCTGCTCCGCGGGACCTATATTTGCGGTTCTTATTCTGGGCTTTTTTTACCCGGGGCGGGACGCTGCGGTTGACACCGCCGTTGCGGAATATGACGCCACCTCTCAAATCGGCAGAGCATATATTAAAGCCCTGCCCGAAGCTATGCTCGATGTCGCCCTTTCTCTTTTGCCTATCGTTGTTATCTTCTTTTTGTTTCAGCTTTTCTCCCTTAAACTTTCCCCCAGGAGCCTCGCGAAAATAACTGTGGGAATTATTTATACCTACCTTGGACTCGTGCTGTTCCTGACCGGGGTAAACGTCGGCTTTTCGTCACTCGGCGAGGTTTTGGGGAAAGTGCTCGCAAACGGCAGCCTTAAATGGCTTATGATTCCGTTTTCGGCACTGCTCGGGTGGTTCATCATTTCTGCCGAGCCCGCCGTAACGGTTCTCGAACGGCAAATAGAAGAGGTGAGCGCCGGCGCAATACCCGGCAGGGTCATAAAACTGAGTCTTGCCGCCGCAATAGCCGCCGCAATGGCTCTTTCAATGTTAAGGGTTCTCACCGGAATTTCGCTGTTCTGTTTCTTAATTCCGGGCTATATTCTTGCGTTTGCACTTTCGTTTGCAGTACCCGAAATTTACACCGCAATTGCATTTGACTCGGGAGGTGTTGCGTCCGGCCCTATGACCGCAACCTTCATGTTAAGGCTGTTTATCGGCGCGAGTACCGCGCTTGGCGGCAACCCCCTGACCGACGCATTCGGCGTTGTGGCAATGGTCGCCTTAATGCCGCTTATCTCAATTCAGATAGTTGGCGTTATTTACGGCGGCAGAAAAAGTGATCTTGCCGAAACACCCGCCGCTTACGGCGACTGCGATATAGTTGAACTGTGGGAGGCAGGAATATGAATCTTGTAATATCAATTTGCAACCCAAAAGTGACCGACACCCTGACAGATATAATAAACAAGCTTTCCCTGCCGATAGGCACGGTTTTCCACGGCAGAGGAACCGCGGTTAAAAGTATGCTGGACATTCTTGGAATAGAAACAACGGAGAAACACGTGGTGCTTACCGTTGCCGACTGCGAAAAAACAAAGGAACTTATAAAACTGCAAAAAGAACAGCTTTTTATCGGCGTACCGGGACACGGAATAATCGTGTCACTGCCCATTAAAAGCGTCGGAGGAGGAAAGACATTGGCATTTTTAAATGGAAACAAGCCCGAAGCAAAGTACACTCCGGAACTTAACTTCAGCTATGAGCTTATAGTCGCGATCGCAAACACAGGCAGAACCGACCTTGTTATGAACGCCGCAAGAAATGCCGGAGCACCCGGCGGAACGGTCATTCACGGCAAAGGGACGGGCAACAGTGCAGAAAAGTTTTACAACGTTTCAATAGCGGACGAAAAAGAGGTTATTCTAATTGTAGCAAAATCGTCCCAAAAATCAGATATTATGCGGGCAATTCTGGAAAGTGCCGGTCCTTCAAGCCCCGCGGGAACAATATGCTTTTCCCTGCCTGCAAGCGAGGTTGCGGGTTTCGGAATGAATACGGCGGAATAATAAATGCGGCGTTACCGCCGCACGTGTCAGCGGAAAAACAAAATGCGGCATAATCGCCGCAACAAAGTTAAACCGGAGTTTATCGACAGTCTGATGCGGCGTTACCGCCGCATTTTATTTTGAATTATTATAAAACCAGACCTAGAGTAATTTTTCTTCCATTTCATATGCAAGCTTCATCTGTGTATGGCAGCGCACAAGATTATGCTCCTTATATGCGGTTTTAAAATATGTGTCGCCGTCAAGATAATCGGTCAAGAATCTCATTCCGCATTCCAGCGTCATCATCACCGCGCCCACGGGAAGCAACTTTTTTTCGTTTTCGGTCAGTCCGGATCCGCAGCCTTTTAAAAAACCGTTAAGATATATGTCGTACATCGACTTATCAAAGTGTACCTTTGTTATTTCTCTTTCGTCCTCCGCGGCGGTTGACGCGCCAAACCTTATCGAATCGCCGAAATCATTTACCGAAAATCCCGGCATCACGGTATCAAGGTCAATTACGCAGAGCGGTTTGCGCGTTTGTCTGTCCAGCATAACATTATTCATTTTTGTGTCGTTGTGGGTGATTTTCTTCGGCAAAATTCCTTCCTTGTGTTTCTGCTCCAAAAGCCCGTAAAACGACTGCCGTTTACGGAAAAACTCCAACTCCTCGGCAACATTTGAAGCACGGTGGGCACGGTCGGCTAAAGCGGAGCTGACGAGGTTGCGGTATCGCTTTTCGGTGTTGTGAAAATCCGGTATTGTTTCATATATCCGCTCAACCGGAAAATCACTCAGCAAACATTGAAATTCTCCGAACGCAACGGCACTGTTGTAAAAATCGGTTTGGGTTTCCGGCAGATCAAGACAAATTGCATCCGGAATGTAGTTGTAAACCCTGTAATAATTACCGTTTTCATCCCTGTAATAAGGCTTGCCGTCATTTGATTTTGAAAGGCGCAAAACAAGGCGTGAAATATCTTTTTGTGTTTTTTCAAGCTTATGCGAAATATGCTCTGTCACTGCGGATATGTTATTTATCACCTGCTCCGGATTTTTAAACACCGATGAATTTACCCTTTGAAGAATATAATTTTCAGGCGTGCCGCCGTTTTCGGCAGCTATCAGATACGTGTCGTTTATATGCCCGTTTCCGTATGTAACCGCGTTTACAAATTTTGTTCCCGTGCAAAATTGCTCAAAAACTTTTTTAATTTCCATTGTTACACTTCTTTCCGATAACTTTTACTTGCAATATATCACGTCTGAATATATAATAAAATCGATTATCAGCTATTTTTATTTTAAAATCGGACAGGAAATGAGCAAGGCTATGATTACATACAAAGTTGTTCCTTTGAATAAATCCGTTGAAATCACGGGAATTGCAACCGCATTTGATGTGATACGTCCCAAGGGATTTTATTTCAGCGGCGAAATGCACGATTTTTGGGAAATAGTTTTCCTAAAAAGCGGCAAGGCAATCGTAACTGCGGACGACGCCGTTATTGAATTAAAACCCGGAGAAATGCTATTCCACTGTCCTATGGAATTTCACCGAATAAGCTGCACCGACGAATGCCCTGCCAATCTTGTTATTATAAGCTTTACCGCAAAGGGAAATATGATGAATTTTTTTAAAAAAAAGCTTTTTATTCCCAATGAAAAGCAAACAGAGCTTTACTTCGCGGCGGTAAACGGTTTTTCCGAATTTTTAAGCGGTTCCGAAACATCGGATATTAAGGTAACGCAATCCCGTCTTGCGCTTGAGGAAATGCTTTGCCTGCTTACAAGTACCGCACAGAGCGATGCCGTATGCGAATCTGAGTCTGCCGTTCGCTACCGTGAAATAATACACGTGCTGCAAAGCTCGTGCGGGGAAAACATTTGCTTGCGCGAGATTGCCGAACGCTGTCGGATGAGTGAAAGCCTGTTAAAACAGACATTTCACAAATACTGCGATCGCGGCGTTATGGATTACCTGACAGAGTTAAAAATCAAAAAGGCGACAGAGCTTCTAACGCAGAATATCAGCATCAAAGAAATAAGCCTGCGCCTCGGATTTGACACGGTCAGCTATTTTCATAGGGTGTTTAAGAAAAAAACGGGCACAACGCCCGCCCGTTACAGAACCGAAAATCACAAATAAAATGCAGAGGCCGCCGTAAGGCAGCCTCTCAGACTGTCGATAAACTCCGGTTTAACTTTGTTGCGGCGTTTACGCCGCATTTTGTTTTTCCGCTGACATGTGCGGCGGAAAAACTCATTGTAAGCGAAAAACCGCTTTTTCAGCGGTTTTTCAAGGTCGCAGGGGTGGTATTGGCTGAGCTTAACAATCGACTGCCGCCGGTGGCGGGAAAAAGGAGATTGTTATGGCGCCGCGGTCAAAGAAAATTCGCGCTCCAAGCGATAATTTTCTTTGGGTACCGCAAGAGTAAGGAGTGCAGTCCGAAAATCTTTGATTTTCGAGCGAACGGCATCCCCGACCAAGAGCGTGTCGACTTTTTCGACACGCTCAGAGGCCGCCGTAAGGCAGCCTCTGTAATTTTTTTAATCAAGCCCTATATAAGACGCCGGGTTTATGCGGTTTCCGTTTAAAATCACCTCAAAATGCAGGTGATTTCCGGACGACATACCCGTGCTTCCCACAAGCGCTATCAAATCGCCCTGTCCCACAGTCGCACCCTTGCTCACCTTAAGTGCGCTTGCGTGGGCATATCTTGTCTGATAACCGTTGCCGTGGTCTATTACTACGCTGTTACCGTAAGCGCCGTCATACCCCGAGAATATAACCGTCCCCGCGGCGGCAGCGTAAATACCGCTGCCCCTGCTTGCCGCAAGATCCATTCCCTTGTGACCCCTGCCGTCCCCGAAATAGGATGACACTGTAAACTTGCAGTCAAGCGGGCATATAAATCCTGCGCTTCTCGCTGCCGTTTTCTGTGCGGCACCGGCGGTTGTTTTTGCCGTGCCGACAAGCGTAACCTGCGTTACCGGCTCTTTAATAACCTCGCTTGAAACCTCACTGCGAGCGGTTTCCTCGCCGTTTACAAGTTCAACGCTCTCTGTCTTGCGTATAACGCCGTTTTCTCCGGCAGTCGTCACCTTCGAATAGCCTATAAGCTCTTCGTCGGTTTTCTCCGTCCTTTTATCAAACGGGATTTCCCCGTCCTGCGAAACAACACTCACGGTCTTAACGGTAAGTCCGTCAACCACGGCGGATATCTCTTTTCCGGACGCCATTTCCGATTTTAAATAATAGCCCTTTTCGGTCTTTACTTCATCCGTGAAATATGATTTGTTGTCAGCCGAGTCAATATTAAAAAGGTTGCGGCGCGCTTCAAGCGCTTTGTTCAATTCCCCGCTCTCGGCGCAAAGAACCGTTTTGCCGTTAACATTAAGTGCGGATGCCTCCACAATATCATTCGTATTTTCAATAATGGCGTCCGCAAGCTTAAAAGCACTGTCCAGCCTGTCCCTTACAGTAAGTGTCATTCTGAAGCTCGGCGTTTTTATTGCCGAATCGGCGTTACTGCTTTCAATGTGCTTTACCGCGATATCCTTTGCGTCGGCAAACACGGCGGAATTTCTGACGGTTGCAATAAACGAGCCCGCATAATTAACCTTAAAGCCCAATGTAATGCCCACCGAAACAATGCTTACACCCACAGCCAACATACCGATAAGGCACAGCGAGCATATTTTCATAACAATTCTTTTGCCGCTTAAAGCGTCTATTACCCTTTTAAAGACGCGGTTCTGAGAAAGTATCTCAATCAGAACGCCCCTTTTGAATATATCCTTAAAAATAAGAAGTCACTTCTTTCAAAAGTTACAATTTGTAATCTATAAGAAACATTATAACAAAAAGATTACAAAATTGCAACCTTTTTTTAATGCAAAATTAAAAAAAGGCAAATCGGGCAAATTCTGCCCGTATCCGCCGCATAAAATAAGAGCCGCCGTTTGCAAATCTGCATTCACGGCAGCCCCTGTTTTTAATTTATTCTGTTATTTTGCGTAATCAACCGCGCGGCTTTCCCTTATAACATTAACCTTTATCTGACCGGGATAGTCAAGTTCCTTTTCTATCCTGGACGAAATGTCGTGCGCCATAAGAACCATCTGGTCGTCGGTCACAACATCGGGTTTAACTATTATGCGTACCTCACGGCCCGCCTGAATGGCATAGGAACTTTCAACGCCGCTGAAGGAATTGGCGATTTCCTCAAGCTTTTCAAGGCGTTTTATGTAGTTCTCAATGTTTTCGCGTCTGGCTCCGGGTCTTGCGGCGGAAATTGCGTCAGCCGCCTGAACAATGCAGGCAATAACGTTCTTAGCCTCAACCTCGCCGTGATGAGCGTGGATGGCGTGAACAACAACTTCGTTTTCGTGGTACTTCTTGGCAACCTCAACACCCAGCTGAATGTGAGTGCCTTCCTGCTCGTGATCAATGGCCTTGCCTATGTCGTGGAGCAGTCCCGCGCGCTTGGCAAGCGTTACATCAGCACCCAGCTCCGCCGCCATAAGCCCCGAAAGGTAACAAACCTCAAGTGAATGGTTAAGCACATTCTGACCGTAGCTCGTGCGGTAATGAAGCTTACCGAGCAGCTTTACAAGCTCGGGGTGCAGGTTGTGAATTCCCGCGTCAATCATGGCGCGTTCGCCTTCCTGCTTAATGGTCGCGTCAACCTCGGCTGTTGCCTTGGCAACGGTTTCCTCAATCCTTGCCGGGTGAATCCTTCCGTCAAGAATAAGCTTTTCAAGCGTTACACGCGCTATTTCGCGCCTTATGGGGTCGAAACTTGAAAGCGTTATGGTTTCGGGCGTGTCGTCAATGATAAGGTCAACACCCGTTGCGGTTTCAAGGGCGCGTATATTTCTGCCCTCTCTGCCTATAATCCTACCCTTCATCTCGTCGTTGGGCAGAGCAACCACCGAAACGGTGCTCTCAGATGAGTGATCGGCGGCACAGCGCTGAATCGCACTTCCGATAATATTGCGCGCAATTTTATCGGACTCCTCTTTAAGCCTCTGCTCGTAATCAAGAATTTTAACTGCTTTTTCGTGGTTAAGCTCCCCGTCAAGAAGCTCAAGCAAGTGCGCTTTTGCCTGTTCCTTGTTGTATCCGGAAATTTTTTCAAGCATCTCCATCTGGCTCTGCTTTATCTTGTCACATTCCGAAAGCTTTGTTTCAATCTCTCTGGACCTTGCCGCAAGTTTTTCTTCCTTGGCTTCAAGGTTATCGGTTTTTCTGTCGAGCGTTTCTTCCTTCTGCTGCAAGCGGTGCTCCTGCCGCTGCACCTCGCTTCTGCGGTCACGGATGTCCTTTTCGGCATCCTGGCGCATTTGATGTATCTCGTCCTTTGCTTCTATCAAAGCTTCTTTTCTTCTTGTTTCAGCGTTTTTCATAGCGTCGCTCAAAATGCGCTTGGCCTCATCCTCGGCAGAACCTATTGTTGCCTCGGAAGATTTACGCCTGTATGCCGACCCGGCGAAAAAACCGATTACGGCAAGCACAATTGCAGCGACAGCGAGAATAATGTATATCGCTGTTTCTGGCATTTTTCTGAACCTCCTATATAATGAACACGGTTTTCCGTTTCGGGCGCAATGTTCGATTTGTGCCGAAAAGGCAAGAACAATCAAAACCTGACAGCGGCAAAAGCCGTAAAAACGCACCGTGCGGCAAAATAACGGGAGCCGTGCTTTCCTCCCGCGATATTAACTTGTATTCGCCGCAAATCGCCAAATTTTACGACGGAAATAAGCCATCACAAAAATGAAAACACCTTTTCATTAAAGTGATTTATCCTAACAATTTTACCACTGTTAAGGCAATATGTCAAGAATTACATATCACGGTCGGGCAAGCGAAACAAAAGACTTGACAAAACCCCGGAGGCAAGATATAATATTCGGTGTTGCAAATCTGTTTGTCTGCACGGTTTTTAACAGCTTTGCAGTTTTATACGGATAGATATCGAAGTGGTCATAACGGACATGACTCGAAATTTTAGGGCAGCTTGGTCGTTTCGTCCGCCGGAAATCCTTGATATTAAAGGGTTTTTAAAATCAAAAATCGAATATTTTTCAGTGTTCTCTCCTGCTTTTCTCTCCAAAAATTTTTTGAGTTAAAAGCGGATTGAAATATACACGGAGGGTTATCGAAGTGGTCATAACGGGGCTGACTCGAAATCAGTTGTCCGGCTCATACCGGACCAAGGGTTCGAATCCCTTACCCTCCGCCACCCAAAAAGCCTGTAATCAAGCCGATTGCAGGCTTTTTTCTTATGTCTTTTTCTAAAAGCAAGTGGTCGGAGCATACCGCATTTTTTGCTCTCCTAAATTTGGGCTTCGCTATTTTCCCATCTACTTCCGAAGTCGCCGCCCTCCGGCAGAGCAAGCCCTGTTTCCATCGCCTGTGCCGAGGTGATTTTAGAACTGTAATCAAGGTGGGCATAGATATTTGCCGTCGTTGTAAAATCGCTGTGCCCGAGCCACTCCTGAATGTGCTTAAGGGGCACGCCGTTTGCAAGCAGTAGTGATGCACAGCTATGCCGAAGATCGTGAAAGCGCATCCGGCGCAAGCCGTGGCTCTCCAAGAATTTTGGGAATGCCGAGGTCAAATAATTGGCCCGCATCCGCTCCCCCAGCTCGTCCACAAATACAAAGCCATCATACTCGTGATTGTAACAGTTGCCGCAGACCTGCTTATTGAGTTCCTGCGCCTCTTTCACCTGCAAAAAGTATTTCCGGAAGCTGCCGATCAGCGGCAGGGTACGCAGACTGGACTTGGTCTTGGTGGACTGCTGTTCAATTTCCTTGTGCTTTCCATCAACAGAAACTGTCGTTACTGTGCGCTTGACCGAAATCGTGCCACGCTCAAAGTCGATAGCATCCCATTTCAGCCCCAGCACCTCGCCACGGCGAAAGCCGTAAAAGGTGGCAACCAGTACGGGTAACTCCAGCATTGTCCCTCGGAGCGCTTCAAACATTTTCTGCATTTCCTCTGCCGAAAGAAATACAGGCTGAAAATCGTTTTTCTTAGGTCGGTCAACCTTGTCCGCCACATTCTGCACCAGCATATCAGTCTTGACCGCATATTTCAGCGCCGAGTGGATAATCGCGTGATAGTGGATGACCGTATTCGGCTTTACCTTTCTGAGCATTTCGGAATAAAACATCTGCAAGTGTCGGGCTTCCAGCTCCCGCAAGGTCAGATTCCTTTGGCGGAAGTACGGCCCGACTGGCTTCTTGATCATTGCGGCGTAAGAACTGTATGTTGCCACAGCCAGCCGCCCCTTGGCGATCTCCAGCCACTCCAACAGATAATCGGCAAACAGCATATCGCTGCTCAGGTCGCCCACCTCTTTGGGCGGCTCAAACTCCGCCCGAAGCCTCGCCAGCTCCGCCTCCGCCTTGCGCTTGTTGCCCTTTTCGGGAAGCCCCAGCGAGATCCATTTCGTTTTCCGCTGCCCTCCGGCGTTTCTATAGTTCAGCACGGCGTAATACCTGCCGTTTTTCAATGTCAGATGTCCTGCTACCAATTTCATTTCCTCCTGTCCCTTGTATTTGCAGAACAGAACTCCAAACCGACAGCATCAGTATACCATCGGTTTTGGGTTCTCTCTATTCTGCGAATTGTTTGATTGCAGCCGCATCAATACGAATCAGCGGGCATCCCGGTTCCGTTCTCTCTGCCGCTTCAGCAGTTCCAGACCATTGATGATGTCCCGGCGCATCTGCTCCTCGGTGTAGCCGGAGGGGAAATATTTCCGCAGCTCCTCCCGCTTGAATTTCAGTTGCTCCTGCTGGTTGGGCTTCGTCTCCGCCTGCGTGGAGAACAGGTCGTCCAGCGTGGGTAAAGTAAAATCTGATTTTCTCATTGTGTTGTCCTCACTTTCATAGTTTTTTCTTTCGGGGTTTTAGGGCACGCCCTAACGAGTATTTTTGCGCTCCGGCCCTGCCGGGAGTAAAAACGCACTGCTCGCTCAGATGACGCAGGCATCGGCGGCAGGGGCACT
>CAKSFK010000029.1 GCA_934454655.1 uncultured Eubacteriales bacterium | reverse complement strand
ACAATTATAAGCAAAACATCGGGTATTGTGTAGAGAATATCGGTTATACGCATCATAATATTATCTACCCAGCCGCCTATAAATCCGGAAACCGCGCCGTAGGTCGCGCCGACTATAAGCACCAGCGCCGAACAGATAAGACCTACCGTGACGCTGACTCTCGTACCCATCATAAGGCGTACGGCAAAATCGCGTCCCAATTTATCGGTTCCGCAAATGTGCGGGAATACGCTTTCTCCCGCGGCAATTTTTTCTTTTTCAACCTTTCCGTACTCAAACGGGGCTAAATTTTCGCTGTACTTTACCTGCTCTTCGTAGCTGTAAGGCCAAAACGCCGGCAAAACATATGCAAAGACCATTATAATCAGAACGAAAACAAGGCTTACCATTGCGATTTTGTTCTTGCGAAGACGGCGAAGTCCGTCCTTCCAGAAATTTACGCTCTCGCGCATAACAACAAGGCTTTCCCTTTCGTCGGGCGTGGCAGGGGCGAAATCGTCGGGATTAAGCTGAAGGCTTAAAAACTTCTTGTTCATTTTAACTCCTCGTCGCTCCTTACTTAAGTTTAATGCGCGGGTCGATTATCTTATAAAGAATATCAACTATAACGTTAGCCGTAATAATAAGTGTTGCAAGCACAATTGTTGTACCCATTATAAGCGTGTAGTCACGCTGGTTAATAGCGCTTACAAAATCTCTGCCCAGTCCCGGGATAGTGAATATCTTTTCCACAACAAACGAACCTGTCATAAGTCCCGCTAGCATAGGACCTACATACGTAACAACCGGCAGAACCGCGTTGCGGAGCGCATGCTTAAACAAAATTTTAAAGTTGGAAAGACCCTTTGCCTTTGCCGTTCTTATATAGTCCTGCCCCATAACGTCAAGCAGGCTTGAACGCATAAGGCGCGTTATGTACGCCGTGGGGTAAATTGCAAGCGCCGTTACCGGCATTATGTACGACGACATTGTGTTAAGCCCCACAGTCGGCAGCAAATTAAGCTTACTGCCGAACGTATACAGCAAAATAACACTGCTTATAAAGCTCGGTATGGCAATGCCGCAGGTTGCAAATACTATTATAATATTATCTCCCAGTTTTCCGCGGTTGTACGCCGAAAGACATCCGAGCGGAATACCTATCAGCACCGCAACGGCAACCGCTATACCCGCAAGCTTTGCCGAAACCGGAAATTTTGAAAATATAATATCCGAGACGGTACGTCCGCGCTGACGCAGGCTGAGCCCCATATCCCCCTTTACAAAGTCTGTCATATAGGTAGCGTATCTTTCAAGCAGCGGTTTATCAAGGCCGTACTTAGCTTCCAACGCCGCCTGAGCTTCTTTACTTATTGATTTTTCTGCCACAAACGGGCCGCCGGGGACAAGGTTCATAAGGAAAAACGTGAGCGTTGCAACAATAAAAATGCTCAGCACACCCATAGCAACACGCTTTATAATGTATTTTGCCAACCTTTTTCAACTCCTGATTTACTGAAAACAGATAGTAATAATAATAAATTTTAGCACAAAGTACTCTAAAATGCAAGAACAAATTACAGACAGATAAGTTCCTTGGGACTTTCCGTTATATCTATGCACCCGTTTTCGGTAACGTAAACCATATCCTCAATGCGAACGCCGTATTTGTTTTCAAGGTAGATTCCGGGTTCAACGGTCATAATCGTTCCTGCTTTAAGCACGGTTTCGCACCGTGTGTTAAAAGCGGGGCTTTCGTGTATTTCAACACCGACACTGTGACCGAGCCCGTGGCCGAAACAACCCTCAAAGCCGGCGGAATAAATAATGTCGCGCGCGACTTTGTCAACATCGCGGCACACCGCGCCCGCCTTAACGGCGGCAATACCCGCAAGCTGTGCCTTAAGCACGGTTTCGTACACGTTCTTCTGTTCATCGCTTATATTCCCGAGGGCTACCGTGCGCGTCATATCCGAACGGTAACCGCCCGCAACCGCGCCGAAATCCATTGTGATAAAATCGCCGCGTTCGATTTTCTTATCCGTAGGAACGCCGTGCGGAAGCGAGGAGTTTTTGCCCGATACAACAATAAAATCAAACGAAACACCCTCGCTGCCGAGTTTCCTCATATAAAATTCCATATCAAGCATAACCTCGCGCTCGGTTCTGCCCTCTGTTATGCGTGAGATTATGTAATTAAAGGTGTCGTCCGTAAGCTTTTGAGCCGCCTTTATAAGCGAAAGCTCTTTTTCGTTTTTAACGGCGCGCATATCCTTTATTATTTTGTCAAACTTGTCGCTGTCCGAAATCAGGACGGGACTTAAAGCCTCGCAAAGCTGTTTGTTGAAGCTGACGGAGGTATACTCAGCCTCGGTATAAAGCACGGAAACGCCGCACTCACGGCAAAGTTCATTTATTTCCTTAAGCGAATAGGTTGAAAGCCTTACCTCACAGCTGTTTACCGTAGCCTTAGCCTTTTCAACATAGCGGAAATCTATTAAAAAGCAGGCTTTTTCCCTTGTTATAAACACAAAACCGTCGCTTGTTTCAAAGCCGGTAAGGTAAAACCTGTTAGGCACGCTTGCCACAAGCAGCGCCTCACCGTTTTCAAGTTCACTCTGAAGTTTTTTAACCGATTCCTTTTGCATAATATTTACAGCTCCTTTAAAACTTCGCGCAGATATTCGTAAGTGCGCTTTGTTGATGATACGGAAAGTCTTTCTCCCACGGTATGAATGTCCCACATATCGGGTCCCAGCGATACTGCGTCAAATCCCTTTATTTTTTCGCTCAAGAGCCCGCATTCAAGACCTGCGTGTACCGTTTCAACCGTCGGTTTTCTGCCGTATTTTTTCTCAAAAACCGCTGTCATAACACCTACAAGCGGGGAATTTTCGCGGTATTCCCAAGCGGGATAATCGCCGTGAACGGACATTTCTGCGCCGTATTTTTCAGCCAGATTTGCAATGCCGCGGAGCAGACCATGTTTTTCCTTTGCAATGCTGCTGCGAACCGAAACGACTGCCGTTACACCCTCTTCATCGGTACTTACTATGCCGAGGTTCTGCGAGCTTTCAACAAGCCCCGGTATACTGCGGCTAAGCGCCGTAACACCCGACGGCACGGCATTTAAAAATCCTATTATTTTTTGTGAAGAGTCGCCGCTTAAGCACTCAGCCGACATCTCCGTTTTGCGGACGGTTATTTTAAGTCCGTCGTCCGTATCTGTAAGATGCTCCTTGCAAAAACGGTTTACATAATCCGTCGGGTCGTTGTCCGCCGCCAAAACGCACTCGCAGGCACACGGAATGACATTGTCCTTAAATCCGCCGCCGATTGATACAAGAGCGAAATTAAACGGCATTTCGGCAAGCAGCTCTGCCGCCAGCTTGTCCGCGTTTTGTCTGCCCTTGTTTATATCAATACCCGAATGGCCGCCCTTAAGCCCCGAAACGGTAATTTTAAAGCACGGGTCGGCGTTTGCCGTTCGGCTTACGGGAAAACGGAGATGAACCTTCGCGCCGCCTGCACAGCCGACGGTTAAAACGCCCTCTTCGCCCGAGTCGAGGTTTATAAGCCGTTTGCCCGAAAGGCGGCTTGTATCAAGCCCCTGCGCCCCGAACATTCCGGTTTCCTCATCGGTTGTGAACACCGCTTCCACAGGCGGGTGAATGGCGGTCTTATCCTCTAAAAGTGCCATTATCACAGCCACGGCAATGCCGTCGTCCGCACCGAGGGTGGTTCCCTCGGCGGAAAGCAGGTCGCCGTCAAGCCGGAGTTTCAATCCGTCACGTTTAAAATCAATGTCGCTGTCGGCTGTTTTTTCGCACACCATATCAAGGTGTCCCTGAAGTATCACAGGCTCTGCCGACTCGCGGCCCTTTGAGCCGGGCTTCTTTATTATAACGTTGTTAAGCCCGTCGCGAAAACACCAAAGACCGTTTTTTTCGGCAAAGTTTATGCAAAATTCGCTTATTTTATCGGTATTTCCCGAGCCGCGCGGGATTTCGCTTATAAGGCTGAAGATCTCAAATACGCGTTTAGGCTCTGCATTAATTACCAAGACTTATTCCTCCTCAACTGATCAGTTTTTTTCTGAACTCCGCAAGATCGGTAACGTCTATGCTGCCGTCGCCGTCAATGTCGGCATTAAAGCGTTTTTGTACCGTTTCGATACCCGCCAAAACCTTTTTAAGGCGTATGAAATCGAGCAGGTCAACACTGCCGTCACCCGTAAGGTCGCCCTTAAGATACCCTGCGTCCGTATCCTTTTCAATAACCACCGCCTGCGCGCCCATACCGAGGTATGCCGTTATAACATCCCTCTTCGGGTAAGCGGTTCGGCTGTCCGTTTTAAGCGGATCGCTGAAATAATAGTTGTTATTATCGTAGCCCACAAGCAACAGGCAATGCTCGGGCGATACCCACGGCATAACGCCGCCCCGTATCATCTTGGTTGCGGGATAAGCCATACCGTTTGTTGCCCAGAATATAACCGGCAAGCCATTATCTATGTAGTCGCGGCAGAGCTGTTCAACCGTTTTGCCGTAAACCGCCGTCGCCTTCAATTCGGTGCATTTGGCATACAGCGCCTTGCCGAGCGCCCTTTCTATTACGGGTGCGTAACAGCCTATGCCGTTTTCCGTTCTCGGGTCGCCGCCGAAAGCCGTGTTCGGGTCGAAAACCGTTTCATCCGTCTTATCAAGGAAGTTATCAATAAATTCATCAACGGTTATATTAACGCCCAGATATTCAAGCGCCGTAACCGTGCTTACGCTTTCGCACCCTGTGGGGTAACCGTTGTTTTGATATATATGCCCCGCGTCAAGCGTCTTTTCTCCCGTTTCGGGCAACGTTATCTCCGCCGTGTTTTCCTCAAACACACGTATTTCAACGCCCTCAATAGGCGTAGAAGCACTCAGTCCCGCATAATTCGATGTTGTATCAAGCGGACCTGTTATGTTGTACTTTGCCTGAACCGCCGTCATCCATTCTGGGTCGGCGTTGCTCACCCAGTCAAGCCATCTGCCGCCGGCTTTCACTCGGTACATCACAACAACACCGCCTGTTATCCTTTCTTCCGAAAGGGTAAAGGCGCTTATGTAAAGCTTTGTAATTCTATTGCCCTGCAAACCCGCATACACGCTGTCGGCGTGATTATTGCTGTAAACATAGCTGTAACTGCCCGAAAGCGAATCGACCTTGTATTTAAGGTAATAAGGCTTTTGAGGGTCTGTATTAATCCAAAGGCAGTCAATACCCGTATTATCCGCCGAACCCGTGAAGGGTT
Source organism: uncultured Eubacteriales bacterium (assembly GCA_934454655.1). Classification (GTDB taxonomy): domain Bacteria; phylum Bacillota; class Clostridia; order Oscillospirales; family Acutalibacteraceae; genus UBA737. The sequence continues at coordinate 7,934 of CAKSFK010000029.1, read as the reverse complement.
GCTTATTTAAGCTGTTAACCGAATAATACATTGCGGGGTGAACTTCGATTCCGCCAAGCCCCTCAAGGACCTTGCTGCTTTCCTGTTCTTCCGATTCCTCAAATATCCTTATTTCAAAACCGGTTGCGGGCTTGGATCTATATCCCGCGTACGAGTCTTTGTCAACGCCGCCGTCAAGCCCGTATTTCGCCCTTATGGCTTCCCTTTTCTCATAGGGGATATTGCTTACCCAATTAAGCCAGCCGTTATCCGCCGTTTTTGTGCGGTACATTACAACTACTTTATCGTTTATAAGCTCGCCCGAATTTGAGTAGACATCTATGCTGAGCCTGTAAACCTGTTTTCCGCTTTTTAATCCGGCATACTCCGCGGCGGCGGTGTTGTTGCTTTTCACCGGTGAATAATAATCCTGTCCGCTGCCGTTGCTGGTTTTATACTGCAAATAATACTGTTTGCCGGTGCATTGTATTCTGATGCCGTTAAACGGTGTGTCGGCAACATTTGAGCAGGGGTACTCCTGTCCGTCCTTAAAATAGCTGAAGCTGTACTCCCCGGTTACCTCCTTCGCACCGACGGTGAGCCCGCAGATAACATAAACCGCAACCGCGAACGAAAATGCGATAATAAGCTTTAAAACTCTTTTTGCACTCATTTTTTCTCCTTTATTTTCGTTTGCCTAGGCAAGCGAGAATAATCCGAGCCCGTTTTTTGAGTGCGGATTTCTCGCATTGCCGCGTTAAAATACTCGTTAATCCGTTAGGATTAACTGCGTTTTGGGCGGATTCTAATTATTTTCGTTTGCCTAAAGTTTCGATTTCGGCTTTCATTACAGCGTGCAGCTTTTCGCCCAGTTCCACGGTTGAAAAACTTTTGTAATCATCATAATTTATCACTTCAAGCACGCGGAGTTCAACTGTCGTACGCCGCAAAAACATACGCTTTACAATTTCCCGTGTGTTGTTTATAACGCACACCACAATCGGTGCTTCGGCGCGGTAAGCAATTTTAAACGCGCCGTTTCTGAAAGGCAAAAGCTCGCAGGTCTTGCTTGTATACCCCTCGGGGAACAAGCCTATGGACGCCATGCCGGATTTTAAAATGCGCGACGCTTCAATTACCGTTTTTGCGGCGGCGCGGTCGTGCTCGCGGTCAATGGGCAGGCAGTAAAGCCTGTGCATTGCCTTTGCTATAAACGGCATTGTTTCGTAGATATCCTTTTTACCGATAAACCCGAGGTTTGCGTTCGGAAAAACCGAAAGCAGTATTACGGGGTCAAAATCGTGTTGGTGGTTGCAAATAAACAGCATACGCGCGTTCGGCGGCACTTTTTCCGTTCCCACGGCGTTAACGCGAACCCTTGTAAGCTTTAAAAGCAATGGTATTGTGATGTTTGCGAGCACCCTGAAAGCCCTTGTACCTTTAGGCGGCTTGTTAACGTTTGCGGTTGCTATCCACACGCAGGTCACGGCAAGGTGCAGAATTACAAAGCCCAAAAAGAACGCGACAAGCAGCACCGGCACCAGCCACCATGAATACGGCTTCCGCAAAATACCGTAAAAATTGTTAAGCAACGGTATAAGCACCGCGCTTAATACCCAATAAACATAAAACATAACGCCGCTCCTAATTTTGTTTTCTCACTATCTTATATTCATCATAAAAATCGTAATACGGACAGTTATAGGTCTGCGAGGTTAAAAAGCGCTGCATTTCATCCTCGTCCAGATCCATTTCGCAGTACATTATGTCGCTTTCGGGGTCGTAAACATAATTTGCACAGCTTTCACACGCCGTCTTTTTCATTTTTATCGGCAACCTTTGCTCTTATTTCGTTTATACGGTCAAAAACCGCCTTGTAGCGTCCGTTTTTAAGTCTTGGGAACGCCTTTAAAATACGCTTATGTACAAAATTGCGGTTTTCAAGCATTGAAGAAAATTCCTTTTTCTTCTCCTCGTAATCAGCCTTAAGCTCTTCCATTTTCGGGCGGTTTTCCTCCGCCAGCGCTTCGCCCTTTTCCTTTGCGGCAATTGTTGTATCGCTTATGTTTTCACCTATTTTATCGGACACCGCGCGCAGCGCTTTTTCCGCCTCGGACATAGCCTTAAGCTTACCGGGCAGTTTTATGAGTTCCGTAAGCGTTACGGCAAAGTCAGCCGCAAACGCCGCCAAAAAGACCGACAGCAGCACAACGCCGAGCGTAAACGGAGTTAGCCTTATTATCATATAAACAAAGCGATGCACCGCCCCTATAATAAAGGAAGCCGCAAGTCCCCACAGAATTGTAAATTTAAGGCAGACGTAACCCTTTATGTTAAAGGGCATATCCGAATAGTCCCACCATTTATCGTGAAAGAACTTTTCCAGCACAAAGCCGGTTACAAATTCAAGCGCCGTTGTAAGCGCGGCAGAGCCGAGAAACAACAGGATAACATTGCCTCTTAAATTCCAAAGGCAGGTGACTACTATAAGCATACCGAAGCCGTATATAGGGCAGACAGGACCGTTCAAAAATCCTCTGTTTACAAACGCGCCCTTATTAACGGCGGCAAAAGCCACCTCCGAGCACCAGCCCAGAAAAGCATATATTAAGAATATCCAAACAGCTTCGTAAATATTCTGCGGCATAATATCACTCCGTATCTGTATCGTCGTCTTCGGGCGGCTCGGGTGCGGAGGACGATTCCGGCTTGCTTGATGACGCCGCCTGTGAGCTTGCCCCCGAAGAAACGTGCGAGCTTGACGACTGCTGTGAAGAGGATGACGGACGGCTGCTTGACGACTCCGCCTGAGAAGGTGTGTGACTGCTTGTCGATTGCGAGGAGGAAGTCACGGTGCCCGTCGTGCCTGAGGATGAAGCGGTCGGTTTTCTTGAGGCAGTACCGGTGCTTCCGCTGCCCCTTTTTGCGTACCAGTCGTTCTTTTCAACGCCGTGTTCGGCAATGTAGTCCTCGGGTTTAATATCGTCATATATAAACGCGTGGACAAGTCGGCTTGCGTAGTCAAGGTCGTAATAAACGCACGAGCCCACGCCCGAAATGCTTTTTGACGGCATCTGATATTCGGTAAGCGGTATTCTCGTCTGTTCAAATGCGGGCGATTTAAGCAGAATATTCATAGCAAGACTGATTATTTCCGAATACGAAAGCGAGGTTTCACTGCACGGAATAAGCGCCTTTGCAAGCTTTACGTATTCACCCTTGCTTAGCTTGACCGCCTTATTGAAAAGCTGTTCCATAACATAGCGCTGGCGGTCGGTTCTGCCGTAGTCGTCGTTAGTGCCTTCAAAGTTTTTTGCGTGCCTTATTCTGGCGTAACCCGTTGCCTGAACGCCGTTGAGGTGGTAAACGCCGGGTTTTTTAATATAGTAAGGCGTGGGGTCAATGCCCTTGTAATAGCATATTTCCTCCATAACGCCGTTAAATCCCCAGTTAAGCTTTTTGCCGTTTTCGTAGCCGTACACGTCAAGCTCGCCCTCAACAAGTTCAACATCAATGCCGCCCACGGCGTCGATTATATCCGACATTCCGAAAAAGTTTACCGTGGCATATTCCGAAATATCCAGCCCGAACATTGTGTTGAGGGTCTTAATGGCAAGCTCCGGACCGCCCTTGCGGTAAGCGCTGTTTATTTTTGCGTATGTTGTTTTTCCGTTGTATGTTATTGGTACTAATGTGTCGCGCATTACGGACATAAGCTTAACCTTTTTGGTTTCGGTGTTAAGGCTTATTATCATAATACTGTCCGACAAACCTTTAAATGATTTCGGGTCGCGCGTATCAATGCCGAAAAGCGCGATATTAACTATCTTTCTGTCAATAACGCTCTCAAACCCCAAGTCCTCGGGGTCCTTTGTTATGTTGTTGTAATTGTAGTTAAACATCAGTCTGAGTGCTCCGACGGCTGTTGCCAGCGCCAGTACGGTTGCCGTGCAGGCAATCGCCGTAGCCCTCTGCCATTTTTTTAACCCTGACCACCAACGCGCAAATTTATTTCTGCGGCGTCGTGCATAACGTCCTCTTTTTTTACTGCTGCTCATAATATCCTCAAATTCATTGACATTCCGCGACGACGACGAATAAATATCATCCCCATCTCCGATAAAATCGAATATATCGTTGTTGTTTTCCATATCCACACCCGTATTCCTTTAAATCAGTGCCTTGTAAATGTCGCTTTTTTTAAATCCCGTAACCTGTGCCGCTTCCTTTGCCGCAGCCGAGGTTGAACTGCCCTCGCTTATAAGCTTGTTTGCAATTGCCACGGCGTCGTTTACAGTGAAAACCGTGCTGTTTTCTTCCTTTTTCCCCTCAATTATCAAGACAAACTCTCCGCGCGGCGTATTTTCCCCGTAATATTCCGCCGCCTCTTTAAGCGTGGTATTTTTAACCGTTTCGTGAATTTTGGTAAGCTCGCGCACAAGGGCTATTTTTCTGTCACCCAATACTTCAAGCATATCGTTAAGCGTTGCGGGCAGCTTGTGCGGCGCTTCGTAAAAAATCATCGTGCGTTTTTCATTTTTTATGTCCTCAAGATGTTTTTTTCGGCTTATCTTATTTACCGATAAAAAGCCCTCAAAGCAAAATCTGCCGCTCTCCATACCCGAAATCGCAAGTGCGGTTATAAGCGCGCTCGGTCCGGGAACGGACTCAACCGTTATTCCGTTTTCATGCGCCAGCCGCACAAGGTCCTCGCCCGGGTCCGATATTGCGGGCATACCCGCATCCGACACAAGCGCACAGCTTTCGCCCTTTAAAATTCTTTCAATTATAACATTTCCCTTTAAATTTTTATTATGCTCATAGTAAGAAAGCATTTCTTTTTTAATTTCAAAGTGATTTAAAAGCTTTAATGTCACACGCGTATCCTCCGCGGCAATAAAATCCGCCTCGGAAAGGGTATGCACGGCTCTGGGACTGAAATCCTCAAGATTACCTATCGGCGTACCGACAACGTAAAGTTTTCCGCTCATTGTATTAAAGATACGCCTCCTTGTACGGTCCGTAAATTTTTATCATCTCGGGCGAAAAATCGCCGTTTTCGTAAACATAAAGCGTAGGCTCTATGCGAAGCCCCGTATTTCCGCATTTGCGTGCCTCAACAAGCACAAGCCACGGCTCTTCCCCCACCTTTTTGCACACAAGCCTCAGCCTTTTCGGCTCGAGCTTATTGTTTCGCATAAGGAACATTAGCTCTGCGAGTCTTTCGGGGCGGTGGCACATACAAAGCCTGCCCGACGTCTGCAAAAGCTTTGCCGAAACGCGGATTATATCCGAAAGCGTACAGGCAACCTCGTGTCTTGCAACGGCAGACATCTTTTCGGGATTTTTAAGCCCCGCGCCCGGCGCTTTATACGGCGGGTTGCAGGTAACCAGCGTGCGGCAGCCGAAATCCGTTTTTCCCTTTAAATCGTTAAGGTCGGAATTTAAGGCGGTAAAACCGCAAACTCCGTTTTCCCTTGCGGTTCTTTCAGCCAGAAATATCGCGTCGGGGCTTATATCGACCCCCACGGCGCTTTTCAAATTACCGTCGCGCAGCATTAAAAAGGGAATTATTCCGCAGCCGGTGCCGAGGTCGGCAAGGCTGTCCTGTTTTTTGGCGCGCGCAAAATCGGCAAGCAGAACCGCGTCTGTCCCGAAAGTATGTAAGGGCGAAACATTTATAAAAAAGCCGTTGCCCAGCGGTTCTTTTTTTATTAAGCTCTCGTCCATTTAACGCCCTGCGGTGTGTCCTCAAGCACAATACCCATTGCCTTAAGCTTGTCGCGTATCTCGTCGGCAGTCTTAAAATCCTTTGCCTTCCTCGCCGCCGTACGCTTTTCGATAAGCTCTTCAATATCGCTGTCAAGCGCCTCGGTCCTACGGTTGTAAACAAGACCCAGAACACCTGTCAGCTCATCAAACAATTCGGCGCAGGCGGCAAGTGTTTCCCTGCCCGCACCGCTTGCTATAAGCGTGTTAATATCCCGCACAAGCATAAATACCGCGGCAAGCGCGTCGGCAGTGTTAAGGTCGTCGTCCATAGCGGCAATGAACTCCTGTTTTCTGGTTTCCGCAAAATCGGGAGCCTCGCCGCCCTCGGGCGCGTTTCTAAGCGCAAAATCAATATTATCGCGGCAGGTATACAGTCTTTCAAGCGAATTTTTCGCCTGTTCTATAACCTCAAGCGAATAGTTGATGGGGCTCCTGTACTGACAGGCGACCATCATATAGCGTATGGGCTCGTAGCCGTATTTTTCCGCAACATCGCGCACGGTAAAGAAATTACCGAGCGACTTTGACATTTTATGATTATCAACATTAATAAAGCCGTTGTGCATCCAGTAATGGGCAAACTCGCATCCGTTTGCCGCTTCGGACTGGGCTATCTCGTTCTCGTGGTGCGGGAAAATAAGGTCAAGACCGCCGCAGTGAATATCAATTGTCTTACCGAGATAGCGGCACGCCATTGCCGAGCACTCAATGTGCCAGCCGGGTCTGCCCTTGCCCCAAGGGGACTCCCAGTAAGGCTCGCCGGGTTTGGCGCCCTTCCACAGGCAGAAGTCCATGGGGTCTTCCTTAACCTCGGTAACGTCTATTCTTGCCCCCGCTTCGAGGTCTTCAAGCGGCTGGTGCGAAAGCTTGCCGTAGTCCTTGAATTTCCGCGCGCGGTAGTACACGTCCCCGCCCGATTGATACGCGTAGCCCTTTTCCACAAGCGCCGAAATAATGCTTTGTATCTGCTCGATATTCTCGGTAGCGCGCGGATTAACCGTCGCGTGCTTTATGTTAAGCCCGTCGGCGTCAGTCCAAAATTCCTTTATATAGCGCTCGGCAATTTCGGGCACGGTGGAGCCTTCCTCGTTCGCGCGCTTTATCAGCTTATCGTCAATATCGGTAAAATTCTGAACAAAGGTGACCTTGTATCCGCGCCATTCAAGATAGCGGCGCAGTACGTCGAACACGCAAAGCGGGCGCGCGTTGCCTATGTGAATGTAGTTATAAACCGTAGGTCCGCAGGCGTAAATTTTAACCTCGCCCTCGGTTATCGGCTTAAATTCATCCTTTTCCCTTGTAAGGGTGTTAAATATTCTCATTGGTTTCCTCTCCCGGTAAATTATCTGTTTTCAAGCGAATGAAGGTAATCTATACATATCTTCGCCTCGGTAATACCGTCGGGGTTGCAGGTTTCACTTTCAACCACCATATGAATATTGTTTTTAACCGCATAATCGTAAACCGCCGCAACCGGTGCCTCGCCCTTTCCGAGCGGTGTGCCGTGACCGTCCGCCGAGCCGTCCTTAATATGTATGCAGGCAAGCCTGTCGCCCACCCTGTCAAGCAGGTCTATCGGGTTCTTCATACCCACAAACGCCCAGTAGGTGTCTATTTCAAGCTTTAAATCGGTGCGGTAGAGCAACTGCTCGTATATTAAAGAGCCGTCTGTATTCAGTTCGAATTCATGCGCATGGTTATGGTAGGCAAGCGTTATGCCGTCCGCTGCCAAACGCTTTGAAATTTCAGAGGCTTTCTTTACAAAAACGTCCAATTTTTCCTGCGAGCCTAAATCATATCCCGGAATAATATAAAGCTTATTACCTATTGCCTTGTGAAAAGCCACGGTTTCATCATAATTATTTACAAGGTCGTCAAACCCGGAATGTGTGCTTGATACACATAAGTTATTCTCACGCAGCATTTCGTTTACTTCCTCCGGGCTATGCCCGAAAAAGCCCGCAAATTCAACCGATGAATAACCGAGTTCTGCTACGCGTTTTACCGCCGCCGAAAGATCCTTTTCCGCTAAATCGCGCACACTGTAAAGCTGTATGCCGTAATCCATTTTTATCACCTTTTGTATTTTATTTTTGTTCAAGGGCCTTTTCAAGCTCTGAAATACGTTTTTCAAGACATTCCATTTTCTGCTTAACAGGGTCGGGAATGTGTATCTGGTCAAG
>CAKSFK010000028.1 GCA_934454655.1 uncultured Eubacteriales bacterium | reverse complement strand
ATGACATGGCAACACAAATAGAAATTCCAGTTTGCCAACTTGCCCTTTGAGAGAGGAGAAATCCCTTTCTCAAAGGGCTTTTTCTATTTATACGGATATTCGCAAACTACAAGATAAAGCCAAAACTTCATATACTCTAAGCACAAGGAGGTTGAGGTTTGGCTATGAATAACAGTTTAGCAGAAGTACACCCGGAGCTTGTTTCGGAGTGGTCGGAAAAGAATTTAACGCTTACGCCTGATGACATTACTTTCGGTTCAAATAAAAAAGTATGGTGGAGAGGTGCTAGCGATCATGAATGGCAGGCAAGCGTTAAGGCTCGTTCTAATGGAGAAAAATGCCCGATATGTTCCGGTGCGAGAGTGATTGCAGGTATTAACGATTTGGCGACATTAGAGCCATTGCTGGTATATCAAGCTTACACCTTACACCTAAAGTTACTCCAATATACGCACATCGGAATTATTGATAATTCTCGATATGGCTTTATTTGTGTGGTTTAATTATTGTGAAATGCCTGTAAATGCTTGATAATTCCCGATAATTCCGGGTTTCTGTCCGAATCCCGACAATGAAACCGCTGGAAAATTAAAAGTTTTAAAATTCAATCGGGCAGTTCCTTTGGAACTGCCCGATTCAGACTGTCGATAAACCACAGTCTGACTTTGATGCGGCGTTCACGCCGCATTTTGTTTTTCCGCCGACACGTGCGGCGGAAAAACACCTTGTAAGCGAAAAACCGCTTGTCCGGCGGTTTTTCAAGGGAGCAGGGGTGGTATTGGCGGGGATAGAGAGCAGTCCGAAAATCTTTGATTTTCGAGCGAACGGCATCCCCGACCAAGAGCGTGTCGACTTTTTCGACACGCTCAATCGGGCAGTTCCTTTGGAACTGCCCGATTTTTTGTATTATTTGTATTACCCGCAAAATCTTGTTGAAATGTGTTTAAAACAATCGCTCGGCGAATAATCCCACTCCTCAAGATTAGAGCCTGTGTAGAAATATTTTACCGGCGGGGTGTAATCGCTGTCAAAACTATCAATTATTATAAGCTTTATCTTCATTTTCTCCCTTATAATGCTTTTTATATAAACGCTTGCCTGCTGACCTATGAAAACACCGGGGCGCGGCTCCGCAAGACCTGCAAGATTAGGTGTAAGCTCAACAAATACGCCGTAATCCTCAACGCTTCTTATAACGCCGGTAACGGTCTGTCCGGGGGAGAACATTGCCGCATTTTCTTCCCAAGTACCGAGCAGTTCTTTATGGGATAAGGTTATTCTGCCGTCCTCGCCTATACTTTTTATTATTGCCTTGATGTTATCCCCCACCTTGAAGCGGTCTTTTGGGTGTGAAATTCTTGAAACGGATATTGAGTCGATAGGCAGCAAGGCAATGTTTCCGCAGCCTATATCGCAAAACGCGCCAAACGACTCAAGATGCGTTATTTTCGCATCTATTATATTACCTGTCTGTTTGCAGGTATGTATATACTTGCGGCACATTTCCTGAGCCAACCTGCGTGACAGCAGAGCATACGGTCTGCCGCAGTTATCCGTTTTAATTGAAGTTACAACAAAACTGACGGGCTTGCCGACGCGCGAAATAAGCGCAATGTCACGCGTTGAGCCGTCCGATATCCCGATTGCGCCCTCCTCACGCGGGATAATACCGCGCATACAGCCAAGGTCAACTATAAGATTATGTTCCGCGTCGCACATTGTAACGGCGGACTCCATAACCGTTTGTTTTGCCTGAGCTTCATTCAGTGCGGCGGCAGTGTATTTCTTTTTGCCTTCCGTGCAAGATATGCTCCATCCTTCCGGGTAAAAACCGTTCATTATTTTATCACCTTTCCTTTTTACATACGGGAATTTTTCCCTGTATCAAATTATATGACAAGGAATGTGAAAAAATGATAGAAAAAAGTACCTTAAAAAAATTTTAGCGGACGTATTTGCGACACGTCCGCTTTCTCGACATTATTCTGCTTTAATCCAAAATCTTTTTAAGGTCAAACAGATTATTTTTAGATCCACCACTGCGGGGCAAGCTCGCGGCAGGTGCCGCAGGGCGACATTGCCTTGCCATCCCAATTTACGGCAATTACGCGGCGTATTGTGCTTTCGCCGTTAGTTATCATATTGAAAATCGCGTTTCTCTCAGCGCAGACTCCGAGCGTGCAGACACCGTCCACACATACATCGGTGTAAATTTTACCGCTTCCCGACTCAATCGCCGCCGCAACGCCTTCCGCCTCCGTCCATTCTGAGATTTTGCGTGGGTTTAAAACGTTTTTTTGCGGCAGAATACAGCTTATCTCATATTGCTTTGCCATTTTCCGCATTATCGAAAAAGTCGTATATACTGTTAAATATCTGATCCATTCCCGCAATGTCGGGATGACCGCTTTGCCTGCTTATACCGTTAAGAGTTATGTAGGAAACGCCGTAAAGCCCACACAGTTTCATAATGCCGTTTACAATTTCTTCTTTGATTTCGGCGTTGTTTATAATTACAACCGTGTTTGCCTTGGGCAGATTTTTCCTTATTTCCCTTAAAAGATAGGAAAATGCCGGCAAAGTACTTTTTAAATTTTCACCGTTAAGGCCTTCAGTTTTCACTTCACCCACGGGTGAACCTGCCCAGTTGTCATTGGTTCCGCCGAAAACTAAAAACGTATCAACGATATTTTTCTTAAAAAATCCTTCACCGCAAAGTCTGTCAAATCTGCCTATAAACGAAGTTTCGGGGCAATACGCACCGCCGTAGCCGGTGTTACATATTGTAGTACCCGAAAAGCTTTCGTTTCTTATCAGTGCCGAATCGGTATTCCTTATAAGCTTATACCACCACGTCTGCGATTTATCGGTAACGTCTGTGTCATTTTTAGGCTCTGTAAAATACCAGGCCTCGTTACCGTCAGGTATACAACCCTCAAACGTTGAGTAGCTGTCCCCTAAAATAAATACATTTCCAAGCCTTACCACAGTTAGTACCCCTTTTGTTTTTTAATATTATATCTTTGCCGAAAGGACCTGTCAAGCGGCAGATAGCTATTTTGCCCTTGTTTCGCAGTAAATGCAGCGGTAAACGCGGTTTTCTTTGTCGGTAAGGCGGAATATATGCGGCAATTCCTGTTCTACCGAAGTTATACAGCGCGGATTTTTGCATTTTAAAACGTTTGTAAGCTCCTGCGGCAGTTCAATTGTCTTTTTCTCTTTTATTTGCCCGTCTTTTATAATGTTCACCGTAACGTCCGGGTCAACAAAGCCCAGAATATCCGTATCAACGTCAAAATCGGAGTCGATCTTTATTATATCCTTTTTGCCCGACTTTTTGCTTGCAACGTTCTTAATAAGCGCAACCGAGCAGTCAAGCGACTCAAGCCCCAAAAGGCGGTAAATTTCCATTCCCCGTCCGGCGGTTATGTGGTCAATTACAATGCCGTTTTTAATGGAATCAATATTCATATTTTCTCCTCCAAAAGCTTTAAGATGAGCGCCATACGCATATATTTTCCGTAAAGCACCTGTTTGAAATAGCAGGCACGCGGATCGTCGTCTACCGCAACGCTTATTTCGTTAACGCGCGGCAACGGGTGGAGAACGCGCAGTTTGTCACTGCCCAATGCCATTTTCTCGGGTGTTAGGATGTAGCTGTCCTTAAGGCGCAGATAATCCTCTTCGTTGAAAAAGCGTTCCTTTTGAACACGGGTCATATAAAGTATATCAAGGTCGGCAATGGAATTTTCAAGGCTATCGGTTTCGGTGTACTCTATGCCCTCTTTATCAAGCTTGTCCTTAACATATCCCGGAAGCTTTAACTCATTAGGAGAAATAAGCACAAACCGAACGTCCTTATAGCGTATAAGCGCGGATATGAGCGAATGTACCGTTCTGCCGAACTTGAGGTCGCCGCAAAAGCCCACGGTAAGGTTATCAAACCCGCCTTTTTCACGGTATATTGTAAGCAGATCGGCAAGGGTCTGCGTTGGGTGGCAGTGTCCACCGTCCCCCGCGTTTATAACGGGTATGGAAGCATTCCGTGCCGCCACAAGCGGCGCACCCTCTTTCGGGTGGCGCATTGCTATAATATCGGCATAGCAAGAAATAACCTTTGCGGTGTCCGCTACGCTTTCGCCCTTTGAGGCGGAAGAGCTTTGCGCCTCCGAAAAACCGAGAACACTGCCGCCAAGTTCTAACATTGCCGCCTCAAAGCTTAAGCGCGTGCGTGTTGAGGGTTCAAAAAACAGGGTGGCAAGCTTTTTTCCCTTGCATTTTTCGCTGTACTTTTCTGGATTTTCTATAATATCGTTGGCAACGCCTATAAGTTCTTCAATTTCACCCGTTGTAAGCTCCGAAATATCAATAAGACTTCTCATTTATATCATTCCTTTGCGCCGTTTATTTTAAGGTAATTTTGTATGCGTTCCACATTTTCTCGGTTTTTTTCGTTTTCCTCAAGATATTCTATAATATCGTAAACATTAACAACAGAGTAAACGGGGAAACCGAATTCTTCGCCAACCTCCGCCATAGCCGATTTTTCGGTCCGACCCCTTTCACAGCGGTCTACCATAACAAAGGCGGCGGCAACCTTTACACCGTCAAGCTTTGATAAAACAGCCATACTTTCCCTTATTGCCGTGCCTGCTGTTATAACATCCTCCGTTATTACAACCTCTTCACCGGGCTGTGGCTTATATCCCACAAAAACACCGCCTTCGCCGTGGTCTTTTTCCTCCTTGCGGTTAAAGAAAAACGGCACATCAAGCCCGTTTTCGGAAAGGGCAACCGCAACCGACACCGCAATCGGAATACCTTTATATGCGGGACCGTAAAGCACGGCTTTTTTGTTACCCAGCTTTTCAAAATACGACTTTGCGTAAAATTTACCCAATTTTCTTATCTGGTCGCCGGTCTTAATTTCGCCCGCGTTTATAAAATAGGGAATTTTTCTGCCGCTTTTGGCGGTGAAATCGCCGAATTTAAGCACACCTGCGTTCTCTAAAAATTCAATAAATTCGTGTTTGTAGCTTTGCATATTATTAACTCCTTTTTTGAAAATTCGGTGCGGTGATGTTTTTTCCTCCCCCGGTCAGAGATAAAGCCTAAATAAGGTCTGCACCACGTGAGCCGAAACAACATTACCCTATAAACTCTCTGACACAGCGCTCATAAGCCACCACGGGGTCTGCCGCGGCGGTTATCGGTCTGCCCACCACTATATAGTCACTGCCTAATTCCCTTGCTTTTTCGGGGGTAGTAACGCGCGACTGGTCGCCCCTGTCGCCGTCGGCAAAGCGAATACCCGGCGTTACGGTTAAAAAGCTGTTTCCGCAGGCACCGTGTACCGCTGCTGCCTCAAGCGGAGAGCATACCACGCCGTCAAGCCCCGCGTTTTCGGCATTCTTTGCATAGTGCATAACAACATCTTCCATTTTGCCCGTTATAAGCAGATCGGTGTGCATTGCCTCCTCGCTTGTAGAGGTAAGTTGGGTTACGGCTATAAGCAGCGGGCGGGTACCGTCTGCTCTTGTCAGCCCCTCTATTGCCGCGGTCATCATTGCGGCAGTACCCGCCGCGTGCAGATTGCACATATCAACATCAAGGCGTGACAGCACCGTCATTGATTTTTTCACGGTGTTCGGAATATCGTGCAGTTTCAAATCAAGAAATATTTTATGTCCCCTTGCCTTAATTTCCCTTACAATTTCGGGACCCTCGGCGTAAAAAAGCTCCATTCCGATTTTCACAAACGGTTTTTTGCCCTCAAACTTATCCAAAAATTCAAGACAGGTCTTTTTGTCCGCAAAGTCGCAGGCAATAATCACGTCCTTACCCATTGTGTGCTCCTCCTATTATTTCGCTTAAATTATTTATGCCGTATTTTTCCATTGCAAAAGGCAGGTCTTCTATAATTTTTTTGCAGGCGTAAGGGTCAACAAGGTTAGCCGCCCCCACCTCTACCGCGGCGGCACCCGCCAGCATAAATTCCAATACATCGTCTGCCGTGGATATTCCGCCCATACCTACAATCGGTATTTTAACCGCCTCGAATACCTGATACACCATTCGCACCGCCACGGGCTTTACCGCGGGACCTGAAAGTCCGCCCGTTTTGTTTGCAAGCAACGGCTTTTTGGTTTTCAGGTCTATTTTCATACCGAGCAGGGTGTTTATAAGCGATACGCCGTCCGCCCCCGCGGCTTCGCACGCCTTTGCAATTTCGGTAATATCGGTCACGTTGGGGGAAAGCTTAATTATTATCGGTTTATTTGTAACCGCCCTTACCGCCCTTGTAACCGCCGCCGCGTTTTCGGCACTTGTGCCGAATGCCAGTCCGCCGCCGTGAACGTTGGGGCAAGAAATGTTAATTTCAAACCAGCCTATGCCGTCGTCAGCGTCAAGCATTTCAACAGCCGCAACATAGTCGCTGACAGAAAAACCGCTGACATTTGCCATAACAGGTTTTTTGTAAACCGATTTAAGAGCACGAAGTTCGTGGTTCAAAACCTTTTCCGCTCCCGGGTTTTGCAGGCCTACCGCGTTTAAAAGCCCCTGCGGGCATTCGGCGATTCTGGGCGTAGGGTTGCCAAAACGCGGCTCCTTTGTAGTGCCTTTAAGTGAAATCGAGCCTAAAATGTTTATATCGTAAAATCTTGTGAACTCATAGCCGAAGCCAAATGTTCCGCTTGCGGGAATTACGGGGTTTGTAAGCACTGTGCCGCAAAGTTCAACAGATGTGTTTACCATTCTATTTCCTCCCTTGAAGACACGGGGCCCTCGGTGCAAACACGTTTTGGTCCGTTTTTTGTTTTGCAGGTGCAGCCCATACAAGCACCCGTGCCGCAGCCCATACGCTCTTCAAAGCTGAACTGACCGCCCGTTTTCGCGGCGGCGTCTACGGCTTTCAGCATCGGTTTGGGTCCGCAGGTGTAAAAGTATGTGTAATCGGCGCTTTCCATTGCGGCGTTTACAAAGCCTTTAAGCCCGTAAGACCCGTCCGCCGTGGTAACGGCAACGTTAGCACCGAGTTTTCTGAACTCGTCCTCCAAAAATATTTCAGTCTTTGTGTTAAAACCTAAAATAACGTTTACGGTCTTGTTTTCGGCAATCAGCTTTTTGCACAACCCATAAAGGGGCGGAACTCCCACGCCGCCGCCTATAAGCAGTGGTTTATCGCCCGAAAGCGAGGTATCGTACCCATTGCCGAGGGATATTAAAAGATCCAGATTTTCACCTTTCTTTATGCGGCTTAAAGCACTTGTTCCGTCACCTACAACCTTGTAAATAACAGTAAGCGTCTTATCGTCCCAGTCGCATATGGAAATGGGTCGGCGCAGGTAAAATTCGGGTATTTTAATATTTACAAACTGCCCCGGCGCGGTAATGGGCGAGGTGTCGCCCGAAAGCGTCATTTTAAAAACCGAGGGGGCTATTTGCTCATTTCCTAAAACTTCGTAAAAATCCTGTTTCATAGCGTTTCCTTTCAAGCGTCTATTGTGGATATTCCGAGGGTGGTTTCTTCAAGCACGTCAAGCAGTACCTTGACGGTATCAAGCGACGTAAACATTGTAATGTTATTCTCAACCGCACAGCGGCGAATCTCATATCCGTCCGACAGCACGCCCGAGGAGTTCATATCCCGCGTGTTTATAACATAGGTTACATAGCCCTGTCTTATGGCGTCGGTTATCTCTTTACTTCCGTCGCTGAGTTTCCCAACCGCGTGAGTGCGAATTGAGTTCTGTTTTAAAAATTCCGCCGTACCCGCAGTTGCCTGAATGTTAAAGCCCATATTGTAAAAGCGGCGTATAAGCGGCAGAGCCTCCTCCTTGTCCTTATCCGCAATAGTGGCAAGCACCGTGCCGTAGTTCATAACGTTCATTCCGCTGGCTTTAAGCGCCTTGTAAAGCGCGCGGGTAAGTTTATCGTCATAGCCTATCGCCTCGCCCGTGGATTTCATTTCGGGCGACAGGTATGCGTCAAGTCCCCTAAGCTTTGAAAACGAAAACGCTGGGGCTTTTACATACCAGCGCTTTTTGTCGCCGGGGTAAATTTTATCAAAGCCCTGCTCTTTAAGGCTATGACCTAAAATTACAAGGGTTGCAATGTCAGCAAGGCTGAAGCCCGTAGACTTTGAAAGGAAAGGAACGGTTCTTGACGAACGCGGGTTTACCTCTATTATAAACACACGGTCATCCTTATCAACAATAAACTGGATATTGTAAAGTCCTATTATACCGATGCCGAGCCCCAAGCGCTTTGTATAATCAAGTATTGTCGCGCGTACTTTTTCGCTTATGCTGAATGTGGGATACACGCTTATTGAGTCGCCGCTGTGTATTCCCGTGCGCTCTACAAGCTCCATTATACCCGGCACAAAAACATCCTTGCCGTCGCAAATGGCGTCAACCTCAAGTTCTTTGCCCGAAATATATTTATCAACAAGCACGGGCTTATCCTCGTCAATTTCAACCGCGGTGCGAAGGTAGCGGCGCAGCTGCTCCTCGTCCGCAACTATTTGCATTGCTCTGCCGCCAAGCACAAACGAGGGGCGCACAAGCACGGGATAGCCTATCTCGGCGGCGGTTTTAACGCCGTCCTCAATTTTAGTTACCGCCTTGCCCTGCGGCTGGGGGATATCAAGCTCTTTTAACATCTTTTCAAACAAATCGCGGTTTTCGGCGCGGTCTATCGCATCGCAATCCGTGCCGATAATTTTAACACCGCGGTTTTTAAGGCTGTCGGCTAAATTTATGGCAGTCTGCCCGCCCAAGGACGCTATAACCCCAATCGGCTTTTCAAGGTGGATAATATTCATAACGTCCTCGGTGCAAAGCGGTTCAAAGTAAAGCTTATCGGAGCAGGTGTAATCGGTTGAAACGGTTTCGGGGTTGTTGTTTATAATTATTGCCTCGTAACCCGATTTTTTAATTGTGGTTACCGCGTGAACCGTGGAGTAATCAAACTCAACCCCCTGCCCTATTCTTATAGGTCCCGAGCCTAAAACTATTATCTTCTTTTTGTCCGACATTACCGATTCGTTTTCTTCCTCATAGGTCGAGTAAAAATAAGGAATATAGCTTTCAAATTCCGAAGCGCAGGTATCAATCATTTTATAAACGGGGAACATACCGAGCTTTTCCCTTATTTTGTAAATTTCCTCGCCCGTCATACCCCAAAGCTTACCTATAAATTCATCGGAAAATCCAAGCTTTTTAGCCGTATACAGCGTGTCGGTGTCGCCTATGTGTTCTTTAAGCTTATTTTCAGTTTTAACGATATTCTTTATCTTTTCAAGGAACAGCATATCAATTTTTGTGGCGTTGCAGATCATACCTATATCGGTCCCTCGCCGCAAAAGCTCGGCTATCGCGTAAATGCGGTCGTCGGTGCCGTCCTTTATATAGATTAACATTTCATCGTCCGAAAAAGCTTCAAACTTTTTCATATAAAGGTGATCTACGCCTATTTCAAGCGATCTTGCGGCCTTAAGCAAGCTTTCCTCAATTGTTCTGCCAACGCTCATCACCTCGCCCGTGGCTTTCATTTGGGTTGAAAGCTTGTTGTTTGCCGATGAGAATTTATCAAACGGAAAACGCGGCATTTTGGTTACAACGTAATCGAGCGTCGGCTCAAATGACGCGGGGGTGTTGGCTATCATAATCTCATCAAGGTGCATACCCACGGATATTTTGGCGCTAACGCGCGCTATGGGGTATCCGCTTGCCTTGCTTGCAAGGGCGGATGAGCGCGAAACGCGGGGGTTAACCTCAATAAGATAGTAATTAAAGGAAAGCGGGTCAAGCGCGAACTGAACGTTACAGCCGCCCTCGATTTTAAGGGCGCGTATAATTTTAAGCGCACTGTCGCGCAGCATATGGTACTCTTTATTTGTAAGGGTCTGCGATGGGCAGACAACCACCGAGTCGCCTGTGTGAATACCGACGGGGTCAACATTTTCCATATTGCAAATGGTAATTGCTGTGTCATTAGCGTCGCGCATTACTTCGTATTCGATTTCTTTGTAGCCTTTTATGCTTTTTTCCACCAGCACCTGATGAACGGGTGAAAGCTCCAAAGCTCCCCTTAATATTTCGGCGCACTCCTCCGCGTTATCGGCAAAACCGCCGCCCGTGCCGCCCAAAGTAAAAGCGGGGCGCAAAACAACGGGATAGCCTATTTCTTCGGCGGCTTTAAGACCCTCTTCAAGGCTTTCGGCAATTACCGACTGCAAAACAGGCTCGCCTATCTCTTCGCAAAGCTCTTTAAAAAGCTCCCTGTCCTCGGCGCGTTCAATACTGTGGCTTGAAGTCCCCAAAAGCTCGGCGTTGCACTCGCGCAAAACGCCCTTTTTTTCAAGCTGCATTGCAAGGTTGAGCCCTGTCTGTCCGCCTATGCCCGGCAGCACCGCATCGGGACGCTCGTAACGGATCACCTTTGCCAAATATTCAAGGGTCAGGGGTTCCATATACACCTTGTCGGCAATGGATGTATCGGTCATAATGGTTGCGGGGTTCGAGTTGCAGAGGACGACCTCATACCCCTCTTCCTTAAGCGCCAGGCACGCCTGCGTGCCGGCATAATCGAACTCCGCCGCCTGACCTATTACAATAGGTCCCGAGCCGATTACCAATATCTTTTTAATATCTGTTCTTTTAGGCATTTCTGTTTTCCTCCATAAGAGAAGTAAATTTATCGAACAAATAGGTACTGTCCTGCGGACCCGGCGCGCTTTCGGGGTGGTACTGCACACTGAACATCTTTGATTTCTCGTCCCTTACGCCCTCAACCGTATTATCAAGCAGGTTTATATGCGTAACCCGAAGCCCCGTATTTTCAAGACTCTTTTCGTCTACGGCGTAGCTGTGGTTCTGCGAGGTTATTTCAATTTTTCCCGTTTCAAAATTTTTAACGGGGTGGTTTCCGCCGCGGTGACCGAATTTCAATTTATATGTCTTAGCGCCGCAGGCAAGGCATATCATCTGGTGACCGAGGCATATTCCGAATATCGGGTATCTGCTCTTCAATTTTTTTACAAGGTCTATTACGGGTATAACGTCCTCGGGGTCGCCCGGACCGTTTGAAAGGAATATCCCGTCCGGTTTCATTTTTTCAACCTCTGCGGCGGAGGTGTTGTACGGCATTACCGTAACGTTGCATCCGCGCGCGTTCAAAGAGCGGATAATGTTAAGCTTAATTCCGCAGTCAATTGCCACAACGTTGTATTTTGCGTTGGCGGTTCTTGAATACCAGCGTTTTTTACAACTCACCCTTGCCACCGCGTCGTGCGGCACAGGAGTGCTTTTAATTTTTTCAACCGCCGCGTCGGCAGGCGTATCGGCATTCGTTATAATTCCGCGGCGCGAGCCGAAATCACGGATACTTCTGGTCAGCTTTCGCGTGTCGATCCCCGCAAGACCGGGTATTTTATATTCCTCCATTACTTCCGAGAGGGTCTTTGTATAGCGGAAGTTTGAAGGCAGGTCGTTATACTCCCTTACAATAAGCCCTCCTATTGTGGGGGTTTTGGTTTCGTAATCCTCATCCGCTATGCCGTAGTTTCCTATAAGCGGATAGGTCATGACGACCGCTTGATATGTGTAAGACGGATCGGAAATTATCTCCTGATACCCCACCATAGAGGTGTTGAAAACTATTTCGCACACCGCGTCGCCCGTGTAGCCGAATCCCGTGCCGTAATACTCGGCGCCGTCCTCAAGCACTAATTTTCTGTTATATTCCATACTGCTCTGCCTCCGCATACTGTAAGTAAGTTTTTGCCTGTAACCGTAAGTCCTTCAAACGGCGTGCTTCTGCCCTTGCTTTTAAATTCTCCCGAATCGATTTTATACTCGCTTTGCAGATCGTAAACGCATATATCGTCCGTTTGCGCTAAACCGAACCGCTTTCTCGGATTTATCGCCATCAGCTCAATAAGCTTTTCAAGGGTTATTTTTCCGCTCTTTACAAGATAGGTATAAAGCACCGGGAAGGCGGTTTCAAGCCCCACAACGCCCATAAGGCTTTTTTCAAGCCCACGTGATTTTTCTTCAAGACTGTGCGGCGCGTGGTCTGTGGCTATCATATCAATCGTGCCGTCCCGTATTCCGTTTATCAGCGCCTGTCTGTCCTCTTCGCTCCTTATCGGCGGATTCATTTTAAAATTGCCGCTTTCCTTTAATTCCGTGTCGTTAAACACCAAATAATGCGGCGCGGTTTCGCTTGTTACGTCCACACCGTCCGCCTTGGCGCGGCGGATAAGCTCCACGCTTTCCTTGCAGGAAATATGGCACACGTGGTATTTACAGCCCGTTTCTTTTGCAAGCCTTAAATCCCTTTCGATCGGTTTCCACTCGCTTTCGGAGCAGATTCCCCTGTGTCCGTGCATACGCGCGTATTCACCCTTATGAATATATCCGCCGCACAGCAGAGAGTTATCCTCGCAATGGGCTGCTATTATTTTGTCAAGCTTTTTTGCCTTTATCATTGCCGCGCGCATCAAATCTTCACTCTGCACACCCCTGCCGTCGTCCGAAAAGGCTATACAGTAAGGAGCCAGCGCTCCCATATTCGTAAGCTTTTCTCCCATTTCGCCCACGGTTATCGCGGCATACGGGTGAACGCGCACCGCCGCGTCCCTCTTTATTATTTTCATTTGTTCGTTTATGTTTTGAACGCTGTCCGGCACGGGATTTAAGTTCGGCATTGTGCAAACATCCGAAAAGCCGCCCCTTGCCGCCGCAAGCGAACCCGTTTTTATTGTTTCCTTGTAAAAAAATCCCGGTTCTCTGAAATGCACGTGAACATCACAGAAAGCCGGAAAAACATAAATATTATTAAAATCGGAAAGAAAGCCGGCGTTACCGACCGACAGCCCGTAATTTTCCTGTATTATTTTGCCGTTCTTATAAACATAAGCGTTATTGATTATCATATTACACTCCTAAAAAAGCCTGCTTTAAAAAGCAGGCTGTAAGCGCAAGAAAGCAGACTGACAGACAGTCGTTTTTTCACAATCTTGCCGGCGTCACAGCACCTTGCTTAAAGATCTATGTTGTATATATTTTAGCATTAAACCGCCGCAAAGTCAATACGAAAATGCTTATTATTTATAAAAAAGGTGTTTTCAGGCAAAAATATGTCTTAAAGGAGTGGTATTATGACTTATGATCGGTGGATAACCGAAATGGACGGTGAATTACAGCCCCAAAAAAGCTTTGACCTTATAAAACGTCAGCTTATAATAGGCGAACGACAGGCGGTGCTGTATTACATTGACGGATTTATAAAGGATGAGGTCTACGAAAAAATACTTGAATTTTTGTTCAAGCAAACGCCGCAGGACATTGAGAAAATAAATGATATGACCGATTTTTCCAAGCTTAAAATGCCCTATGTTGAGGCGGACGCGACACAAAACCTCTCCGACGCGGTAACCGCCGTGCTTTCGGGTCCTTCCGTGCTTATTATAGAGGGAATATCCGGAGCGCTTATTATTGATACGAGAACATATCCCCTGCGGTCGCCCGAAGAGCCGCAAAAGGATAAATCTCTGCGCGGAGCGAGGGACGGTTTTGTTGAGGCGCTTGTTATGAATACCGCGCTTATACGCCGCCGCATACGCGACACGCGGCTCAGAATGGAATATATGCAGATAGGCACGGACACAAAGCTTGATATAGCCATAAGCTACCTTGACGGCGTTGCCGACAAACGGGTGCTTGAAATATTAAGAAAAAAACTTAAAAATATGGATATAAAAAGTATTTCGATGACCCAGCAGGCGCTTACCGAGAAGCTCCAGAAAAACGCGTTTTTCAATCCTTTTCCCAAATTCAAGTTTACCGAAAGACCCGACTATGCATCGGCGTGTATTTTTGACGGCAGAATTGTGCTTATTGCCGACAACTCGCCGTCAGTTATAATAATTCCCATTTCATTAAGCGACTTTTTCCGTGAAACCGACGACTATTATTTTCTGCCTATTGTTTCAACCTACACGAGAATAATAAGAATGATAATTTCCGTTGCAAACGTTATTGTAACGCCGCTTTATCTGATGCTGGCAAACAATCCCGCAATTGTTCCCGGTTGGCTCTACGTACTTATGCCGGGGAAAAACGGCGAAATACCTCTTTTTCTGCAATTCATAATGCTTGAAATTGCCGTTGACGGACTGAGGCTTGCATCCCTTAACACGCCCGACGCCCTTTCAAATTCGCTTGGCATTGTGGGCGGACTTCTTCTTTCCGAATTTGCGGTAAGCGCCGGTTGGTTTATAACCGAGGCAATACTGCTTATGGCGTTTGTTACAATTGCAAGTTTTTCTCTGCCCAGCTTTGAAATGGGCTATGCTATGAAATTTGAGCGTTTGCTGCTGCTTGTGCTGACGCAGATTTTCGGCGTATGGGGATTTTTGAGCGGCATTGTTTTGCTTATTATAGGAATGTTAAGCGTCAAGACCCTTTCGGGCAGAAATTATCTGTACCCGATCGTTCCGTTTAACCTTAAGGGATTTACGGAGCTGTTTGTAAGATATCCGATGAAATAGTTTACCGATTATTCACAGTTTTGAACAACAAACGCAACAAAGCCGTTGTAGAATTTAAAACATCAAGGGAAACTAAGACCCGCAAAACAGGCTTAATAAATTACGGAGGTCATTTTTATGGACGATTTCAACAACACAAACGGCGAACTCGGCGGTTTTGATTCGGTCAACGGCAAAAAAACCGAAAACGACGGTTACACAGTTACCCCCGACGGAGGTTTTTACACAAAGAAAAAGGACGATATAATTCAGGATAACACCGAAGCCGAGGAAAAAAGCACAGGCGGCGGCACCTACACCCCGCCCGCTGGTAATACCTACGGCTACACATACGGTTATCCGCCGGTAAAGCCCAAAAAAGCAAAGAAAAAGCACAAGGGCGCAGGCACGGTTATTGCCGCGAGTATTCTCGCGGCGGTTATCGGCGCGTGCAGCGGAATCGCGGCGGTTAAGCTTACCGACAGGAGCAGTAACAACACCGTTTCGCTCACATCGTCTGGCGTTTCGGGCAGTAATGTTAATATTAATGTTGACGAAACCGCGGAATCGGCAGTGGAAGCCGTTGCCCAAAAGGTTACGCCGAGCGTGATCGGCATAAGAACGACCACATCGGTTCAAAGCTTTTTCGGCGGCAGCAATTCAACCACGGGCGAAGGCAGCGGAGTTGTTTACTCGCAGGACGGTTATATTATTACAAACTACCACGTTATTTCGGGCGCCGTGACAAATAAATCGGGCTCAAAAATCGAGGTGTTTACTGAGGATGTAAACTCCAAATCCTACGAGGCAACGGTTGTGGGCTATAATATTTCCGCTGATATTGCGGTTATTAAAATCAATGTTACGGGGCTCACACCTATTGACATTGCCGATTCGGATAAACTGAAACTCGGTCAGTATGTAATAACCGTCGGCAATCCGGGCGGTCTTGAGTTTATGGACAGTGTTGCGTTCGGCGTTGTAAGCGGTCTTAACCGTGTTGTTTCAAGCGATTCGGACGTTAAGCTTATTCAGACAAACGCGGCAATAAACCCCGGCAACTCGGGCGGCGCTCTTGTTAACACTAAGGGCGAGCTTGTGGGAATTACAAGTTCAAAAATTGTTTCCGAGGAATTTGAGGGAATGGGATTTGCAATACCCTCAAACACGGTAATCGGCATTTGCAAAAAAATTATAG
Source organism: uncultured Eubacteriales bacterium (assembly GCA_934454655.1). Classification (GTDB taxonomy): domain Bacteria; phylum Bacillota; class Clostridia; order Oscillospirales; family Acutalibacteraceae; genus UBA737. The sequence goes on along the minus strand of CAKSFK010000028.1, from coordinate 461 downwards.
ACAAGCAAAACGATCCCGAACCGTATACCGGAATAACAATAAGCGAAAAATACACCGCAAGCGTTCTTAAGTATTACGGTTATCCCTCAGGCGCGGTTATATTAAGCGTTGCCGAGGGTAGCCCCGCTGACAGCGCGGGTCTTGCCAAGGGCGATATAATCACTGAATTTGCCGGCACACAGATTGATGAATATACAAAACTTCAAGAGGTTCTGGACGATTGCAAACCCGGCAAGCAGGTAAGCGTTAAAATTTACCGCAGCGGCAGATATTACACAACAAACCTTACGGTTGAGTCCAACAACGCGGTTAAATAAATCGTACAGCCGTTAATGAAAAAGCTTAAATAACAGACTTAAGCCATCGGATTTGATTTATCCGATGGCTCAGTCTGTCGAAAAAGTCCAGTAAAAGCTGGGCTTTTTTACGTAAATATGGTATAATAGAAGCGGTGATGAAAG
>CAKSFK010000027.1 GCA_934454655.1 uncultured Eubacteriales bacterium | reverse complement strand
AAAATCATCAATGTACTTTTGCCCTTGAGATATCCCATAAACTGTGCTATACTTATGTGCGGTGGGATACTCACCAGCATATGTATATGGTCGGGGCATGCTTCTGCTTCTACTATTTGCACATCTTTTTGCTCGCATAATTTTCGCAGTATGTGGGCTGAACTTCTTATCTCATTATTTCCTTTCAGAGGTTCTTCTCTTTTTAAAGTCTTTCGGCTTGGCGTTCGCCTCGCCATTTTTGTTGTAGCTCCGCTCGTTTTACTATCCCTCGGTAGAACCGAGGGTGTATTTCCACGTCTAAAGACACCAAAAAAATCGAGTATTCATAAAGTCAAATCCCTTATGAATACTCGATATGGTCGAGGTGACAGGACTTGAACCTGCGGCCTCTGCGTCCCGAACGCAGCGCTCTACCAAACTGAGCCACACCTCGAAATTATCTATGTAGTTGTACTTAATCGGTGACAAGTAACGCTCAAAAGAGCGCTGCTACGCAGCTTACTCTTGCGGTACCCGAAACTTTCATCACCTTGGAGCGGTGGAAAATTTCCCAAACTACGACCAAATAATTATACCCGAACAGAGCCGAAAAGTCAATACTTTTTTGCCGTTACGGGAAAATTAATAAGTAATGGTGCCGGAAGCGGGGGTCGAACCCGCACGGTGTCGCCACCACTGGATTTTGAGTCCAGCACGTCTGCCAATTCCATCATTCCGGCTCGCAACAATGCCATTATACATTAATACCGCGATAAAATCAAGCTTTTTTTACAAATATTTTGCTTTGCTCTTTTCGTTATGCAAGGCTTTTTCGGGCAGACCGTGCGAGAAATCCGCGCTCAAAAAACGGGCTCGGATTATTCCCGTTTGCCTACAAAAAAGTTCTTCATATTTACCCCCTCAAGGGTTAAAAGACCGACCTTTTTATCAATGCCCCCGGCATATCCGGTAAGGTTTCCGTCCGCACCTACAACGCGGTGGCACGGTATTATAATAGATATCGGATTTCTGCCAACGGCGCCGCCTACTGCCTGTGCCGACATTTTTCCGCCCCTTTCCTTTGCAAGGGCCTTTGAAATTTCGCCGTATGTCAGGGTGGTGCCGTAAGGTATTTTTAAAAGAATATCCCACACTTTAAGTTGAAATTCCGAGCCGATAGGATTAAGAGAAGGCATAAAATCCGGATTATTGCCGCCGAAATAAATATCCAGCCATTTTTTTGCGGCTGCAATATCGGGCGTTTCCTTTTTTGCGATTTCCTTCGGCATTTTTTCGCCGAAATGCTTTTGCCCGTATATCCACAGACCGATAATTCCGTTTTCGTCTGCCGCCAGAGTTATACTCCCAAGCGGCGACTGATATTCGGATGTATATACCATTTTTACTTCACCCCGAAATTAAATCCTTCAACGGCTCCGCCGGCAACAGCCCGGACGTAAAGGCTAGCAACACTGCAATATGGGCTGAACCGTCGGCGGTATTTTTTAAATAAACAAACCGCCGCATTAGATAAAGCGGCGGTTTGCGGTATATTTACCTGTTATTAATCGTGCTTTTTAAAGCCGCGGCGTTCTCTGCCGTGACCGCTGTCACGTCCGGAGCGGCGGGGCTGCGGAACATCGTCGGCATCGGGGTCAACCGTTTCGCCGTTGACCTCAACCAGCGCGTCCCTGCGGGAGAGGTTTATTCTTCCCTGGTCGTCAATCTCGGTTACCTTAACAAGTACCTGATCGCCGACGGAAACAACATCCTCAACCTTTTCAACACGCTTTGTATCAAGCTTTGAAATGTGAACCAAGCCCTCTTTTCCGGGAGCTATTTCAACAAATGCGCCGAATGTCATAAGGCGGGTTACCTTGCCGCTGTAAATAGCGCCGATTTCCGGATCGTTGGCAATAAGCTCTATAATTGAAACAGCCTGTTTTGCCTTTTCAATGTCAAGACCCGAAACGTAAACGCGGCCGTCCTCTTCAATGTTGATGGTGCAGTCGCACTGTTCCTGAATAGACTGAATAACCTTGCCCTGCTTACCGATGACATCACCGATTTTATCGGGGCTGATAGCGGTGGTGAGCATTTTGGGAGCATACTTTGAAAGCTCTTTTCTGGGCTCGGGTATACATTTGAGCATAACCTCATCAAGAATATAGTCGCGTGCCTTGTGGGTCTTTGCAAATGCTTCTTTAATAATTTCGGGGGTAAGACCGTGAACCTTTAAGTCCATCTGAATAGCAGTGATACCTTTATGTGTACCTGCCACCTTAAAGTCCATATCGCCGTAGAAATCCTCAAGACCCTGAATGTCAACCATTGTCATAAAGTCGCCGTAAACGCCCTTATCGCCTGTGATAAGTCCGCAGGAAATGCCTGCAACGGGCGCTTTTATCGGAACGCCGGCAGCCATAAGCGCCAGAGTTGAGCCGCATATTGAGCCTTGTGATGTTGAGCCGTTGGAAGAAAGGACCTCGGACACAACACGAATGGCATAGGGGAAGTCATCAACGCTCGGAATAACCGGAACAAGAGCCTTTTCCGCAAGAGCACCGTGACCTATTTCACGTCTGCCCGGGCCTCTTGAGGGCTTTGTTTCGCCGACGGAGTAGGACGGGAAGTTGTAGTGGTGAATATATCTCTTTGATACCTCTTCATCAAGACCGTCAAGCTTTTGAGCCTCGCTTATCGGCGCTAAGGTTGCAACCGAGAGAACCTGCGTCTGTCCGCGGGTAAACATACCCGAACCGTGAACGCGGGGCAGCAGATCTATCTGAGCGTTTAAGGGACGAATTTCGTCAATACCCCTGCCGTCAACTCGTTTCTTTTCGTTTTTAAGCCAATCTCTTACAACGTGTTTCTGAACGAGGTACATAATTTCCTCAATCTTGCCCTCGCAGCCCTCGAATTTTTCATCGAATTTTTCGTGAACCGCATTGTAAATGGGGAGAAGAGCCGCGTCGCGCACGGTCTTGTCGTCGGTATCGAGTGCGCGTTTTACGTCCTCAATGCAGAAATCTTCAATTTCCTTAAATATTTCGGGGTCGGGGTCGTTTGACTCAAACTCAAATTTGGGTTTGCCGATCTCAGCCACAATGCCGTTAATAAACTTAACAACCTCTTTATTTGCTTCGTGACCTGCCATAATGCAGTCGAACATAAGGTCGTCGGATATTTCGTTAGCGCCCGCCTCAATCATGGCAACCAAATCTTCGGTGGAAGAAACAGTTAGGTTAAGGTCGGATTTTGCGCGCTGTTCAAGCGTGGGGTTTATAATTATCTCGCCGTCAACAAGACCTACGTTAACACTTGAAATAGGTCCTGCCCACGGAATATCCGAAATGGCAATGGCGGCGGAAACGCCTATTGCGGCGGCAACCTCGGGTGAGCAGTCGGGATCGACCGACATAACCGTTGCTACAACCGAGCAATCATTACGCATATCTTTAGGGAACAGCGGGCGAATAGGTCTGTCAATGCAGCGGGAGGCGAGTATTGCCTTTTCGGTAGCCCTGCCCTCACGTCTTGTAAACGAACCGGGCAGCCTGCCCACGGAGTACATTTTCTCCTCATAATCAACCGAAAGAGGGAAGAAGTCCACCCCTTCGCGCGGCTTTGCCGAGGCGGTTACGGTGCAAAGCACCTTTGTTTCACCGTATGTTGCCATAACAGCGGCGTTTGCAAGCTGAGCCATCATACCTGTTTCAAGCTTTAACGGTCTGCCCGCAAGGGTGGTTTCGTAAACCTTGTAATTTTCAAACATTCTTTTATCTCCTTTTCTTTTTTCGGGAGAATTTCGGTTAGCAATAAATCCGACGTCCGATAAAGCTCAGCCGCCCGATTTACCGCTAAAGCACGAAAATCTCCTTTAAATTTTACAATAAGGCAGACCGACAAAAATTCGGTCTGCCTTTAGTGTACGTATTACTTACGTATGCCGAGCTTTTTGATGATAGCACGGTATCTCTCGATATCGTTTTTCTGCAGGTAAGCAAGAAGGTTTCTTCTGTGACCTACCATTTTGAGCAGACCGCGATATGAGTGGCGATCCTTGGGATGAACCTTAAGGTGAGCGTTAAGCTCGTTGATTCTGGTGGTGAGAAGAGCTATCTGCACTTCCGGAGAACCGGTGTCACCCTCGTGGATTGCGTAATCCTGCATAATCTGCTGCTTTAACTCTTTGGTCATTTTTTTCACTCCTTTAATTATCATCCGTAAACCAAGCGATGGGTCACAGTGAATCCCTTTTTTAGGGCAGACGCCCAAAGCATAGTACACGGTAACGATGATATTATAACATATCCTTTTAAAAAAGTAAAGCATTTTTCAATAAATACTGTCATCGGTAAAAATATCTTGCATTACAGCGGTAATTCGGCTATAATGTCAGTATCAGCTTTTTTTGGAGGAAAGAAAAAATGAATCTTAATATGTATACCTTGGCAGCCGCGACAACAAGCGGTCCGCAGAGCATAATTGTAATGGTGCTTTATATTGCGGTAATATTCGGCGCAATGTATTTTCTTTTGATACGCCCGCAGCGCAAGAAGCAGAAGGAAGAAAAGAAGATGCGCGATAATCTTCAAGTGGGTGACGAAATAGTTACCATCGGCGGAATTTACGGCAGGGTAATCTCCCTTAAAGAGGACACTTTGGTTATCGAATCCGCGAGCGATCACAGTAAGCTGACGGTTGCGCGCTGGGCATTGCAGACAAATCTTACCGTACACGACGATACGTCATCCAAATAAAAAACGAATAAGCTTAATCCCTCCCGAATATATTTTATCGGGAGGGATTTTTATGTCCGATAGGTCGGGTCTTAATAAACGGGGAAGTTATATGAAATATGTGGGCGGCGCCGTTTTGGGTACGGCGGTTTTTGCGGCCTTTGTTGCGGTGTTTGCCCTTTTAATGTTTGTGTTTGAGTTCGGATTTAAGTACGCCGCGGTTTTTGCCACGGTTTCTGCCGCGGCGGGTGCGTTTGCCGCCGCGCTTTACATATCGCGCAAGTCGGGCAGCAGGGGACTCATAACCGGGGTTATAACGGGCGCGACGGTTTTTGCTGTAATAACCGTTGTTTCGCTTGCCGTAAACCGCGGCGGAATAGGAGTTAATACGCTGTTTCACTTTGTAATAATCGTTTTATCCTCGGCGGTGGGCGGAATAATGGGAGTAAACAAGAACAGCGACCCGAAATATATTTAATAACAAAGCTAAAACAAAGCGGCTGAAGTTGCGGTAAAAACTTCAGCCGCTTTGTTTATTTACAGGCTTTTACGCCTTATTTTGTTTTAACCTCATCTGTTTTGTAGATGAACTTAACGCTGCCGTCCGCACCGTCCGCAATTCCCGCGAACGACTTATAATTCTTTGAAACGTCAACGGTTGCTTTAACCCTGTCAACAAGGTTCCTAAGGTCGTCGCCCGCAAGTCCGGTAAGCTTGCTTATGCCCTTGTCGTTAAGTTCTTTTATGCCGTCTGCCAGCTGTTTTGAACCGTCCGACAACTTTTCAACTCCGGGTACTAACTGCGAAACGCCGCTCTTAAGCTCCGCGGTGCCGTCCTTTAACTGCTTAGCGCCCGCATTTACCTTTGCGCCGCCGTCCGCCGCGTCTTTAACGCCTGCGGTGTAGGCAAGCACTCCCTGATAGAATGTATTGTAGCTGTCAAGCGAAGCCTTTGCGGTATCGACCGCCGCAAGCTTTGTTTTAAATTCGCCGCTTTGAATTCCGAGGGCTAACAGGAGTGTATCGACCTTTTGCTGTGAACCGTTCGGGTCACCTGCAACAGCCGCAATTTTTGCGGCAAGCGCTTCCGGATGAGCCTTGGCAACCGATACTATATATGCCTTCGCCTGCTCGGTTGTCTTGTGCTCAACTATAACCTGCTCATAAAGCATGACCTTTACGGTCTTGTAAACCAATTCTTTTCTTTCGGCAGGAACCGGAATGTTGTACTTTGCAAAAGCACCGTCAAGCATTGCGTTGACCGCGGTATCGGCGGCGGATATAACCGTCGATTTTGTTTTATCGGATAAATATCCCGTAGGATTGGCTTTAATATCGCTTAGTTTTTCAGAGTAGTTTTCTATTGTAAGCGAAACATTGATTCCGTTTTCGGCAAGCTGTGAAGATACCGTTGCAAGCAGTGTATCAAACACCTGCTTTGCGCCGCCGGTCAGGTCATCGTTTTTGGAAACCAGAGTGTTAAGTCCCGCGCTGAGCGCCGCGGTACCTGCCGAAAGATCATTTGCGCCGACTGCCAGCTTATCAACCCCCGCGGCAAGCTCTTTTGATTTTGAAAGCAACGTTGTAAGTCCGCCGTAAAGTTCCGAAGAACCGTCTATCAGCTTTGTCATACCGCTTGTAAGCTCGCCGAGCTGTGCCTGCAAATCATCGGCTGAGTTAAGCTTTGATGTATCAAATTCGTTGAACAGGCTGTTGGTGGCAAGTGTAAGGGTTGTTGTAAGGGCAAATTTCTTTGCGTCCGCGGTAATCTCTATATAATCGGGTATTTCAAATCTGTCTTTGCTCAAATTAAGGTTTTGCTGTAAACCGGGGAGCGCAAAGCCCGCAACAACGGTGCGGTCGCCGTCGTTTATTATTTTGCCGTTTGTAACGCTGACGTTTGAAAATACGTCGTTATCAAGCATAAGACCTGTAAGCATTGCGAACGGAACATATATCTTTTCGGTCTTTCCGCCTATATTAACCTCGCTGTATTGCTTGTTTGTGTAATCAAAGCGGATAGTAACCTTACCGCTTTTTCCGGCAATTTCGTCTGCCGAAACGGTCTTGCCGTCAAGCTTATAGGTAACTTTAAGGTCAACGGGCAGTTCCTTGCTTATGGTACCCTGATAATAGATATCGGCACCGTCCGCGTTCCAGACGCGCATATTGTCGGTATCCATAACGTAGGATTCGTCGCCCTTAACGTTCTTGACATCGTTAAGCTCGGTCTTATCCTTAACCGTTTTGTCTTTCAGACTGTTCTTTATCCAGTCGCTTACAATTACTTTTTTTACCGAGCCGTCGGCATTCGCAAGCACGTAAACCGTTTCGTCCTTTGCAGCCTTTTCGTTTTTGCTGTCGCTTTCGGATGAAACCGACGTTGCGGTGTTCTTTGCGCCGTCGGACTTTTTGGCAGTGCCTATGGTGGCTGCGGTTACGCCCGTGCCGGCAATAACTCCGGCTGCCGCAACCGCAACAATTTTAAGAAGTTCTTTCCTAGCTGTTTTCATTTGAAGTTGCCTCCTTAGATTTAAAACCTATACTTGTTTTGCAGATTATTTTATCAAACAGCATAAACATTGCCGGCAGTATGAATATAACGGCAAGCATACTGATTACAGCGCCGCGCGCCATAAGGTTGCATATGGAGCTTATAATGTCAACGTCCGAATAAAGCCCGACGCCGAATGTTGCGGCAAAGAAACCGAGGGCGCTTACAACAATAGAGGGGATAGAGGTCTTAAGCGCAATGCTTACAGCCGTCTTTTTATCGCCGCCCAAGGAGCGTTCCCTCTTGTAACGTGTCGTCATAAGAATTGCATAGTCAACGGTTGAGCCTAACTGTATGGTGCTTATGCAGATAGGCGCTATAAACGGCATTGATGTGCCGAGCAAGTGGCAGAAACCGAGGTTGATAAATATTGCAAGCTCAATTACCGAAACCAGTATGACAGGCAGCGTCGCGCTCTTAAGTACCAGCAGTATTATAACAAATATTGCCGCGATTGAAATTGTATCAACCACCTTGAAGTCATGGTCGGTAATATCAATCATATCCTTCGTGCAGGGCGCTTCGCCTATAAGCATACCCTTTTCGTCGTATTTCTTAAGTATAGCGTTAAGCTTATCGATCTGGCTGTTTACCTCGTCTGACGCCGTGGCGTACTGGGAATTTATCACCATAAGCTTCCAGTTGTTGCTTTGAAGAACGGATTTTGCCTCGTCGGGTATCACCTCGTCGGGTATTCTGCTGCCTACTACCGATTCAAGCCCCAAAACGAACTTAACGCCGTCAACCTTTTCCATTTCGGCACTCATTTCCCGCACGGTCTTTCCGTCCGTATCGGCGGAAACCAGCACCATATGTGTTGAACCTACGTTGAACTCTTTTTCAAGCTTGGTGTTTGCCACGGTGCATTCCATATCGGCGGGCAGCGTTTCGGTCATATTGTAATAAACCTCGCTGTTGGCTTTTGAGTAGCACCAGAAAGCAGGACCCACAAGCACTAAAAACACTATAAGGAATATCCACGAACGCTTAACAACAAAGTCCGTAAGCCTGTTCATCGGCGGGATAAGCGCTCTGTGCTTGGTCTTTTCAAGCAGTTTATCGCAAACAAGAATCAAGGACGGCAGAACCGTTACGCAGGATATAAGTCCGAACAGAACGCCCTTTGCCATTACAATACCGAGGTCGCGGCCTAAGGTGTAACTCATAAAGCAGAGCGCTATAAAGCCCGCAACCGTTGTAATTGAACTGCCCACGACCGAGCTTATCGTCGCCTTTATCGCGTGCGCCATTGCCCTGTGCTTATCGCCCGAGTAGCGTTCCTTCTGCTCTTCGTAGCTGTGCCAGAGGAATATTGAATAGTCCATTGTAACGGCAAGCTGTAATACCGCGGCAAGAGCCTTTGTTACATATGATATCTCGCCCATAAAGTAGTTTGAACCAAGGTTAACTACAATTGCCATACCGATATTCGCAAGGAACAGGAACGGTATTATCCAGTTGTCCATGAATATCATCATTGTAACCGTGCAAAGCAGAACCGCAATGCCCACGTAAATAGGCTCTTCGCGTTCGCACAGGTCCTTAAGGTCGGTAACGACCGCCGACATACCGGTTACATAGCAGTTTTTATCGGCAATTTTCCTTACCTCTTTAATGGCGTCCATTGTTTCGTCCGCAGAGGTTGAGGTTTTAAAGAATACCGCGATTATTGTTGAGTCGCCCGAATTGAAGGCGTTATATATGTCGTCGGGCAGCATTTCTTTCGGCACGGACAGGTCCATAACGCTGTCATACCATATAGCGCTGTCAACATTGTCAACCTTTTCTATCTTTTCGCGCAAGGCAGATACCTGCTTATCCTCCATACCGTCAACAATTATAAAGGAGAACGCACCCTTGCCGAAATCGTCAAGCAGTATGTCCTGACCCTTCATTGTTTCAATGTCATCGGGCAGGTAAGTCAGCATATCATAGTTAATGCGTGTTTTAAGTATTCCGAAAACCGAAGGCACCATTAAAGCCACCGCGATTATCAGAATAAGCATGCGGTGCTTTACCACGCCTTTTCCGAATTTAATCATCTTGTTTCCCCCGTTTCATTTTATTGATGCTTCATTATTTTAACGGTGTAAAATGCGTTGAACAAATTTTGCAGACCGTCTATTGTAAGCGAAATGCCCACAAATGTCATAAGAACGTTACTGCCGCCGAACGGATCGACTATCAGTAAAAGCCCGAGCACCGCGCACATAAGCGAGCCTAAAAGTATAAGCCACCAGCTTGAAAGCCCGAAGCGATTTGCGTCAACCGCGGTTTGCAGCTTGAACACGCCGTCCACCAGCACAAACACCCCGATTATTACCGGCATAAACGTTACAACCTTTGCCGAACGCAGCAGCAAAATAAAACCGAAAATAATCGTAAACAGCCCCAGTGCCAGGTCAAACTGAAACGCCAGATTGTAAAGGTCGCGCGAGAAATAACCCAGCATTTTGGACATGCCGTATACAAGCGATATCACGCCGATTATTCTGCAAAACATTACAGCCGAGGCATACGGTCTTGCAATAATATATACGCCTGCCGCAATAAGCAGAAACGAACATATTATATAACACCATTTTGCCTGTCTTATGGTTTTCATTTCAAAACCTCCCTTGTTTCTCTCACGCATTAAATTATACTATCCCGCCTTATTTGTTTCCATAAACAAAAAAAGCCCGGTGTGCAAAATTTGCACACCGAGGCGTTTGTGTCGTATTTTCAGACATTCAGTTCTTTTTGTCTGTTTTATGTTCGTTCTCTACCGAAAGCCTTATATTGCCGTCCAGAAGGACGGCGAGCCGCTCAATATCGCCCGACGGGTCGGTTTTCATACCGCCGTTCAGCCATTCGAGCAGCATACCCACAAGAGCGTGAGTATAAAAGCCTGAAATAAGCTCCAAATCCCTTTGATCCGCGTCAATTCCCGCTGCTTCCTTTACCACAAAGTTATAAATGTTGTTGTAGGAAACGCGGTTAAGGTAATTTTCAACCTGCTCGCGGCTTATGGATTTGTAAAGGTGGTAAATGCCCTGTTTGTTTTCCCGCGCAAAGGCAACGCCCTTTAAAAACGCTTCCTGCCACGAGGAAAAATCACCGTCGCCGCCTAAAATTTTCTGAGTTTCAAGCTGAAACAGCTCGTCAACAAGCGCATATATATCCTCAAAATAATAATAGAACGTGTTACGGTTTACCCCGCAGCGCGTAACAATATCCTTGACCGTTATTTTGTCAAACGAACGCTCGCCGATAAGCTCGGTAAACGCGTCTATAATAGCCTTCTTGGTAAACTGCGACATATTACACCACCCGGTGGTAAGTATACCATATTTATCCTTGTTAAGTCAAGTGCCGTATCCTTTGAAAACGGAGCATACTTTAAAACAAACAGCCGCGGAAATAATCTCCGCGGCTGTTTTGAATTATGCAAATTTTTTCATAGAGTTCGGTACTCTGCGGGGAACATTGACCCCGTTTAGCGTAAAGATTATATCATCATTCCGCGAAAAAATCAAGTCAAATAAGCCGTTTTTTTAAATTTTTTATCGGCGCTTTTACACGGCTGTGTCGATATTTGTCGAAAAATAAGCAAATGCTACTGTTGTTGCGCTTTTCGCAGTCCTAAATTCAGTCAAAACGCTTTTGCTTCTTTTGCTAGAATATTTTGCGTCTGCATTTGTTGCGGCAAGCCGCAACATTCGGATAAATAAAAACCGGGAGGCTTTTGTATGAGAAAAGGCGAAAACATTTTTAAAAGAAAGGACGGACGGTGGGAAGCCCGTTATATTAAAGGGTATGAGCTGTCCGGCAAGGCGAAGTACGGCTTTTGCTACGGTAAAAGCTATAAGGAAGCCAAAGAAAAGGTGACAAAATACAAGGTCGCGCTGATGTCGGGCGGTTCTGTTCCGCCGTCCGGCGGGCATAACCGATTTGCGTTTTATTGTGATGAGTGGCTACGGTTGCGGAAAAGCAAGGTTCGCGAGTCAACATATGTTAAATACGTCACGGTTATCGAAAAACATATAAAGCCGAAGTTGGGAGCAAACCTTCCCGCCGGTATTAACACTGACATTGTGGACAGGTTTTCAAACGAGCTGTTGTACGCGGACGGGCTTGCCGTGAAAACAGTACACGATATTTTGGTTGTATTGCGGGCGGTTCTTAAATACACAGCCGACTGCTTTCTCGGAATATTTCCGAAGGTCGATGTCAATTATCCGAAGCAGGACCGAAAGGAAATGCGTGTTCTCTCCCGCGAGGAGCAGAGCAGGTTTGCGGCATTTTTATTAAGCGACACCGATTCGTGCAAATTCGGCATATTGCTTATGCTGTTGTCGGGAATACGCATAGGCGAGCTTTGCGCGCTTAAGTGGGGGAATATTGACCTCAGTGAAAGAACCGTCCGTATATCCTCAACCTTGCAGCGGCTGCACGATACCGAAACGGCAGTCGGAAACCGAACAAAAATTGTAATAAGCCCGCCCAAAAGCGACACATCCGTTCGCATTATTCCGCTTACGGATTACGCTTTTGCTCTGTGCCGCCGTTTTGAGGTTAAAAACGCCGCCGCATATGTTCTCACAGGAACCGAAGGCTATATGGAACCGAGGGTACTCCAGTACCGCATTGAAAAGTATACCCGTATGTGCGGTCTTGACGGGGTTCACGCGCATACGTTCAGGCATACCTTTGCGACCCGTGCGGTCGAGGTGGGGTTTGAAATTAAATCCCTTTCCGAAATATTGGGTCACGCCACCACAACAATTACGCTGGAGAGGTATGTACATTCATCAATGGAATTAAAGCGCGCCAATATGGACAAGCTGGCGGCGGCGGGACTTTGATATTCGCAGTCGGGCTTTTTTGTCATTCTGCGGTAATGCTTTAAAAAAAGTCGGGTTTTATCGGTATTCTGCGTAACTCCCCCGCAGAGTACCGAACTCTGCGAAATCTGCCGCCGAAGGCAGTGCCGTGAAAACGGCTCAATAATTCGGTTTTGCGGAAATTAATAAGTGATTGCTAAAGGAGTATCCATATTATCGGGATGCAAAAAATGCTTACGCAGGAAGATAAAAACACAATATTAAAGCGGGAGTTAATGGAAGGAACGGTTGAAACGGTGGCGGCTATCGGTCTTGAAAACACCACTACAAATGCCATTTGCAGAACCTGCGGCGTAAACGTTGCTTACATATACCGTTTTTTCACCGACAAAGAGGACCTTATCGCCAAAGCGTTCGATCTTGTGGACGAGCGGTTTTTAACGCAAATTCTCGATAACTACACCGTTCTTAATTATGAGAGCATAGATTATGAATCCCGCTGTCATTTTCTGTTCAGAAAAAGCTGGGATTACCTTATGGCACATCCCAAGGACATTATTTTTTATGTGCGTTACTATTATTCCTCGTCGTTTCAGGAATATGCGTGCGCGAAACATATGGAACGGTATCGGGCGTTGTTTGAAAAAATGAAATCGGCTTTTCCTGAGAATACGGACGTGCGCCTGGTACTTCATCACATTCTCGATACTTTGCTCGGCGAGGCCACAAAGCAGATAACAAATCCCGGAGAGGATAACGACACCGCGGCAACCAAAACTTTTTTCTTAATATTCAGCGTTGTTAAAAATTACGTTAAACAGGATAAATTTCAAACATAGTGTGGCGGGTTATGTAAAGGGGTGAAAACAGGTGGAGCAAAAAAAGAAAATAAAAATTATTATTACGGTTCTGGCTGTTTTGCTTGTGCTGAGCCTGTCGGCGCTGGTGGGTACGCTTGTGTATAACAAAACTGTAAGCGATACGTCTGCCGGCGTTACCGTGCCTGATAATCTTATTACCCCGGACGGCGCAAAGCCGGACGGTAACGATAACCTTACGCCCGACAACTCCGAAAACGCAGCGTCATCCGCGGCGCTTTCGGCGCACGAAACGCCTGCCGAGGCAAAGAAGGCGGCTGCAATTGAGCTTTATAACAAACATCCGGAGGATAACACCGCGTTTTTGGCTGTTAATATGTTCCCCGGCGACAGTGAAACAAAATATTTCCGCGTAAGGGTTTCTTATCACGACAGAGTGACCGTGCATTATAGGGCGGATATCCGCAAAGGGTATGAAAAATTAGCCGAGGTTATGCGTGTGCGGGTGAAATTTCTCACCACGGGCGAAATTATGTATGACGGCATAATGGCGGATATGCCAAAAAGCCTTACGCATAAGCTGGCATCGCGCGGAACAACATCAGACGAGCTGTACTATGAAATTACGGCGTACCTTGATACAAGCGTCGGCAATGAGTATCAGAACAGAGAATTGATTGCCGACTTCAAATGGTGGGTGGAAGAAACGGGGAATCTTGACAATTCACCGAAAACAGGGGATACAACAAATATTGTGCTGTGGGCGGCGCTTGCCGTCTGCTCCGGCACTGCCGTTTTCCTGCTGCTTTTAAAACGTAAACGCGGGGAGGATGAGGAAAATGGCTGAAACCAAAACCGCTAAAAGGCTGACGGGCGGAATTATCACCATTGCGGTGCTTGCCGTTTGTCTGCTCTTCACCACTTTTGCGCTTGTGTATGAAAACGTCGCGGTTCGGAACAACCTGTTCCGAACGGGCAAGGTAGAAATTAATTTAAACGACGGCAAACCCGTGATACAGGAACACGAATTTCTGTTTGAACCGGGTATGACGGTGCAAAAGGATTTCTTTATTGAAAACGACAGTTCGGGGGAAGTGTATTATCGGCTTTACCTTGATAATGTTTCGGGCGGGCTCGGCAGCGTGCTTGATATAACTATTAAGGACGGTGAAAAGGTCCTTTATTCCGGCACGGCAAACGAGCTTGCGCGTAAAAATGTAACCGCGGCGGACGATATTCTGAAAATAGGTCAGCGCCGCAATTTAACGGTTGTATTCCGTTACCCTGCCGACAGGGGGAACGATACGCAGAACACGGACCTCACCTTTACTATGTGCGCCGACGCCGCGCAGACCAAAAACAATCCAAACAAACTTTTCGGGTGAAAAGGAAATACATATTATGCAAAAAATTATAACTGAAAATGAAAAATGCGTTTGCTGCGGCGCGGATACGGGTATTCCTAAAACAGCGCCGCTTTCCGAGCGCAATTATTACGTTGAAGGCTGCGGTCAGCTTTGCGAGAATTGCTTTGCCGAGTTGTACGTGCATAGATCGGTCGATGAAGAGATCGTATCGCCCGAGGAAATGAACGAGCTTATAAAATTAAGCAAAAACGGGAGTGATTAAATGAAGGCCTTAAAAATAATTCGCGGCGTGTTTGTGTGGCTTATGGTAGCCGTTGCCGCCGGAATGATGGTATTCACCGTTGTTTCGGTGTCCGCCTTTGACCGCGCCGACCGCAATCTTTTCGGTTATAAAGCGTTTATCATTTTGTCCGACTCTATGAGCAAGACCGATTTCAGCGCCGGCGATCTGGTTCTGGTTAAATACGTTGACCCCGCCACACTCCGCGAGGGTGATATTATTTCCTACACCTCACAGAATACGGAGAATTACGGCGAAACCGTCACCCATAAGATACGTCGGCTCACCACCGATGAAAACGGAGAACCCGGCTTTGTTACCTACGGTACAACCACCGATACGGACGATGAAACCGTTGTTACATATCCTTATGTGCTCGGAAAATACCAAAAGCGGGTTCCGAAGGTCGGCACTTTTTTCAGATTTCTCAAGACCACGCCCGGGTATATCGTTTGTATTTTGATTCCGTTTTTGCTCCTCATTTTGTCCGAGGGTCTGCGCTGTATCAGCCTGTTCCGTAAGTATAAGGCAGAACAGCAGGCGGAATTACAGGCGGAACGGGATAAAATTGAGGCGGACCGCGCCGAAACCCAGCGTATGATGCAGGAACTTTTGCAAATGAAAGCGCAGATGGCGCAAAACAGCGGCGAAACGCAGAAGGACGAAACCCCGTCCGACACTGATACGGTGTAAACACAAAATGTGATTACATATTGTCATTGAAAAAGAAATTAAGGAGGTAAACAGACAATGACAAACAGCAAGTCGACAAAACGGGCATTGTTATCAAGCGCATTTGCTATCCTTATGTGTGTTGCAATGCTCATCGGCACCACTTTTGCGTGGTTCACCGACACCGCAAGCACTGCGGTAAATAAGATTCAATCGGGTAATCTTGATGTAAAACTAATGTACAGCACTGACATGTTGACATGGAAAGAGGCAAACGATCAAACGCAGCTTTTCAATGATGCGGCACATTGGGAACCCGGTCACACCGAGGTAGTATACCTTAAAATTGTGAACAATGGTTCATTGGCTCTTAAGTATGAAACTGAATTTGCCCACAACTACAATGTCAGTAAGGGAAAGAGCGTTCTTGGTAATTACTACTATGTAGGCGATTACCTCAAAATAGGCGTTGCGAATGTCAATGCTGCTTTTGCGTCACGCGACGATGCGTGGAATGCAATTTCCGGTGTCGAGAAGGCTCTGAAAAAGGGTGTGCAATTGACTGACGGCTGGAATGTTCTGAATGCGGGAGAATCCACAAATCCGTTTGCGGTGGTTATCTATATGCCCACATCTGTCGGCAATGAGGCAAACGCAAAAAGTAAAACATGGACTTCTAAGATTACGGGACTCGGTCTTGAAGTTCACGCTACGCAGGCAACTGCGGAAAATGACAGTTTCGGCAAGGATTACGATAAAAACGCAGCCACCGTTCTCAGCCGCATTTCCAGCAAATATGACCGCATTGTCGATCAGAATGTTCAGGCATCCGGCAAAGACGGAACCGTTGAGGTGCTCGGAGGTACCACTACCATTAATGCCGACGTATACTCTGAATACGCGGAGTTTGAAACCGAACAGAACGGCAAAACGGTAACTTGGCACGAAGCAGTTGCCGTTTGGGCAACCGGAAGCAATACTAAGGTTATAATCAACGGCGGTAATTTTGCACAGGTCGGAGTTCCGGCTGATCATGACGATCACTTTGATCTCATTTACGCCGAAGGCGGCGCAAATATTGTGATCAACGGCGGCACATTTAAGTGTGTGACACCCCAATGGACGCTGAACTGCAAGGACGGCAGCGCGTCTACCATAACCGTCAACGGCGGTCGTTTCTATAAGTTCAATCCTGAAACCGCCAATGTCGGTGAAAACGAGATTGTTCTCGGTGAAAACTGCACTGTTACAAAGGACGGCGACTGGTTCGTTGTTTCAAAGAACTAGTATACCGAATTTGGTTTCAAGTCCTCTCCGCCCGCCGCGGAGGGGCAATCAATTAAATATTGCACCTTTTGATTGCATTAATGTTTTCACGGCAAAGTCCGTGTTTACATTTTGTCATTGAAAAAAGAAATTAAGGAGGTAAACAGACAATGACAAACAGCAAGTC
>CAKSFK010000026.1 GCA_934454655.1 uncultured Eubacteriales bacterium | reverse complement strand
CTTTCATCACCGCTTCTATTATACCATATTTACGTAAAAAAGCCCAGCTTTTACTGGACTTTTTCGACAGACTGAAACCTTCCTCGTCAGAGGAAGGTTTTTTATGTTGATTTTTTGTATCAGCTGTGCAGGTCTGTTCCTATGAATCCTACTTCCTTGAAGTCCTGCATATTGTGGCGGATAATATAATCTATATACGATGCAACCATTTTTGCCGTGAGCATATAGCCCATCGGGTTCATATGACCTCGCATATAGTAATTCTTTTTAAACTCCTCGTCATAGGCGGGTCCGTATTTCATTAAATCAATTACATAGGTGTTGTCAAACTTTTCGGCAAGGCTGTAAAGAAATGCTCTGTGGGCTTCTTTATCTTCCTTCGTGTCGGCATTTTCGCCGCCGTTTGCCATAGTCATTAAAAAGAACTTTGCACGCGGCTGAATTTCTTTCATACGCTGAATTATCTCACCGTAGTACCCGGCAAAGTTTTTCTTATTGTTTTTGTAGCAGTTGAAATCGATATCATCGGCGGTGCCGACCGCGTTTTTCTGGTTGATAATATCGTTTACTCCGAGGGCGATTATGTACGCCTGCGACGCAAATTCGGGATTCCAGAAATCGTTTTCGTCCGCAAAGCTGTCAAGATACCATTTTGCCGTCATTCCGCCGCGCGAGAAATTGTATACCTTACTGCCGCACATACGCGCGATGAACTGACCCCAGGAATATTCGTACATATCGTGGTATGAGCTATTGCCGTCGCCCGCGTCCGCCTCAAATTCTCCCGAGGAAAGGCTGTCCCCGATGCAGCATATTGTTCTGAATATTGCGGTATAACCTCCGTCACCCACAATATTATCAAGCGGTTTTTCATTTTCGGGTGCTGTTATCAAATTCATTGCTATCTCTCCTTGTTTCGGTTTCTAGGCAGATTATAGCACAAACAAAATGGCAATTCAAGCCTTATTTAACGTCTTTCGCCCATAAAAAACACAGAGAGTGTGCCGGGTCCCGAGTGCGCGCCTATAACAGGGTCAACCCAGTTTACAACGGTTTTTTTAACATTATATCTTTTCTTTATTTCGCTTGCAATATATTCCGCTTCATCGACACAGTCGCCGTGAACAACAAAAACCTCCTGCTTTTCGGGTTCCGCAGCGCGCTCACCCACGGACTTTATAAGATATTCCACCGAGGCTTTTCTGCCGCGCACCTTGCCTGTAACATAAAGCTTGCCGTCGTCCGCAGTGTGCAGAACCGGCTTTATTCCGAGCAACGTGCCTACAACAGCGCCCGTACCCGAAAGTCTGCCGCCGCGTTTTAAAAAGAACAGATCGTCTATTGTGAAAATGTGGCATATGTTAAGTTTGTGTTTTTCCACCCAGTCAGCCACTTCTTCAATGGTTTTTCCCTCGTTTTTAAGCTTTACGGCATAGTGAACCGCCATTCCCTCGCCTAAGGAGGCGCACAGTGTGTCAACAACAATTATTTTTCTTTCGGGGAACTGCACGCGGTAATCCCGCGCGGCGTTCTCAATGTTTCCGTATGTGCCGGAAAGCCCCGAGGAAAAGGCAAGTACCAAAGCGTCCTCTCCGCTTTCAAGAATGGGTATTATTGTCTTGTCGCACGCCTCGCGCGATACAAGCGAGGTGGTTATTTTTGCCTTTTGCCTTAAAAGGGAATAGGTTTCGGCGTAATTTGTGGGAACTCCCTTTACATAGCTGTCGTACTCTTTGCCGTCTATATAATATTTAAGGGATAATATTTCAACCCCGTATTCCTCAATCTGCCCGTCTGTAAGATTTGCGCTCGAATCGGTTACAATTTTAAAGCCCATCAAAAAACTCCTCGCAATTTTATCTCCTGTATTATATCACCCGAAGCACATTGTTTCACCCTAAAGCCTAGCCTTGCCGTTCTACCGCAAAAAATCAGGCAGTAGAGTTGCTCAAAACATACTCTACTGCCGGTGGAATTGCTGTTATTTAAAGGCGAATTCGCCGTTTTCAAACCGACAGCTAACACTGTCGCCCGGCTTTAGGGAACCGTCAAGAAGCCTTTCGCTCAGCGCGTCCTCAACACAGCTTGTAATCGCGCGTCTTAACGGGCGCGCGCCGTAGATCGGGTCAAATCCCTTTTCGGCGAGCGCATATTTCACGCTGTCGTCAAACGTAAGGGTTATTCCTTGCTCCTTTACACGCTCTGCCAGCTGTGAAAGTATCCTGCCCGCTATCTCGGCTATCTGTTTGCGGTCAAGCTTTGAAAAGACAATAATATCGTCCACACGGTTTAAAAACTCGGGCTTGAATGTTTTTTTAAGCTCGTTTATACAAAGCTCCTTTACATCCTTTCCGTCGTCCTCCGCCGTGTGTTCGCCGAATCCGAACGGTACTTTTCTTTCGGTTATAAGCTTTGCGCCGACGTTTGATGTCATTATTATAACCGTATTTTTAAAATCAACCCGTCTGCCTTGTGCGTCGGTTAAAATTCCGTCCTCCAATATCTGCAAAAGAATGTTAAAAACATCGGTGTGGGCTTTTTCGATTTCGTCGAACAAAATCACCGAATACGGTTGACGCCTTACCTTTTCTGTAAGCTGGCCGCCTTCCTCAAAGCCGACATATCCGGGGGGCGAACCCACAAGGCGGGAAACCGTGTGTTTTTCCATATATTCCGACATATCAAGCCTTATCATCATATTTTCGCTGCCGAACATAACGCGCGAAAGTGTTTTGCAAAGTTCGGTCTTGCCGACGCCCGTAGGACCTAAGAATATAAACGAACCGATGGGACGGCGCGGGTCCTTAAGCCCCGCTCTGCCGCGGCGTATTGCGTGCGCAACCGCCTTTACCGCCTCGTCCTGACCCACAACCGATTTGTGCAGTTCGTTCTCAAGCCGCAAAAGTCTTGTGCTTTCTTCCTCGGTAAGCCGGAATACCGGAATACCCGTCCATGCGGAAACTATTGCCGCAATATCGTTTTCCGTCACTTCACCGTTAATGCGGCTGCCTGCACTGCGGCGTTTTTCTTTTATCGCGCGGTACTCTTCTTTAAGCTTGTTCTCGCTGTCGCGGAGCAGTGCCGCCTTTTCAAAATCCTGTGCCTTAACGGCTGCGATCTTATCGTCCTCAACACCGGCTATTTTTTTCTCAATCTCCTTAAGCTCGGGCGGCGGCGCACAGACGGCAAGCCGCACTTTTGATGCCGCTTCGTCTATAAGGTCGATTGCCTTGTCGGGCAAAAACCTGTCGGTAATATAGCGTGCTGAAAGCTTTACCGCGGCTTCCACGGCGTCATCGCCGATCTTTACCTTGTGGTGCGCCTCGTACTTGTTGCGAAGTCCCTTAAGAATAAGCACGGCGTCCTCGGGCGACGGCTCGGCAACGTTGACCGGCTGAAAACGCCTTTCAAGCGCCGGGTCTTTTTCAATGTTTTTGCGGTATTCGCCCACCGTGGTTGCACCTATAAGCTGGAGTTCTCCTCTTGCGAGAGAGGGTTTCAAAATGTTTGCCGCGTCGGTTGAGCCCTCGGCGGAGCCGGCACCCACAATGGTGTGAACTTCATCTATAAAAAGTATGATATTCCCTGACGATTTAACCTCGTCTATCACGGATTTTATTCTGTCCTCAAAATCTCCGCGGTATTTTGTGCCTGCAACCATTCCGGTAAGGTCAAGGGCAAAAACCCGCTTGTTTTCAAGAATATCGGGAACCTCGCCCGAGGCTATTTTCTGCGCCAAACCCTCCGCTATTGCGGTTTTGCCGACGCCCGGCTCGCCTATAAGGCAGGGGTTGTTTTTTGTTCGGCGGCAAAGTATCTGAATTACGCGTTCAATCTCGTTCTCTCTGCCTATAACAGGGTCAAGCTTGCCTTTTTTCGCCTCTTCCGTTAAATCTCTGCCGTATTTTAAAAGGTTCTTTGCCTTTTCGGCGCTTTGTCCGCCATCAAAGCCGACAGCCTCGGTAGACGCTCCGCCGCCGAAGCCCGAAGCCCTTGCCGCCTCATCGGTAATAACAGCCGGATCAACGCCGAGTTCTGCTAAAAAACGCACGGCGTAATTCTCGCCGTCGCTTACTATGCCTATGAGCAAATGCTCTGTACCGACATACTTTTTACCTATTCCCGCACAGCTTGCCACGGCGCTTTCAATAACCCGTTTTGCCCGCGGGGTAAAATAATCGGGCGAAAGCCTTGTGGGCGTTCCGCACCCTATTTCGGAGCGTATCAGTTCCTCGATCTTCTGTTCGGTAACGCCGCTTTTGTTAAGCAGCGCCGCGGCAAATCCGCCGCCTATTTTTAAAAGCCCAAGCAGTAAATGCTCGCTGCCGACATATGTGTGACCCAACCGTTCGGCAGAGCTTATTGCCTGATTGAGCGCTTCGTTTGCCTTTGTTGTAAAACCGTTAAAACTGTATTTCATTCCGCATCTCCTGACTTTGCGTGCCGAATATTAAAGATTTTCTCTTATAAAGCCCGCGCGGTAAATAGGTTCCTCGTCCGGCTTCATAATGCCGTATTTTTTAACAAGCATATTGGGCTGACCCTCTATCATAAGCCTTACCGGGTTGATTTTCTTATCTATTATGCCCATATCGATACCAAGCTTAATCGCCGAAAGCAAATTCATCATTTCGGAGTTCTTGAGAATTCGGCAGTTTTCAAGTATTCCGAGCGCTCTGAAACACATATCCTCAAGCTGTATGCGGTTAAGCTCCGCTCGCTTTTCGGTTTCCTTTTGCATTAACTGGGAGGTTATTATTTCAAGATTTCCGATTGCGTTTTTTTCGCTTATGCCAAGCGTTATCTGATTTGATACTTGGTACATAGCGGCGGCGGAACGGCTGCCTTCGCCGTATATTCCGCGAACGGTGAAGCCTATTTTTGAAACAGCGTCCGAAAGAGCGGGAATTTCGCCCGACGATTCGCACACCGGCAAATGCAGCATTACCGAGGCTCTGAGTCCTGTGCCGAGGTTAGTGGGGCAGGCGGTAAGAAAACCCAGCTTTTTGTCAAATGCGAAATGCAGAGTGCCGTAAAGCAGGTCGTCGATAAGGCAGGCGGTGTCATAAGCGGCGCCTAAGTTCATTCCGCCCGTAATTACCTGTATTCTTACGTGGTCCTCTTCGCCTACCATTATGCTTATGCTCTCATCATCCGATAATATTACCGCGCGGGGGCGGGTGTCCTCTGCAAATTCGGGGCTTATTATGTGCCTTGCCGCCATTGCCGCCGCCTCGTTTTCGGGAACGGAAAGCATATCTATATATTTAAGATTTTTGGAAAACGGGGTGTTGCTGTTTTCTATCGCCGCTTTCACGGTTTCGTTAAGGCGCACCCGTTCGCTGTTGCTCATTCCGGCGGGAAACGGAATGCCCGGCAGATTGCGCGCAAGGCGTATTCTCGTACTTACGGCAATGCCGCCTGCGCCGGTGTTGTCGTTATACCAGCTGCTCATTCTTTTTTACCCTCTAATTCCTTTATTTTGTCCCTGACCTTAGCCGCCTCTTCAAAGCGCTCCTCGCTTACCAGGCGGTTCATCTCCATACGAAGGCTGTCGGGCGTATCCTCGCTCTGCCTTACGGCAAGCGGCGCGCTGTTCGGTATTTTGCCGGCGTGCGCCACATTACCGTGAACTCTTTTTAAATAGGGGTACAAATCACTGTAAAACGTCCTGTAACATTCCGCACAGCCTGCCTTGCCGGTCTTTGCAATATCGGAAAAGCTTGAACCGCACACGGGACAGCGCAGGGCGTTCTGCCTTTCGGCTGTTCCCGCAATGTCCCCGAAAAATTTTGAAAGCATTTCGGAAAGACCGCCGCCTAAAACCTGACCGATACCTTCCTCGGCGGCACAGCTGTCGCACAAAGCGCGGTCGGTTACAATTCCGTTGATTATCTGTTTAATGTGTGTTGTTGCGGGCGCTTTGCCGCATTTGTCGCAAATCATAAAATTATCCCCCGTGTCAGTCAATTTGGGTAAGCAGCATCTGCTTTAAAATCGCGGCGCGTAAATTGTCCCTCATTTCAACGGAAACGGTTTGCATAACACTGCCGGAAACCGCCGCCGCGATAAGCTTTGCGGTACTCGGTGTGATTATTCCGGACTCAATGCAGTTTTCAAGTGTTATTCTGGTGGTCATGGCATCTACCGAATCGCCTATGGAATTAATTATGTGCATAAGCGCCGTTGTATGCGTTAATACCACGCGGTGGATTCTGATGTATCCGCCGCCGCCACGGCGACTCTCAATCATATAGCCGTGTTCCGGCGTAAACCGCGAGGAAAGCACGTAATTTATCTGGCTTGGGGCGCAGCCCATACTGTTCGCAAACTCGTTGCGCTGTATCTCCGCGGTGTTAACGTCGGACTCGTTAAGCATTTTAATAATCTCGGCAGTTATCAGGTCACTCATTCTCATAATTAACGCTCCTCTCATTGACCTTTACTGACTATGATTATACATCAAAGGTCAGTAAAAGTCAAATATTTTTTGAAAACAATTTTTCCCTTTGTCTGTAACGTATAGGAATCTTGCGGCATAGTATGTGATGAAAACAGAAAAGGAGGTTTTCTTAATGTGTAACAACAATTGCTTCGGCGGAAACAGCTGCACCTGGATCCTTATTCTGGTGCTTATACTCGTATGCTGCGGCGGCTGCGGATTCGGCGGCTGCGGCAACGGATGCGGTTGCGATAACAACAACTGCGGCTGCTGCTGATATCCATAGCGAAAACCGCAAATTCGACCGCCCTTAGGGGCGGTTGATTTTGCTTTGTCGGTACAGTTATTTTCAATTTATCCTGCTCGTGAAAAACATTTAGTAATCCTTTTCAACACTTTCTGTTGTTTCTTTTTTAAGACGGCTTAATTCTTTTTTGTCAACATTTATGTAAATACATTCTCTGCAATATCCGCATTCATTAAGCGTTATATCATCCGGTATACACTTACCTGATTTTTCGTAAAAGCATAAAAAATTTGCACATTGCATAATATCATTCCTTTCGTTTTAGTATACTTAATTTAAGTATACTGACAACATTATATCACAGTATAATCTTAAAATCTACTTAATTTAAGATTGCGGTGATGGTATGAGAAATAAAAATAATAAGCATTTAGGGCTGGAAATTGACCCGGAACTTCATTACAAGCTTCACTATATCTCAAAGTACGAGGGTCGTTCCGCAAACGGCGAGGTATTGTATTTAATAAGAAAATGTATAAGAGAATTTGAAGAGGAGCACGGCAAAATAGATTTCCGAAGTAATAAAGACGGAACTGTGTGACGGTTTTGTCGGTATGGCTGTAAATCATTCTTCACTTTCCCTTGTCAATAAAATTTTTTGATATACTCAGCGGCGGCAACGCCGCTTTTTTTATTTTTAGGGCAAATTAGGTGTTGCAAAAGCGTCGGCAATATGCTATTATATAAATGAACGATTAGTTATTGAAAGGTAAGACGATAATTGCGTACCGTAAACGAAGAACAGCGACAGGCAAGAAAGACCGAGTTAATGGAGAAATGCTTTGAATGTTACGCCGAGAACGGACTGTCCGGCGTCGGCATAAAAGCAATAGCTCAGGCTTGCGAATGCAACTCCGCCACACTGTATCTGTATTTTGAAAATCTTGATGATATGATAATTCAGTCCACTGCCCACTGTATGGCAAAGGTGGAGGATGATTTTATGGCAAAAGCGCCTACCGACCCCGAGGAGCTTATGCGCTTTATTGATGAGATACCGTACTGGACGGCAAAAAAGCACGGAAAAAAATACCGATTAATGTATCAGGTATATACCCACCCGAAATATATTGAATATGGGAAGAAGTTTTTTGAGGGCGTTGACAAGAGGTATACCGAATACGCAAAACGGCTTGAGACGAAACTCGGAATTCCGTCGGGAGTGCTGACTCCGCTTATCTTCATTCTCGTCCGCGCGTGCGTGCACTATGCCATGTTTGAGGATGAATACTATTTAAAAAGTCAGATGGAAATATTAAAGCAGGCGGTTGGCTTGTTTGCCGATAAATATAAAAATACTGATTTTACGGAGGTAAAATAAAATGAAGAAACGGCTGTTTTTAAACCTGGTTTCGGTCTTCATTGCGGCGCTTACTGCCGCGGCAGCTTTAGTGCTGCAAACAAGCGCCGATGCCGTTGACTACGGTCTTGATGTCGGCGGCAAGCGGGTTACAAGTGATAAGCTCTCGGGAGAGGGCTGGAAATTCGATCCGAGCACAAATACGCTGACGCTCAACGGCTTTATAAGCGATGTGGCGGATAAAGCGACTATCATTAAATATGATTCGGAAACCAAGGTATATTACTATGCTTTTATTCGTGTTGAAAACAGTATGAACCTGAATATCAGGCTGGAAGGCAAGGAAAGCACCATAGGGGACCCGTACATCAGCGGTCATGCGGCTGAACGGATAGGCAACACGGACTCATATAATACGTTTTACGGAATTTACAATCCTAACGGCAATGTGACTGTAACAGGCTCGGCAAGGCTGAAGGTTTACACAAACCTAAGGGGGATTTCCGCCTCCAAACTCACTATGGACGGCTGCACAGGCGGAATTATGATGGGCGCATATACCAATTGTATTGATGTGCAGCGTCTCATCGTCAAGGGCGGAACCAAAATCAACGCAACCTGCGGCTACGGCGGGGCGATGAAACTTATGTATAATACCCCGATTCATGCCTCTAAAAGTATAGATATATATGATACCTCAGAGGTTTATTCCGTAATAGAGCGAGACAGCAATACGGACGACTACGGCATCAGCGGTATTTACTGCGACGGAACTATAAATGTTTACGGCGGTAAGCTGACCGCTATAAGCTACGCGCAGGGCGAAAAACCGACTGTTTCAGTTCCCGCAAACGTGGGTATTAATGCAGAAACTCTGAATATATCGGGCGGCGGCGTTGTCGAAGCGTTTGTAAAACAAGGCTCAGAACAGAAAAGCTATCTCCGCTCCGCCGGTATCTGCTATATCTTTCCGAGCAAAGGAACAATCAATTTCAAGGGCAGCGGAGTATTGCGCGCCGGTGTGGAAAAGGCAAACCCCGACGGTATACAGAGAGTGATACCGGGCGACCCCAACTTAGCGGACGGCGTAGCGGGTATTACCACCGCTGTAAGCAAAGACGGCTACGAGAAATACTTGGAATATGCCGCCTACGGGCGCGACGGAATATATCTGCGCAAGGTCGGCAGCGGCACATATTGGTCGTATTACAATCATCCGACGTTGGCTATAAATTCTTATTCGGGTACGCTTAACCTTAATGATCTTATTATAAAAAACACCGATTTCAGCATTCACTCCGTTTCGGGCGACCATAAGCTGGATCCTTATACAGAAAGCGGCAAGATTCCCGCAATTACGGTAGAATCGGGCGAATTGCTGTTGGAGTTCTCCGAAGGCAAAACCTATAACTTTACTAAACCAATAGAGGTTAAAAGCGGCGCGACCCTCAGAATTTACGGGCTGGGCGTTGTGAACGGGCTGGACATAAGAGGCGGCGGCACGGTGGATTTCATGGCGGGCACAATTACCGGCAGGATTCAGAGATCCTTAAAAGTGATTGTTGAGGGCGGCAGCATAAATGTGGACTATGACGGTCAGGCAACCGACGCGAAGGGCACTAAGGTGTGGCGCCAGGCATATACCCTCGGAGGTGACGGTGAGACGTTCAGCACGGTAACGCAAATTTCCGTAAAGAACGACAGACTCTATTTCAGACCCGGAATATACCCGATTGACGGGAAAATGGTTTATCTTTGGATGCAATCGCCCGAGGAGCTTGAATCTCTGAGCGCCACCCCGAGCGGCAGTTCTTCACAGGTTACGCTTAAAGGTCAGCCGGGAAATCCCCTGTGGCTCACTTCATCGCAGAGTATCGAGGCGTACTCGCGCAGCCTTTATACGGCAACCCCGGGAATGACGGTGAACATACAACCGTTTGCAAATGCGCCCACCGCAGAGCAGATGAAAGATTATAAGCTGATATGGTCCTACAGCGACGACGATATGAACTGGACTACAATAAATAATCCTAATTGCGACAGCGAGTGCAGGCTTATTTATACCGTGCCGAATGAGACTTGGAAGAACCGTTCGTTCCGCTGCGAGCTTCGCACAGCCGACACAAATCTGCAGGTAGGCGTATATACCGCAGTACTGCATATATTCAATCCGAAATTAATATGCGAAAACTCTTTCTCCGAAGGCAAAATGACGACCCTTGCCCTTACCGAGGAAATACTCCCGCCCGACGGGCAGAGCGCCGGGTTTAATTATATAAGGTGGTATATAAACAAGGGCGACGGCAATTTTAATCTTCATGAAGAATCAAACGGCAAGGAAAGATATTCTTTTAAAGTGACAGAGGATATGGACGGCTGGGTTTACAGATGCGTGGCAACCCAGACCGACGGAACTAATGTAACAGGTGAGCTTGCAGCCGAAATCACGGTAAACGTAACCGACAGGTGGGTTAAACTAACCGAACAGCCTCAGTCGCAAACGGTTAAATATCCCGCAAGTGCAACCCTTTCGGTAAAAGCGAAGTATGCCGAAAAATATCAGTGGCAAGTAGCAAAACGGTCGTATGCGGGCGAGGATGTACCCTTTGAGGATATAGAGGGCGCGAACGGGGAAAAATATGTTTTTTCAGCCTCTTCGAGTGACGTTTACGTTTCAACCGCACATTATGCCTACCGCTGCGTTGTAAGCAATAATTTCAGCAATGTTATCTCGAATGAGGTGACACTTACTCTGCTTTATAATCCGTTCTTTGAAGGGTGGAAAGGTCAGCGGTTTACTGCGGTAGAGGGCGACAGTCTGCTGTTTGAAAGCGATATACTGCCGGGCAACCCGATAGTTGCAACAAGCGTTTGCTGGCAGGTTCGCAAAGCAGGCACAAGCGAAAATGTTAATATTTCCGAAATTGAGGAGCTGCGCGGCAATTATACGGAAGAATATATTTCCCAAACCGCAAACGGAATTACCTACTATACCAAGTGCAGCCTGCGCGTTGATAAGGCTACGGTGGATATGAGCGGGTGGATATTCCTTTGTGAGCTCACCTATGGAGAAGAATCTTCCAAAACCTATGCAGACTTTTATCTGACGGTAAACACCAAATGCCGGCAAAACGGCCACGATTGGCTGGCAGCCACCTGCACCGCGCCCGAAACCTGCTCAAGGTGCGGCATTACACAGGGCGAAATGCTCCCGCACACGGGCGGCAAGGCAACCTGCAGGGAGCCCGCACGCTGCGAAAAATGCGGCAACCTTTACGGAGAAATCGACCGAAATACACACCCCGACGACGCAACGGACGTATGGAACGTGGAGGACTGGCAGGACAACGCGGGACATCACAGCAAATGGAGCTGCTGCGGTCAACCGAAATACCCGTATGAATACCACAAGTGGGAGGAGGGTATCTGCACGGTGTGCGGCTGTATATGCGAACATCCCGTTTCATCACCTGCCAACTGCCACGAAAGGGCAAGGTGTCATACCTGCGGTATTGAATACGGTCAGATAGACCCGGACAATCACGATTTTTATCCCTCCGGCACATATACAAGCGGCAAAAAAGATCCCACCTGCACAGAGAATGGCTACACGGGCGATACAGTTTGTTGGAACTGCCGCAATGTTGTGGACCGCGGCACTGTGATTCCCGCAAAGGGACACAGCGACAGCTGGCCCGCGACCTGTGAAGATGCGGCGTGGTGTTCTGTTTGCAGCAGCAGGTTCGGCGAGCCCGACCCAAATAATCACAGTAAGCCGTGGACGGAATATTACGTAAAGACCGAAACTACACACGAACAGCACTGGGAGTGCTGCAGTACGGTTATAACAGGACCGCACGATTTTGATGTGAACGGCGTGTGCAAGGTGTGTATGTACGGCTGTCGGCACACGGGCGGCGAGGCAAACTGTGTTGAACCCGCCCACTGTGAAAAATGCGGTGATATGTACGGTGAGCTTGACCCGAACAGCCACCAAAACTATTATTTCAGAGAAGAAGACGGCGTATACACCCAAATATGCAAATGCGGCGCCGTGCTGTATAAAGCAAGTGCGTCGGATGTAAATTATATCGGGGGTAACGCCGCGGGTAATATTATAGCGGTAGGAGTTAAATCGGTTGACGGTATTTCCGCGGTAGGCTGCGAGATTACGGTTATATATAATGACGGAAAAGGCGGCTATTGCGATTCGGCGTCCGAATATATCAACGCAAAAGCGTTAAACCAAAAGCCTTGGCTTGCTTTCCGAGATAGGGTTTATTACTGCGACATTGATAACGACGGAAAAATCGACAAGGCGGCGGATATGGCGGCGCTTAAAAAGCAGCTGCTTTGCGGTAACACCGCCGAAAACGCCGATTTAAACGGTGATGAGGTTGCGGATATACGTGACCTTGTGCGGTTTAAGAAGATAGCCTCCGATGTTGAAACCGAGGTTGATGTGCAGTATGAAGATTATACGTACGCGTTCAATATAAACGAATCGGTTTCGCTTGAAAACGTTCAAAGCTTATATTGCAAACCGTACTTTGTAAAGGACGGATACAGATTATACGGAGCGGAGATTGAGGTAAATATCGGCAATACCGATGCCGAAAACGCCGACAAAACAGATCAAACAGGTACCTGACAAACGACCCGGTTGTATTTTCTTACAGCCGGGTCGTTTGTTACACAGATATGAATTTTTATATGATTGTTTACTTAAATGTTCTTTTGTGGTATACTGTATTGTGTAATTTTCTGCCGACCGACAAATGCGGCAAAGGGTGATAACAGTGCCTGATAAATTTATTCTGCATTCAAAATACAAGCCCACGGGCGACCAGCCGCAGGCTATTGATAAGCTTACAAAGGGCGTAGAAAAGGGATTAACAGAGCAGGTTCTCTTAGGCGTTACGGGTTCGGGAAAAACCTTTACTATGGCGAATATAATAGCGAATGTCAACCGCCCGACATTGGTGCTTGCGCACAATAAAACGCTTGCCGCACAGCTCTGCTCGGAGTTCCGCGAATTTTTCCCCGAAAATGCTGTTGAGTATTTTGTTTCGTATTACGATTATTACCAGCCCGAGGCATATATACCGGGAAGTGATACCTACATTGAAAAGGACTCGGCTATTAACGATGAAATAGACAAGCTTCGCCATTCGGCAACCTGCGCCCTTTCGGAACGCAGGGACGTTATAATTGTCGCCAGTGTGTCCTGCATATATTCGCTCGGCAGTCCTATTGATTATAAAAATATGGTCATATCGTTAAGAACGGGAATGGAGAAGAGCCGCGATGAGCTTTTGCACAAGCTTGTTGACCTGCAATATGAACGTAACGATGTTAATTTTGTACGCAATAAATTCCGCGTCCGCGGGGATACGGTGGAGATTTTCCCAGCAAACTCATATGAAAATGCCGTAAGGGTTGAATTCTTCGGCGACGAGATAGACAGGATAAGCGAAATTAACACGGTGACGGGCGAGGTAAAATCTCTGCTTTCGCACGTGGCAATATACCCCGCCTCGCATTACATCGTTTCGCACGATAAGCTTGAGGAGGCTCTCGGTGAAATAAAGGACGAAATGGAAGAACGCGTCAAATTTTTCAATGACAACGGAATGTTTATTGAGGCGCAGAGAATACGTCAGCGCACGGAATACGATATTGAAATGCTCAGGGAGATAGGTACCTGCAAGGGTGTTGAAAATTATTCACGCGTGCTGTCAAGAAGAGAACCGGGAAGTATGCCGTCAACCCTGCTTGACTATTTTCCCGAAGACTACCTTTTGTTTGTGGACGAGTCCCACGTAACCCTGCCTCAGGTAAGGGGTATGTACGGCGGCGACCGCGCAAGAAAGGAAAATCTGGTAAAATACGGATTCAGGCTTCCCTCTGCCTTCGATAACCGACCGCTTAATTTTGAAGAGTTTTATTCGCACATAAATCAGGCGATATTTGTATCCGCCACGCCCGGTCAGTTTGAAAAGGATCACGCCGCGCAAACCGCGGAACAGGTAATAAGACCCACCGGTCTGCTTGACCCGACCGTTTCGGTAAGACCTACCGAGGGGCAGATAGACGACCTTGTGTCCGAAATAAATATACGTGTTTCATCGGGTGAGCGCGTGCTTATAACAACGCTCACCAAAAAAATGGCAGAGGACTTGACCGATTATCTTAATAACCTCGGCGTCAAGGTACGTTATATGCACTATGATGTGGATACGGTTGAGCGTATGGAGATAATAAGGGATCTGCGGCTTGGGGAATTTGACGTGCTTGTGGGAATAAACCTTCTGCGCGAGGGTCTTGATATTCCCGAGGTGTCGCTTGTTGCAATACTGGACGCCGATAAAGAGGGTTTCTTACGCAGTGAAACATCACTTGTGCAGACAATAGGCAGAGCCGCGAGAAACGCAAAGGGAACGGTTATTATGTATGCCGACAGCGTTACGCCGTCTATGGAACGCGCAATAACCGAAACCGAGCGCCGCCGCGACATTCAGAGCAGATATAACGAGGAACACGGAATTGTTCCGCAAACGGTTGTTAAGGATGTGCGCGATGTTATAGAAATAGGCAAAAAGGTAAAGAGCGATAAGCCGATTTCCAAGATGTCAAGGTCGGAGCGCGAAGCAGAGATAAAACGCCTTACTAACGAGATGAAGCAGGCGGCAAAAATACTTGAATTCGAGCACGCGGCTTATCTGCGTGATAAAATCAACAAACTACGTGACGCAAAATAGCATTGCCGACACGGTTTGAAAGGGAAGTTTATATGAATTTTAAACCTTTAGCTCTTAATGATGCGGATGAGGTAAAGCCGTATCTTGATGCGGCGCGCTCAAAAACCTGCGATTATACCGTGGGCGGTCTTTTTATGTGGCGCAATTTTTACAAGACCGAGTATGCGGCGGAAAACGGCGTGTTCTACTCTAAAATGCACTATCCCGACGGAAAGCTTTATTACAATGTTCCGCTGTCACTTAAAAGGGATGACAGTGTGAAAACCTTTACCGAAAGAATTATTGAGAAGGACGGAAGCATAAGCTATATGACCGTTCCGCAGGAGTATCTTTGCGATTTTGATATTCCGAACGCCGAAACGGTTATTACCGAGCAAAGGGATTACGCCGATTACGTCTACACCTCGGAACAGCTTATAACCCTTGCGGGTCACAAGCTTAAGGGTCAGCGCAACCAGATAAACCAGTTTATGCGGTCCGTGCGGAACTGGGAGTTTAAGGATATTAACGATGTCGGGACAGAAAGTGTGTTGGAATTTTTCAGGTCGCTGAGTCATCCGGACGAAAGCGCACCGGAGCTAAAAAGGGCAGAGGATAAAATCGTAACCGAGGTGCTTGAAAATTTGCCCGATTATAAAATGTTCGGCGGAGTGTTGTTTGCAAACGACAAAATTGAGGGCTTTTCACTGGGTGAAAAAGTGGGGGATACGCTGTTTACCCACGTTGAAAAGGCAGACAGGAACTTTAAGGGCTCATATCAGATGGTCGTCAATCAGTTTTCGGCAAAGTTCGGTTCGGACGTTAAGTTTATCAACCGTGAGGATGACGCGGGGGATATGGGGCTCAGAACGGCAAAGCTTGCCTACCACCCGGCGGAAATGCCGAAGAAATACCTTGTAACGGTAAGAAAGAAGTAGAAAAATATGGCTGATAAAAGAAATGAAATACTTGATGAACAGCGCCGAGCAAGGCAGGAATTTTTGGAGCTTAAAAAAATGCAGCACGGGGAAATGGAGGCGCCGCCTAAGCCCAGCGAGGTTGCAATAGTTCCGAAAACGCCCAAGGAAAAGTGGGATAACTTTTGGTTTCAGTATAAGTGGCACGTTATAGCCGTCACGGCGGCGGTTGTCGTACTGGCTGTGCTTATAACCCAGTGCGCGACAAGAAAAAAATACGATATTGAGGTTGTTTACTTTTCCTACACCGCCGCTCTTGACGCTCAAACCGAGGCAATGGCGGATTATCTGAGCCGGTATGCCTCCGATATTAACGGCGACAGCAAGGTCAACGTTCAGGTTGTAAACTGCAGTTTTACAAACAATTCGGGAAACGCGCAATATAGAAACACAATGCTTACAAAGCTTCAATCGCTTATCGCGGCAGACGAAAATGCTCTGCTGTTTATTACCGATGGTGAGGCTTATGAATATCTCAGCGGAGTTTCCAATGAAGGACTTTTTGAGGGGGAAGGCTTAAGCCTCGGCTCTGATTTTTATGAGAAGGTTAAGGAACAGTCGGGAATTGAACTGCCCGAAGGGCTTACAATTTCGTGCAGGCGTGTAGCCGATACGATCCTTGAAAAGAAAAAGGAGACCGCTTTGGCTTATGAAAGCGCACAAAAACTTCTCTCGACCCTTCCTGCTATAAAAAGTATAACCTGAATTAAGAAAACCACTGTCGGTATTTTTTACAAGCTGTTTATTGTTGCTTTTTTATTTATTTGTAACATATTATTAACGTTTTCGTAATTGAAAACGTTATTTTTATACGTTATAATATATTTAACGCGGAAAAGAGGATTTTCCCGTGTAAGTATTAAAAGGAAAGGTGATTTTCTTTATGAACAAATTTATGCTTAACGAAACATCTTATCACGGCGCGGGCGCAATAAACGCAATACCCGAGGAAATAAAAAGCCGCGGATTTAAGAAAGTGTTTGTCGCTTCCGACCCGGACCTTGTAAAATTCGGCGTATCCAAAAAGGTTACGGATATTATTGAAAAAGCGGGAATAGAGTACAAGCTTTACTCCGATATTAAACCGAACCCCACAATTGAGAACGTTCAGCACGGCGTTGAAGAATTTAAGGCCTGCGGGGCAGACTGCATTGTCGCGATCGGCGGTGGTTCATCAATGGATACCGCTAAGGCAATAGGCATAATAATAGCTAATCCGGAATTTGCGGATGTTCGCTCGCTTGAGGGCGTTGCACCCACAAAGAATAAGTGCGTTCCCATAATTGCGGTACCCACAACCGCAGGAACAGCGGCAGAGGTTACCATTAACTACGTTATTACCGATGTTGAAAAGAAACGCAAGTTTGTATGTGTTGACGCACACGATATTCCCGTGGTTGCGGTTGTAGACCCGGATATGATGTCTACAATGCCGGCTTCCCTTACCGCGGCAACCGGTATGGACGCGCTCACCCACGCAATTGAAGGCTACATAACCAAGGGCGCGTGGGAGCTTTCGGATATGTTCCACATTAAAGCCATTGAAATAATTGCCCGCTCACTGCGCGACGCCGTAAAGAACGGCAAAAGCGGTAGGGAGGGTATGGCTCTCGGACAGTATGTGGCAGGTATGGGCTTCTCAAACGTCGGGCTCGGCGTAGACCACTCTATGGCTCACACCCTTTCGGCTTATTATGACACTCCGCACGGCAAGGCATGTGCAATTCTTCTCCCCGCAGTTATGGCTTACAACGCGGATTATACGGGCGAGAAGTATAAGGACATTGCAAAGGCTATGGGCGTTGAGGGCGTTGACGGTATGAGTAAGGAAGAATACCGCAAGGCGGCTGTTGACGCTGTACGTAAGCTTTCGGAGGACGTGGGTATCCCCTCAACATTAAAGGACATTGTTAAGGAAGAGGATATACCCGCGCTTGCGGAGTCTGCCTATGCCGATGCCTGCCGCCCCGGAAATCCGCGGGATACCAGCGTTGAGGAGATAGCCGAAATTTACAGAAGCCTGATGTAACGGCGGATAGCCGAAAAATTAAGCTTAAAAAGGCTTGAAATTGAAAAAGCGGTGTGTTATAATAGCTGTGATGTGATTGCAGGCGGCACACTGCATTTCGGGTAATATAAAGCCGCCCGTTGTAAAACGGGCGGCTTGTTGTTTAAAAATACATATATGTTTCCGTAGCTCAGCTGGATAGAGCGACCGCCTCCTAAGCGGTAGGTCGGGTGTTCGAATCACCTCGGGAAC
>CAKSFK010000025.1 GCA_934454655.1 uncultured Eubacteriales bacterium | reverse complement strand
ATTCCTGCGAAAGAACACAGTAGTTATCCTCCGAGGTCTTGCCGCTGAGCTTGTCCTCATAAAGCGTTTTCAGTAGCCGGGGGACCTGACTTTGTATTGAATTTTAACGGCAGTTTTTAGACGCGAATATAGTATTATTAAACCCAACGTGACCGGCATCAAGGATGACCGTCGGGCGCATATCAACCCTCCCCGAGGTCGCCCTGCCGACAAATTCCCTGCCAAAAATAGTGCTGAAAAACGCAAGGCACAAAACAACCGCCAGCACCGCTGCTATACGTCCTTTAAACATTCCGCAATCACATCCAAACATTTAAAATAAGAATGCATTTTACCTATTCAAGAATATTTATGCACGGGACATTATTTTAATTCTTTAAGAGTGAAAAGCATTGCGATTTTGGGGCATTTATACTACATACAAATGCATAGCACTTTTAAATATTCGCAGGTGTTGTTCACTGTCTTGCTGTTTGTACCAATTATTATTTGCGACGATCTAATGTTCGGAAAATACTACCCAAACGAAAATCATCAGGTCCAGCGTATACCGCCTTTAGGTCAGCCATAAGTGCTTTTAAATCTTTGTAGGAAACATACTTGCTTGAATTTCTCAGCTGATGAATGATACAGTTCTGAATGTCGGTTTTCGGATATACGGCGGCAATGGCATCGGAAAAGCCGTTCAGGTTGTCTGTGCAGGCAATAAAAATATCCTCGACGCCTCTGTTGCGAAGTCCGTTCAGCACTGTCGCCCAAAACTTTGAGCTTTCGTTTTCGCCTACCCACATACCCGGAATATCCTTTTTGCCGTCAAGGTCAATACCTATGGCATTGCAGAAGCATTGAAGGTAAGTATTAATGCATAAAAAATAATCGTCAAAACATTAAAAACCGAAAAACAGCATAAATATTATATAAGAAAATTATACCGAGAGGGCGTATTATATGAAGGATATTAAAGTTAAATACACTGTGGTTAATGCGTTCTCCAATATCAGCGAATCGGAACGTAAAAAAAAAATAAACGAAGCAATCAGAACTCTTTGCTTTTTTGATATTGAAAAAAATATGGAATTAGATTATAATATGAGTGTTGCATTTTACGGCAGCGTTTCCGACCCCAAAAAGGAGGAACGCTTTAAATGTTAACAGAAATTGCGGATATTTATGTTCGTCTTTCTTCAGAAGATAGGGACAAAAAAAATATCACCGATGAAAGCGAGAGTATCCAAAATCAAAAGACAATGCTTATAAACTACTGTATCGAAAAAGGGTGGCAGATCAACGGCATTTACTCCGATGAAGATTACAGTGGTGCGGACGCTAATAGACCTGCGTGGAATCAGTTGCTTAATGACTGTGAAGAGGGCAGATGTACGGTGGTTGTCTGCAAAACACAATCCCGTTTTTCGCGTGATATGGAGATGATCGAACGCTACATTCACGGAAAATTTCTCGAATGGGGGGTTCGTTTTGTCAGTGTGGTTGATAATGCCGACACAAATGTTAAGGGCAATAAAAAAGCTCGACAGATTAACGGACTTGTTAATGAATGGCTTTTAGAAGATCTTTCCGAAAATGTGAAATCGACGCTCAGCTCCAAACGAAAATCCGGTGAGTTTGTCGGCTCTTTTGCGCCTTACGGTTATTTAGTTGACCCGGATAATAAAAATCATCTTATCATAGATGAAGCAGCTGCGCCTGTTGTAAAGCGGATATTTGATATGTACATACAGGGAATGGGCTATATTACAATAGCAAAGGTCTTGAATGACGAAAGTGTTCCGCCGCCCTGCGTACACAAAAAGCAGTTGGGAAGTAATTATTACAACGGTAATTACGAAAAGAAACCTTCACCGAGAAAAACCTGGTCCGATTCCGCAGTTTATGCAATAATCCGCCGATATGAGTATACAGGTGCGCTGGTGCAGGGACGACAGGAAGTAATAAACTACAAAACCGGCAAGCGCAGACAGAAGCCGCAAAGCCAATGGGATATTGTTGAAGGTATGCACGAGCCGATTATTTCAAAAGAAACCTTTAATAAGGCTCAGGAGGCTCGGCTTTCCCGTGGCAGAGGTCAAAAGATTCCAAGCGGAAGCTGCTATTCACTTGCAAAAAAAGTATTTTGCGGCGAATGCGGCAACACTATGTGGAAAATGAGCTATCAACTCCGTGCCGGACGGTACAATTATCTTTCTTGCCGAACCCGTAAAACTACAAGCGGACTTTGCGATAACGAACATACTATTCGTCTTGATGAGCTTGAGCAAATTGTTATGAAGGAAATAAACAAATTGCTGCAAAAATATTATGACGAAAAGCTGATAGGTAAACTGGAACAACCAAAGCCGGACAGAAGCAGGGAAAAATCCTTGACCGCCCAAATTAAGGACCTTGAAGATAAGGTGAAGCGAAACGATACCCGAATGGCTCAGATGTATACCGATAAATTGGACGGTATAATCACATTAGAGGAGTTTACAGTCTTTCGTGAGCAATATCAAAATGAGTCTAAAGAAATGGAAAACCGCATTGAGCTTTTGAAAAATCGTTTATCCAAATTCACCGATAGCGAAACAACGGTAAATACAAAATCAATACTTGAAAAGTACCGAAAAATTGACGTCTTAACATTTGAAGTTGCCAATGAATTTATAAGCAAAGTTTTCATTGGAAAGGTAAAAAAAGGCGGCAAGCGAGAAATTAAGATTGAGTGGAAAATTTAAGCAAAATTGCCACACAAAAAACGAAAAATATACTGAATTACTAAAAATATATAGTATTGTCGAACTCAGCCCACGGAGGGTTTGACGGGGGTGCGGTTGCACACGACGGCACGGTTGAAAAGGATATTAATCTTAAAATTGCCGCAATGTTGAAATCTCTGCTTCAAAACAGTAATTTCAATGTGGTGATGACCAGGGAAAGCGATGTTTCAACCGACAGCGTTGAAACCGATAAAATTGCCGTAAGAAAGAAAAGCGACCTTAAAAATCGGCTTAAGCTTATGAACGATTATCCCGACGCGGTTTTTGTGAGTATACATTTAAACAAATTCACAACATCGGCGGCAAACGGCTCGCAGGTGTTTTACAGCGCAAAAAGGGAAGAATCAAAGAAGCTTGGAATGGACATTCAGGAATCGATAGTGCGGCTTTTACAGCCGGAAAATCAAAGAGTTAACAAACAGGCGACCAGCAGTACCTATATTCTTTACAACGCAACCGTGCCGGCGGTTCTTGTGGAGTGCGGTTTTTTAAGCAACACCGCCGAGTTAAAAAGACTTAAGGATGAGGAATACCAGAAAAAAATGGCGTTCAGCATTTTTTGCGGAATTAAGAATTATTACGGAGGAAAAAATGGCAGGGAAAAGTAAAACGGTTTTTGTGTGTAACGAGTGCGGATACGAAAGCCCGAAATGGGTGGGGAAGTGTCCCGGATGCGGCGAATGGAATACCATGACGGAGGATGTGAGGCTGCCGCAGAAATCCGCGGCTCCTTCTGCCGTAAGGCCTGTTCACACATTTTCGGCAACGCCGCTTTCAAATATAAACGCGGCGGATGAACATCGCTTTGTAACCGGAATATCCGAACTTGACAGGGTACTCGGCGGCGGAATTGTAAAAGGCTCTGTGGTGCTTTTATCGGGCGATCCCGGAATAGGAAAGTCCACAATACTCCTTCAGGTATGCAACGCACTGCAAAACGAACTTAAAATTCTTTATGTATCGGGCGAAGAGTCCGCCGTTCAAATAAAGCTGAGAGCCAAACGCATAGGGGTTGAGGGCGACAGCGTTTCGGTAATGACGGAAACCGACGTCCAGACCGTGTGCGAATACATAAACTCCGCAAGACCCGACCTTGTTATTGTCGATTCAATTCAAACAATGCAGCACGGTGACATATCGTCATCACCCGGAAGCATTGTTCAGGTAAGGGAATCAACAAATCTGCTTTTACGTACGGGCAAAAGCCTTGATATTCCGATATTCATTGTCGGCCATGTTAACAAGGGCGGAGATATTGCGGGTCCTAAGGTTATGGAGCATATTGTAGATACCGTACTTTATTTTGAGGGCGAGCGCAACCAATCTTACCGCATTTTAAGGGCTATTAAAAACCGTTTCGGCTCAACAAACGAAATAGGTGTTTTTGAAATGACGGAAACCGGTCTTTCGGAGGTTGAGAACCCGTCTGCTATGATGCTGTCCGGCAGAATGAGCAATGTTTCGGGCGGGTGCATAACCTGCGTTATCGAGGGTACGCGCCCCATTCTGGCCGAGGTTCAGGGGCTTGTTGCCGCCACGGGCTTCGGGAACGCAAGGCGAACTGCCACGGGATTTGATTACAACAGGCTTAATTTACTGCTCGCCGTGCTTGAAAAAAGGCTGGGGCTTATGTTTTCAAATCTCGATACATATGTTAATATCGTCGGAGGAATAAGGCTTGACGAGCCGGCGGCGGATCTGGCGGTGGCAATGTCCCTTGTGTCGGGACTGCGGGATATTCCCATTGACGAAAGCACGGTAGCTTTCGGCGAAATAGGTCTTTCGGGGGAAATCAGAAGTGTTCCCCGCGCTCAGGCACGCGTCAGTGAGGCGGCGCGTATGGGCTTTAAAAAATGTATTCTTCCCGCAAGCTGTCTTAAAGCGGTAACCTCAGTTCCCAAAGGTATTGAGCTTATCGGTGTCCGCCGACTTTCCGACGCTGTTTCCCGCATTGTGTGACAACTCCGAAAAATGAGGGCATACGCCGGATACTGAGTTTACCGAGGACGGCGTTTCAAGACAGCAGTAGCCGT
The DNA here is from genome assembly GCA_934454655.1 of uncultured Eubacteriales bacterium. Taxonomy (GTDB): domain Bacteria; phylum Bacillota; class Clostridia; order Oscillospirales; family Acutalibacteraceae; genus UBA737. Next base: position 17,126 of record CAKSFK010000025.1, on the reverse strand, counting down.
CCTTTTGATACAGGCATTTTTCCGAACATTGTATAATTCCCAAAATATTTTCCCCGTTCCGAATACTGCCCCGGAGATTATTCTCCGGGGCATTTTTTTTAATGTCAATCGTTATTTTCGTTCTTGTTCTGATTTTTATTCTGTTCGTTGTTCTGATTTCTGTTCTGATTCTGATTCTGGTTGTTTTTGTTTTGATTTTGGTTTTTGTTCTGATTCTTGTTATCCATTAAAATCACCCCGCTTTCAGCCTTTATTATCTGTAAAGCGGGGTAAAATTATACCTTAATATTAAATAATTTTTCGGCATTCTGCTTTGATAAGCGCAAAATGCTTTCGGCTGTTGTGTTTTTAAGCTCCGCAACCTTTTGCGCCGTCAAAAAAATCATTGCCGAATTATTGATTCTTGAGCGGTACGGAACAGGCGTCAGGTATGGGGCGTCCGTTTCAAGCAATATCCTGTCCTCGGGCAGTGTTTTTACAATTTCGGGCAGTTTTCTTGCGTTTTTAAAGGTTATAACTCCGCCTACGCCGATATACATACCTGTTTTAAGTATTTCTTCAGCCATTTCGGCACTGCCCGAAAAGCTGTGTACCACACCCTTAGGGGAGTGCTTTTTAAGAAGCTCCAATGTGTCGGAATGGGCGTCGCGGTCGTGAACTATTACAGGTAAGTCCAATTTGTTTGCTAAAATAAGCTGCTCCTCAAAAAGCGCCTTTTGCTGTTCCTTGTTGTCGCTTACCCAGTAATAATCAAGCCCTATTTCACCTATTGCAACACATTTTTTGTGCTCAGCCAGACGTTCTATCTCAGCTGTTGTTCCGCCGCCTATGTTTTCGGGGTGGATGCCTGCCGCGGCGTAAAAATAAGGATATTTTTCCGTAAGCCTGACAGCCTTTTCGGATGACGCGACGTCGCATCCGCAGTTTATAACACCGCAAACGCCGCGGGCGGGCAGTTCGGCTAAAAGCACGGTGCGGAATTCGTCGAATTTCGCGTCGTCATAATGGGCGTGGCTGTCAAAAATCAGCGGCTCTGAATACGGGTAATTCGGAAAATCCATCATCTTATCTTGCTGCCCGCGGGTACGTTATCAATAAACAGCACTTTAACGTCATTATCGACGCTGTCCGCCGCCAAAATCATACCGTTTGATTCAACTCCGCAGAGTTTTGCGGGCTTTAAGTTTGCAACCACAATTACCGTGTGACCTATAAGCTCTTCGGGCTTGTAATACATAGCAATTCCCGAGGCTACGGTGCGGGGAGTGCCGCTGCCGTCGTCAAGGGTAAGCTTTAAAAGCTTTTTGGCCTTCGGGATAGGCTCGCACGCCGTAACCTTTGCCGCTCGCAGTTCAACCTTTGCAAAGTCCTCAATCCCTATTTGCGCCGTTGTTACAACGTTTTCGTTTTTTTTCTGCTCTGCCGCCTTTTCCGCCGCAATTTCAGCCAACATCTTTTCTGCGTCAAGTCTGGCAAAAAGGGGAGAGGGCGTTCCGACCGTGTAATCCGTTACGGCACCGAATGAAAGTTCGGTATTGTCCGTGTTCAGCTGACTCGCAATGGATTTTGAACTGTCCGGAATAACGGGGCTTAACATAATTCCCAAAAGACGTATACATTCAAGCAAATTGTAAAGCACGTTTTCAAGATATGCCTTTTTATCTTCATCCTTTGCAAGCACCCAGGGGGCGGTTTCGTCTATATATTTATTGCAGCGTTTGGCAAGGCTCATAATCACCTCGCACGCGTCGGCATTGCGGTAGCCGTCCATAAGTTCAAAGTACTTTCTAACCGTGTCGTTTGCGGCGGCAATAAGCTCTTTGTCACATTCCTCGGTGTTTTCTCCTTTTTTAACACTGCCGCCGAAGTATTTATTCGTCATCGCAACCGAGCGGTTGACAAGATTTCCGAGGGTATTTGCAAGGTCGGCGTTATATTTTGTAATAAAGCTTTCATAGGTTATCGTGCCGTCCTGAGCAAAGGGCATTTCGGAAAGCAGGTAATACCTCACCGCGTCAATGCCGAAACGCTTTGTCATATCGTCGGCATAAATTGTGTTGCCCTTGGATTTGGACATTTTGTCCTCGCCCACAAGCAGCCACGGGTGACCGAGAACCTGTTTCGGCAGCGGAAGTCCCAGCGCCATTAATATAATCGGCCAGTAAATTGTGTGGAAACGTACAATATCCTTGCCGATAACGTGCAGGTCGGCAGGCCACAGCTTTTCAAACTGCTCCGTACTGCCGTCGGGGTCGTAACCGATGCCGGTAATATAGTTTGAAAGTGCGTCTATCCAAACATATATAACGTGCTTTTCGTCAAACGGAACGGGAATGCCCCATTTAAATGAACTGCGGGAGATGCACAGGTCGGAAAGTCCGGGCTTTAAAAAGTTGTTTATCATCTCGTTCTTGCGGGATTCGGGCTTTATAAAGTCGGGATTCTGCTCATAATATTCAAGCAATTTGTCCTGATATTTTGAAAGCTTTAGGAAATACGCCTCTTCCTTTGAGTCTATAACCTCTCTGCCGCAGTCGGGACACTTGCCGTCTACAAGCTGTGAGGCAGTGAAGAAGGACTCGCAGGGAACGCAGTATTTCCCTTCGTAATGTCCCTTGTATATATCGCCCTTGTCGTAAAGCTTTTTAAAAATCTTCTGTATGACCTTTTCGTGGTCCTTGTCGGTCGTGCGAATAAATTTATCGTAATCGGTATTAAGGCTGTTCCATACTTCCTTTATCTGCGCAGCAATTTTATCAACATATTCCTGCGGACTTATGCCCTCGGCTTTGGCATACTCCTCAATTTTCTGCCCGTGCTCGTCGGAACCCGTCTGCAAAAAAACATCAAAGCCCATCATTTTCTTGTAGCGCGCAATCATATCCGCCAAAACAATATCATAAGCATTGCCTATGTGCGGCTTTCTTGAAGCGTACGCTATTGCCGTAGTAATGTAAAATTTCTTTTTTTCTGACATTAATATTCCTCCTCTAAGGTCTTTCGGCAAGATAAATAATATAAGAAATAAACGTGCTTGCAGCGCCGTACAAAAGAACCGTAACGCCGCTTATGAGCGAGCCTGAGCCGATAAACGATGCATAGGTGAAAACAACCGTGCTTAGCACAGCCGAAACAGCGTATATAACCGTAAGCAAATTGCAGGATCTTTTAATTTTATTGGCACAGTTGATAATTGCCGCAAGACCTATCGGGTTTCCCTTGTATGCGGCAGGCGCGGACACTTTCGGCGCAAAGCTTACCGTGTTTTTATACATATGGCACCCGGCATTGCTCATAATCATAACCGAATCGTCGTAAAGACCCATATAATCGCATACCATTTCCTCGGTCATATTCGGGTCGGAGGTGTTTATAAGCATTGTAACGCCGAGCGCGGACAGCCGTCTTAACTCGTGCGCTATTTCCGGTCTTACCGAATACTGAACGGTAAGCAGGGCGCACGCTTTGTTATCGGCGGCAACATAAACGGGGAAGAACCCGTTTCGCAGTATTTTACGGTCGGTTTCAACGCTCGGCACTTCAATTCCGTGCGCTTCCATAAGGGTTCTGTTGCCTATGAATAAAAGCTTGTTGTCAACCCAGCCTGAAATTCCCATTTTATCCTCATACTTAACCGTATCGGATTTCGGGAGAATTACGCCCGCGTCCGTTCGCGCAATCTTTTTAAAAATGTTTGCAAGCGGGCTGTTAAGGCTGTCGGTAAGCGAGGCGGCACGGATTATCGTGTCGTCAATGCTGTTGTTTGAGAGAAGCTGTAAATTGTGCAGAGTGACTGTACCGGACGGGAACAGATCAACCGAATCAAACACGGCGGCGTTAGCGTTTTCTATTCTTTCGGCACCCATTCTTCCTGCAATCACGGCTCCCAGCTTTGCAAGTTTTTTAGCCGCGGAGTAAAGTGGCAGACTGTCGATCATAAACACGGCGGGTGCCGCCGTAAGGCATGCTACCGCGGCGGCGGCATAAAAGCCGTACACGGCGCCGTCATAAAATGAGGCGCAGGCGAGTCCTATCACAGCCGACAATATAACCGAAACAAGCGCAATTACAGGCATCTTTCCGCCTGCGGGAGCTTTAAATTCGGAATATTTCATATAATCGCTTACAAACGCCGTGCGCCGGGGCGCGGCAATAAGCGCGTCGCCATCAACCGAACTTTTTGCCATTGCAAAGGTAACGGCGGGGTCGTTTATAAGCATTACTGCACGCTTCGCAGACGGATTTTGAATCTGCTTAAAGCCCATAAGGCGCGAGGAAGCACCGAAAAACGCGCACACAGACCTTACAGACAGTATCAGCGCCGCCAGAATAAGTATATCAAGGGTTATTTCGCTTTGAATTATTCCCACTACGGCATAGCAGATAACCGAAACCGACATTGTTACCGCCAGTATATCGGTGCCGCAACGGCGTTTTCCGATATGTTTAAGGCATAAAAGCATATCTCCGTTTATACACATTATTATGCCTAAAATAACGGTGCATATTATCATTCCGGGTTTTGTGTTTTTTAAAATAACGCCTGACATAAACGGAAGCTTCATAAACGCAAGGGCGGCGGTAAGCAAAACCGTAAGTACCGATTTTATAAAGCAGGAACGCTTTTTAAGCGCAAGCTTTCTTAAAAAGCTTTTTGCCTGTTCCTTGGATGTAAATTCGCTGTCGGGAACAAACTCGTCAAACTCCGTTTGTTCAAGCCGCACGCTGTCGCCCGTATTTTCACTTTCCGGCTCCGGTATTGAATTAAGCTCGCCCGTAAGGTCGATCGCGCGTGTGGCGGAACTTACGCTTATCCGTCTTGTCGCTCCGCTGTCCGACACGGGGGTGAATTTAACCGTGGCGCTTCCAGAATAAATGTCGGGCTCGTCCTTTTCGGGAGCGGGAACGTCAATGTCCGAAATTATACGCGGCGTTTCCGTCGCAGCAGCCGCGCCGCCGCTCGGCAGGCTGTCCTCAAACAATTCGTTTGAATTTTTTTCCTTCCCTAGGTCGTCAAAAGCAACGTTGTATTTTTCCGATATTCTGTCAATTGCGCTTTTGCTCTCGTTTTTTAATATTTCCGCAACGCTTTCAAGCTTGTAGGAGGCCTCCGGCTTTATATCGGCTCCGCCGTTATTATCATCGACAATGTAAGGACGGCACTTCTCGAACAGTGAGGTTTTGGGCTCGGCAGTTTCTGCTTTTTCCTCGCGGTCATTCTCAAAATAACTGTCCAGATCAAAAAATTCGTTTTTGTGTAAAACGGGTTTTTCTTCTTCTTTTTTAATTTCCGGTTCTTCTGTATTATGAACAATATCGGTTTTCTCTTCGATTCTACTATCGGCGGAAACATCGTCTGCCTTTTCGGCGGATGCCGCCATCATTCTCTTTTTCAGCTGTTCAAGCGCCCCTGTTTCCTCCGTGTCGGTGCTCGGTTCGCTGAAGCCTACGACCTCTTCGGGGGTAAGCGCCTTAAAGGTCTGCTCGGGTACGGTGTGATTTTCAGAACCGAAATATGAGTCATCCTCATCGGCAATCAGCATAAAAAGATCGTCGTCTTTACTTTTTTTTGAAAAAAGGCTCATTCTTTATTCCCCCTTTTCCTTACAACCTCGTACATAAGTACTCCCGCGGCAACGGAAGCGTTAAGCGAATTGATTTTTCCCGCCATAGGCAGGCTTACTATACCGTCGCACCTTTTTGCGGTAAGCGTTCCTATGCCCTTGCCCTCGTTGCCGATTACAATGGCGCACGGAACATCAAAATCCGTTTTCGTGTAATCCTCGCCGTCCATATCCGCACCGAACACCCACACTCCGCGCTTTTTAAGCTCTTCAATTGTTGCGGCAATGTTCGTCACCCTCGCAACAGGTACGTATTCAAGCGCCCCGCAAGCCGCTTTCGCCACGGTTGCGTTAAGGGAGGCACTCCTGCGTTCGGGTATAATAACGCCGTGAACGCCGGTCGCCTCGGCGGTTCTTATCACGGCACCGAGGTTATGCGGGTCCTCAAGCTCATCGCATATTATGATAAACGGCTTTTCCTGCCTTTTATCGGCAAGGGCAAAAATATCGTCCACGGTTGAGTATTCCTGCGAAGCCAGCATAACGGCTACTCCCTGGTGGTTTGCCCCGCCGCAGTAATAATCAAGCTTTTGCGGACTTATTTCCTTTATAAGCACGCCTTTTGCCTTGCATTTTGCAATTATTGCGGTAACAGAGCCGCCCGACGCGCCGTGCGCCACAAGCAGCCTGTCAATTTCTCTGCCTGAGCGCACAGCCTCAAGCACGGGATTTCTGCCGCAAATAATATTGCCTGCGTTGTTCTGTTCATTGTTCTGCATATTTTAAAATTCCTTTATTGCACAAAAATACATAATAATTATACCATAAACAACCGTAGATTTAAATAGGCAATTTAATAAATAAACGGGAAATATTAGGAAATAATATATTAAAATTAAAAGGATTGGTGATTGTATTGAATAAAAGAAGTATTATATCGGTAAAAGGCTTTGAACTTATGGATTCAAGAAGTAACCCGACCGTCGGGGCGGAGGTGACGCTTGAGGACGGCAGCCGTGGCTTTGCGATAGCCCCGTCGGGCGCGTCAACGGGCGTGTTTGAAGCGCACGAAATGCGTGACGGAGATAAGAACCGTTACGGCGGAAAGGGCGTTCTGGGTGCGGTACAGTCGGTAAATGATGTTATTTTCCCGACGATAAGCGGAATGGACTGCGGATGCCAGAGAAAAATTGACGAAGCGCTTATCGCGCTTGACGGCACGCAGAACAAAAGCAGATTGGGCGCAAACGCAATACTTGCCGTGTCGCTGGCGGCGGCAAAGGCGGCGTCGGAGAGCTTTAAAGTCCCGCTGTACAGATATTTGGGCGGAATAAACGCGTCCGTAATGCCAAGACCTATGATGAATATTCTAAACGGCGGCGCGCACGCGGCAAACAATATTGATATTCAGGAATTTATGATAATTCCCTACAAGGCTTGCTGTTTTGCCGAGGGACTGAGGCAGTGCAGTGAAATTTATCATTCTTTGGGGAGTATACTCAAATCGGAAGGAAAGGCAACGGGTGTCGGCGACGAGGGCGGTTTTGCGCCCGACCTTGAGTCGGACGAGGCGGCAATAGAACTTATTGTAAGGGCAATAGAAAAAGCGGGATACAATACCGAGGAAATTAAGATTGCACTTGACGTAGCTTCAAGCGAATGGTACCGCGACGGCGGTTACCGTCTGCCCAAACGCGGACTGGACGTAACCGCGGAAGAGCTTACCGATTATTACAGAACCCTTGCGGAAAAGTATCCCGTGATATCAATTGAGGACGGTGTTGCCGAAGAGGACTGGACAGGCTGGAGCAGGCTTACCGAAAGCCTCGGAAACAAAATTCAGCTTGTGGGCGACGACCTGTTTGTTACAAATACCAAAAGGCTTGAAAAGGGTATTGAAAGCGGTGCCGCCAACTCTATACTTGTAAAGCTGAACCAGATAGGCACGCTTACGGAAACGCTTGATGTTATAACCCTTGCAAAGCAAAACGGCTATGCGCCGATAATCTCGCACCGTTCGGGCGAAACGGAGGATACAACAATTGCCGACCTTGCGGTTGCGGTAAACGCAGGGCAAATAAAAACCGGCGCACCCTGCCGCACGGACCGTGTGGCAAAGTACAACCGGTTATTAATGATCGAAAAGGAAATAAGATAGCTTACCACTGGGATTTTTCGGGCAAAAGGGCAATGTTGCTTATCATATCTCCGTTTATAAGCTTGGCACAACCCTTTTTGTCCGCAACCCTTATCCAGTTTTCCTCAACAGCGGTAATTTTCCCCTGCGCGGCAAACGTATCGACATTCTTTTCTAATAGGGGAAATGATACTGTTTTCTTTCTTCCTCATCTTCAAAAAAAGATTGGAAACTTAAGATTGATTTATCTTGGTTATGAATTTTTATTCTCTAATTTTAAAGTTAACTTTACCACCTGATCATATATTATTTTCATCACATACGAAATTGCAAATGTTCCTAAAATTGTACAAAGTACAAAAATATATGGATTATCTATGTGAAAATTAGCTGCTTTTCTTAAAACAAGCATAAAGCCTTGGGAAACATATATTTCAAGTGAGTATACACCTAGAATTGCAGTGAGTTTGTTACATACTATGGATGTGTTTTGAAGTAAAAAAGCCAACGAAATAGTTGCGATTGCAAATAATAATGTGGATGCTATTTTAAACATTATTCTTAAAGGAAATATGTAAGAACCTATTAAACAAATCGAGAATAATAACCCACTGCAAAGCATGATTAGCAACGCTTTTTTGTTAAAGATATCATCAATGCGCTCCTTCTCTAGCAAAAAAATCATTCCTAATACAACACAAAAAACACTTTCATACCGAGTGGTTACCAATCCGCAATAATTTGATATAATACAATATAAAATTAAGCATACCGTTAAAATGAACACTTGTGTCTTTGAATCTTTAAATAACCTGTAAATAAAATAAAACAATAAATACACTAAAAAGGCAACTTGAAAATACCATCCTAAAGGAACAATAGTCTCGCCAAATAAAAAAGATTTTACAAATAATGTTATTGAAAAACCATTTCCCAAGAGGATACCATAAAGAGTAAACAAAAAAATCAATACAACATAGAATGCGTACAAAGGTAGAAATCTCTTTGATAGGAAATCATTCATATAGTTTTTCTTATTTCTAGTTGAAAACATTAAACCATATCCTGTAAAGAAGAAAAACATTCCCACAGAAAGATATCCCATTGCTTGAAAAATTTCTCCTAGATATGTTCCGCGAAAAAATCCGCTATACTGATATAAATGATGAACTAAAACAAATATAGCAAAAATTCCCTTCATACATTTTGTACTTTCTTTCGAAAGATACTTCATTTGCTCCATATCGTTCCAATCTCCTTATCATTCATTCCAAGGTATTCAAAAGCGCTTATAATTGGTCTTTCCTTGTTTATAATGCAAGGTGGAACAAGTCCACCCTTTGAGCACCTATATAATAATCTGTTTTCTAAATACCAATCTTGTCTTTTATTTGCCCAAAAAAATACATTTATGGCATAACTTTCCAAATCATATGTCTTTATTTTTTATATGCGGCATTTTCTCATTTACCGTGATACACTTGAGTATGTTCTAACCTTGAATAAAGAATATTCTATTGTAACGACCTCTTTCCGAAATCAGTATATCGGGTAGCGTGAACAAAGTTCGGAAACCTCGGCGGATATGCGCTCTTTCTGTCCGTCAAAATCGTTGACCGCGGCATATATCCACTCCGCAATTTTTTCCATTTCGGGTTCTTTAAAGCCCCTTGTTGTAACCGCAGGGGTTCCAATTCTCAGTCCGCTTGTAATAAACGGGCTTTGCGGATCATTCGGCACAGTGTTCTTGTTCGCGGTAATGTGTAACTCGTCAAGTCTGTGTTCAAGTTCCTTGCCTGTAATTCCGTTTTTTATAAGCTTAAGCGTCATAAGGTGATTGTCCGTTCCGCCCGAAACAATGTCAAAGCCTTTTTCGAGCAAAGCACCGCAAAGCGTCTTTGCATTTTTAACAATCTGCTCCGCATACGCCTTAAATTCGGGCTTCATAGCCTCGCCTAAGGCTACCGCCTTTGCGGCGATTATGTGCATAAGCGGTCCGCCCTGAGTGCCGGGAAATATTGCCTTATCAATCTGCTTTGCAAACTGCTCTTTGCAAAGTATCATACCGCCTCTGGGTCCGCGCAGTGTTTTGTGGGTTGTGGTTGTAACAACGTCCGCATACGGAACGGGGGAGGGGTGCTGACCCGCGGCAACAAGACCTGCAATGTGCGCCATATCAACCATAAGGTAAGCGCCGACTTCGTCCGCAATTTCACGGCAGCGCTTAAAATCTATTATTCTTGAATATGCGCTTGCGCCCGCTATTATCATCTTAGGGTGACATTCAAGCGCAATTTTTCTCATCTCGTCATAGTCGATCATCTCGGTCTTGCTGTCAACGCCGTAGGGTACAACGTTGAAGTATTTTCCCGAAATATTAACGGGCGAGCCGTGCGATAAGTGACCGCCCTGTTGAAGATTCATACCCATAATCGTATCGCCGGGATTTAAAAGGGCAAAAAATACCGCAAGGTTAGCGCTGGCTCCGCAGTGCGGCTGAACGTTTGCGTGCTCCGCTCCGAAAAGCATTTTTGCGCGTTCACGCGCAATATCCTCAACAACGTCAACACAGCCGCAGCCGCCGTAATAACGCTTGCCGGGATACCCCTCGGCATACTTGTTTGTAAGCACACCGCCCGCCGCTAAAAGTACGGCTTTTGATACAATGTTCTCGGAAGCTATAAGCTCTATGTTGTGCCGCTGGCGCTCAAGTTCGCTGTGGCAGGCGGCTGCCACCTCGCCGTCATAGTTTTTCAGTTCTTCAAAAAAATTCACTTTATTTCCTCCTGTTCTAATCCAAACCCGTTTTAGAGTGCGGATTTTACGCTTGCCTATACATTTAAAACCGAATTAACGGGTTCTTTATAATATCTCTCCAAAAGAGGCTCCGCAATGTTTTTTACAAACTCTTCGGTCTGCGAAACGCTTCTGCCGATATATTTAGCCGGGTCAAGCTCGCTTAAAATTTCTTCCTTTGTAAGCGGTATTCTTTCATCATCGGCAATAAGGTCAATAAGGTTGTTTGCGCCGCCCTCAAGCTTAACCTTTGCCGCCGCTTTGTGTGAATACACCCTTATTATTTCGTGCAGCTGCTGCCTGTCGCCGCCGCGTTTTACCGATTCCATCATAATGTTTTCGGTAGCCATAAACGGAAGCTTTTCCATAACACGCCTTGTGATCACCCTGTCGTAAACCACAATCCCCGATGTTACGTTTATGTATATATTAAGAATTGCGTCAACCGCCAAAAATGCCTCCGCAACGGCTATGCGCTTGTTGGCGCTGTCGTCGAGCGTGCGTTCAAACCACTGCGTTCCTGCCGTCATTGCGGGGTTAAGCGCGTCTGTAATAACATATCTTGAAAGTGCCGAAATGCGCTCGCACCTCATAGGATTGCGCTTATACGGCATTGCCGAAGAGCCGATCTGGTTTTTGCCGAAGGGCTCTTCCAGCTCTTCAAACGATTGTAAAATACGCATATCGTTAGAGAATTTGTAAGCGCTCTGTGCAAAGCCCGACAGAACCGACAAAAAGTAAAAATCGGTCTTGCGTGAATAGGTCTGACCCGAAACGGGGACACAGCTTTCAAATCCCAGCTCTTTCGCAATAAGCTCTTCAAGTTTTTTAACCTTTTCTTCATCCCCGCCGAAAAGCTCCATAAAGCTTGCCTGCGTGCCGGTTGTACCCTTTGAACCCAGCAGCTTTAAATTTGAAAGCTGATATTCAAGGTTGTTTATGTCGGTCACAAGCTCGTTCATCCACAGTGTTGCGCGTTTTCCCACAGTAGTAAGCTGTGCGGGTTGTAAATGGGTATAAGCAAGGCAGGGCAGAGCCTTGTATTTAAGGGCGAATTCCGAGAGATTTTTTAAAACCTGCGCCGCTTTTTGCATAATAATGCGCGAAGCTTCCCTTAATATTACTATGTCGGTATTATCGCCCACATAACAGCTTGTGGCGCCTAAGTGAATTATAGGCTCTGCTTTCGGGCATTGAACGCCGAAGGCGTAAACGTGGGACATAACATCGTGCCTTACCTCGCGTTCGCGCGCTTCCGCAACATCGTAGTTAATATTGTCGCGGTTGGCTTCCATTTCGGCTATCTGCTCATCCGTTATGTTAAGACCGAGCTGTTTTTCCGCCTTTGCAAGGACGATCCACAGCCTGCGCCAGGTACGGAATTTGAAATTCTCCGAAAAGATATGCTGCATCTCGGGCGAGGCGTACCTTGTGGATAAAGGTGAAATGTAACTGTCTTTGCTGCTTTGCATAGTCTGTCACCCCGATTGTAATGTTTCTTTAAATTATAGCATAGCCGCAATATTTTGTCAATTGCGGCGCTCGGTTTTGTAACACATATGTTGCAAAATCGGTTGGATTATGTTATTATGTGTATTAAACAGTATTTCAAAAGAAGGATATATTAATGCCGCATAATAAATACAGCATTATGGGTCTGTCGCACGAAGAGGTTAAGCAGCGCGTACGTGAGGGCAAGGTCAACCTGCCGCCCGAAAGCGCAGGGAAAAGCACAAAGGAAATAATACTCTCAAACACGCTTACGTACTTCAACTTTATTTTTCTTGTTATAACCGTGCTTTTGTGCGTTGCGGGCTCTTTCAGAAACCTCACGTTCCTGCCCATAGTTATCGGCAACACGCTTGTGGGAATTATTCAGGAACTGCGCGCAAAAAAAGTTCTTGATAAAATGAATCTGTTAAATGCTCCGCACACCGTGGTTATACGAGGCGGTGAAAAATACCGCATCCGCAGTGAGGAGCTCGTGCAGGGTGACGCGGCGGTCTTTTCGGCAGGCGACCAGATCTGTGCCGACGCGCGGGTTATTGAGGGCTCCGTTTCGGCAAATGAGGCGTTGCTTACCGGCGAACAGGACGAGGTTGCGAAAAAAGCGGGCGACGCACTGCTTTCGGGCAGCTTTGTTGTGTCGGGTGAGTGCTGCGCAGTGCTTGAAAAGGTGGGAGCGGAGTCTTATATATCAAAGCTAACCAAAGAAGCGAAAAACGCAAATGACGCCGAACAGTCGGAAATGATACGCTCAATAAACAAGATTGTAAAATGGATGGGTATTATTCTTATCCCGATAGGCGCAATTTTGTTTTACCAGAGCTTTTTTGTTAAGCAAAGCACATTTTCCGAAAGCATTGTTTCGGCAGTTGCCGCCATTATAGGAATGATACCCGAGGGGCTTTACCTGCTTACAACGGCGGCGCTGACACTCGGTACAATCAGGCTTGCAAAGCGAAAGGTACTGCTTAATGATATGAAAAGCATTGAAGCGCTTGCAAGGGTAGATGTTCTGTGCGTTGATAAAACGGGAACTATAACCGAGCCGGAAATGCAGGTGTATAAAACATTTACGCCGGATGGGGACGACGCTTATTTCGAAAGCGCGATACGGTGTTATGCAGCCGCCTCAAATGACAATAACGCGACGATGACAGCACTTAAGAACTTTTATCCCGAGCCCGACGCCGCCGATCGTGAAACCGTTGGGAAAACGCTTAAGGTAACGCCGTTTTCCTCATCGGTAAAATACGGTGCGGTAACGTTTGAGGGCGGCACGTTTCTGCTTGGCGCACCCGAATTTTTGCTCGGCGATAAGAACGGCGAGGTCTTTAAAAAGTTAAACGGATATGTTAAAAAGGGCTACCGCGTGCTTGCCTTTGTAAGGCAGGAAGAACCCGCGGAGCAAAACGGAGTATCACAGGATGCAGAGCTCATAGGCTTTGCGGTGCTTTCAAACGCAATTCGCAAAAACGCGCCCAAAACCTTTAAATATTTTAAGGAGCAGGGTGTTGATATAAAGGTGATTTCGGGCGATAATCCCGAAACCGTTTCGGAAATTGCGCGCCTTGCGGGCATTGAAAATTCCGATAAATTTGTGGATGCCGCAACCCTTAAAACCCCCGAACAGCTTAAAAGCGCTGCGGTAAGATACACGGTTTTCGGCAGGGTCACGCCGAAGCAAAAACAACAGCTGGTGGCGGCGCTGCAGGGTGCCGGTCATACCGTTGCCATGACGGGCGACGGCGTTAACGACATTCTGGCGCTTAAGGACGCCGATTGCGGCATTGCAATGGCATCGGGCAGTGAAGCGGTGTCGCAGGCGGCGCAGGTAGTCCTTCTCGATTCGGACTTCGCGCATATGCCGTCTGTCGTTAATGAGGGCAGACGTGTTGTAAACAATATTCAGCGCTCGGCAAGTCTGTTCCTTGTGAAAAACATTTTTTCGCTCCTGCTTTCAATAATGGCTTCGGTATTCTTTTTCACATACCCCGTCGAGCCTACGCATATTTCGCTTATAAGTATGTTCACAATAGGCGCGCCGGGATTTTTCCTTGCGCTTGAAAGCAATAAAAACCGAATTGACGGAAGTTTCCTGCGTAACGTGCTTATGCGCGCGCTGCCCGCGGGGCTTACGGACGCGGTAATCGTCGGTTCGCTTGCAATATTCGGCAAGGTCTTCGGTATGTCAAAGGGCGATATTGCAACCGCGTCAACGGTTGTTCTGGCGGCTGTAGGGTTTATGATACTGCGCCACATAAGCCTGCCGTTCAATAAGTACAGGCGGCTTGTGTTTATTTTAAACCTTGCGGGAATTATTCTGTGCTGTGTGTTTATACCCAAGTTCTTTATGATTACGGGAATGCCGGCAACAAGCGTTTTAATGGCGATTATTTTCTCGTTTGCGGCGGAATCGCTTTTCAGAATACTCACGGGTATTCTGGAGTACGGTGAGCGTGTTAAGGCAAGGCGTAAAAAAAGCCGTGCCGCGGGAAAGTAATAACGGACAAAACGGCGCATAAATATTAATAACGGGGGACAAAGATTTTCCTCGAAAAAGTAAGGGGTTTTTATATGGTTTCAGCTGTAGGTTGGCCTATGTGGGCTTTGATAGTGTTGTTTATTTGCGGACTTATTTTAATTGTAAAGGGCGGAGACTTTTTTGTTGACGCCGCGGCGTGGATGGCTGAGGTTTCGGGCATACCGCATTTTTTGATAGGGGCGACGGTAGTGAGCGTTGCAACAACCCTGCCCGAGCTTTTTGTATCCTGCCTCGGTGCGGCGCGCGGCTCAAACGCAATCGCAATCGGCAACGCCGTAGGTTCGGTTACGGCAAACACGGGGCTTATAATGGCAATTTCAATTATTTTTATGCCCATTGTCGCCAAACGCAGTACTTATCTTTTTAAATCGGTATTACTTATTCTTGCAACCGCAATACTTTACGTCGCTTCCTTCGGCAAGCGATTTTCACTGATCGGCAGTGCCGCGCTGTTAATTATATTCGCGGTTTACACATACAACAGCATTAAAGAGGCAAAAAGCGGTTCTGACACGTCGGAACGACGTGAATATGAAAAAAAGGAAATACCCCTTAATATTTTAAAATTCCTTTTCGGTGCGGTCGGAATAGTTGTCGGGGCTGATCTTCTTGTAAAATCGGCAACCGAAATCGCAACCGTAAGCGGTGTGCCTGAGGCGGTCATCTCGGCAACCATTGTAGCCGTCGGAACATCTCTGCCCGAGCTTGTAACGGCAATAACCGCAATCGTTAAAAAGCAGACCTCGCTTTCCGTCGGTAACATAATCGGCGCCAATCTTATTGATATATCCGTAATACTGCCGATATGCTCCTTTGTTTCAAAGGACGGTCTTGTGTCGCTTAAACAGAATTTGTATATTGATTTCCCCGTATGTCTTTCGGTGCTTTTAATAGCGGTTATCCCTGCGCTTAAGCGTGAAAAATTCAGTAAAGTTCAGGGCTTTGTCCTGCTTGCTGTATATATTGCCTATGTCTGCGTTATAAGCTTCTTTAACCCGTTCAAATAAAAAACGACAGGATTATTACCCTGCCGCTTTATAAGCATATTAAGTATGCTATTATTTTAACGTATTTTCTTTATTTGTCAAGACGAATATTAAGAAAAGGTTAATAAAATATAAAATTTTATCGTTTTGCATAAATTCGACAAATTAAGCAGTGCATATTGACGTATACTCGGGAGAAAAAACGTGAAAAAAAACGACGAATTAACAATTGAAATAACAGGAATAACATCGGAGGGCAGCGGAATAGGAAGAGCGGACGGTATGGCTGTTTTTGTTCCTATGACGGCTGCGGGCGATACCGTGCAGGCTAAAATATTAAAGGTAAAGAAAAGCTACGCCTACGCCAAAGCTGTTGAGATTATAACCCCGTCGCCCGACAGAATTCAAAATCATTGCCCCGTGTTTTCAAAATGCGGCGGATGCGCTTACAGGCATATAAGCTACGGCGCGGAATGCCGCATAAAGGCGTCGGCGGTGTATGAAGCGATAAAACGCATAGGTGGAATCGACTTACAGCCCGAGCCCATAATTCCGTCGGTCAGCAGTGAGCATTACCGTAATAAGGCGCAATACCCCGTGTCACAGGACGGATTTGCGGGATTTTACGCACCCCATTCCCACAGGATAGTTCCGTGCGGCGATTGCGCTCTTCAACCCGAAGTTTTCGGCAAAATAACCGCGGTTTGCACACAGTGGATAGGGGAATACGGCATAAGCGTTTACAGCGAACAGAACCACAGCGGTCTTTTAAGGCATATATACATAAGATGCGCCGAAAAAACAGACGAAATATTGGTCTGCCTTGTTATTAACGGCATATCATTACCGCACGGCGACAGACTCACCGAAATGCTTACAGACGTCTGTGGGGACAAGCTTCGAAGCCTGCAAATAAATATTAACCGTGAAAAAACCAACGTGATAATGGGTGCGGAGTGCCGCGTTATTTACGGTGATAAGTATATCACGGACGTTTTATGCGGCAATAAAATAAGGCTTTCACCGCTTTCGTTTTATCAGGTCAACAGGGCAACGGCAGAACTGCTTTACAACAAAGCCGCGGAATATGCTGAGCCCGAGGGCAAAACACTGCTTGATCTATATTGCGGGGCGGGTACAATAGGTCTTTCCGTGGCAAGGCGCGCAAAGCGCATAATCGGGGTTGAAATAGTGCCTCAGGCGATTGAGGACGCACGTTTCAACGCGGCGTTAAACGGCATAGAAAATGCGGAATTTATGTGTGCGGATGCCGCCGAAGCAGCGCGCAGGCTTGCGGAAAGCGGGGAAACGCCCAACGTTGTTATTGTTGACCCACCGCGTAAGGGGTGCTCCGCAGAACTTGTGGAAACAATTGCGGACAGTTTTTCTCCCGAGCGGGTTGTATATGTTTCGTGTGATCCCGCAACGCTTGCAAGGGATGTAAAGGCTTTTGCCGAGCACGGGTATATCTTAAGAAAATATACGCCCGTGGATATGTTCCCGAGAACCGCGCATACAGAGACGGTAGTACTGCTTTCCCACAAAAAGCCAGACGGACATATCAACGTAAAAGTTGAGTTTGGCGAGGGTGAGGG
>CAKSFK010000024.1 GCA_934454655.1 uncultured Eubacteriales bacterium | reverse complement strand
TTTTCCTGTGCTGACTTCACGGCATTTTCCGCCTTTACAGCATTGACCTGCATTAAAATTTTTAATATGTATTCGGCGGACTTGTCCGGCGGATTGGGATTATGAAAATGATATTTAAGCTTCGGTTGTTTCATTCTCACACCCCTTTGAATTTGTGCTACTAAATTCTATGTGAAAACAAACAACGGTATTACTCTTTGTTACGCGGCGATTAAATATAAAGCAACCCATGTATACTTTTCTTTAGGCAAACGAAAATAATCCGAATCCGTTTTTTTAGTGCGGATTTCCCGCATTGCCACGTTAAAATACTCGTTAATCCGTTAGGATTAACTGCGTTTTGTGCCTCGCTCTGCAAAAAATCCGTTCCTCAAAAAATCTGCGACCCAAAACGAGCGCGATTTTCGTGTGGATTTTTATGCGGAGGATGCGATAAGGCTTTCGCCTTATAAAGACGACAAGTGAAAATACGCCGAAAATATGCCGTTTTGGGCGGGTTCGGATTATTCTCGCTTGCCTAAGCTTACAGGGGTTGCCGTGTATTTTTATTTAATCTCTGAAATACAGATCTCTTGTATAGACCTTATCGAGGACATCCTTAATATCGTCGTTATAGCGGTTTGCGACAATAACGTCGCTGACCTTTTTAAACTCGTCAAGGTCGCGGATAACACGGCTGTTAAAGAATGTGTCCTCGCGCATTGTCGGCTCGTAGATAACCACTTCAATGCCCTTTGCCTTAATTCGCTTCATAACGCCCTGAATGGACGACTGGCGGAAATTATCACTGCCGGATTTCATAGTCAGCCTGTAAACGCCGACGGTTTTAGGCTTCTTTGCAATTATCTGGTCGGCAATAAAGTCCTTGCGGGTACGGTTTGCGTCCACTATTGCTGATATAATATTCTGCGGAACATCATTGTAGTTTGCAAGCAGCTGCTTTGTGTCCTTGGGCAGGCAGTAACCGCCGTATCCGAAGGACGGGTTGTTGTAATGGCTGCCTATTCTCGGGTCAAGACCCACGCCCTCTATTATTGACTTGCTGTCCAGCCCTCTGACGGCGGCATATGTATCAAGCTCATTAAAGAATGAAACCCTCAGCGCCAGATATGTGTTTGCAAAAAGCTTTACCGCCTCAGCCTCGGTCGGGTTCATAAAGCGAACCTCAATATCTTCCTTTATTGCGCCCTCTTTAAGCAGGTCGGCAAATTTTTCGGCTGCTTTGTGCAGTCTTGCGTTCTTAACCGGCACGCCCACTATTATGCGGCTGGGGTAAAGGTTGTCGTAAAGCGCCCTGCCCTCACGCAGAAACTCCGGGCTGAAAAGAATGTTGTCACAGCTGTATTCTTCTCTTACCGACTCGGTAAAACCGACGGGAACGGTTGATTTAACAATCATAACCGCGTCGGGATTTACGGCGATGACCTGCTTTATTACGCTTTCAACCGACGAGGTATCAAAGTAGTTTTTCTTTTCGTCGTAATTTGTGGGTGTGGATATAATTACAAGCTCGGCGTCCTTATAAGCGCTGTCGCCGTCGGTTGTAGCCTCCAAATCAAGCTTTTTTGTTGCCAGATATTCCTCAATTTCTTTATCGACTATGGGGGACTTTCTGTTGTTGAGCATTTCAACCTTTTGGGGGACAATATCGACCGCCTTTACGGTGTTGTGCTGTGCCAACAGTACCGCCATTGATAAACCGACATAGCCGGTTCCCGCTACTGCTATTTTCATTAATCATTACTCCTTAATAAAATTTCAAAAGCAAGTCCTGTCCCTATGGTGTCTCCTATGGCAACTAAGAAATGCTGTTTTTATACTTTGTAAAATTCCTTGTACCACTCCGCAAATCTGCGAATACCCGTCCTGAGGTCGGTTGACGGCTTAAAGCCGAAATCACGCTCAAGCGCCGATGTATCGGCATATGTAACAGGCACGTCGCCGGGCTGCATCGGTACTAATTCCTTATGAGCCTCAAAGTCGTAATCCTTTGGCAATACCCCTGCTCTTATAAGCTCCTCCTGCAATATTGAAACAAAGTCAAGCAGGTTTTCGGGGTGGTTGTTTCCTATGTTGTAGACCCTGTAAGGGGGAACGGGCAGACCGTCCTCACCGTTTTTCTTTTCGGGCGCGCACTGCATTACCCGCTTTACGCCCTCAACTATATCGTCCACAAACGTGAAATCGCGTTTGCAGTTGCCGTAATTGAATATCTTAATTGTTTCGCCCTTTATAAGCTTGTTTGTAAACCCGAAATATGCCATATCCGGTCTGCCCGCAGGTCCGTATACCGTGAAAAAGCGCAGTCCCGTAGAGGGTATGTTATAAAGCTTTGAATAGGCGTGCGCCAAAAGCTCGTTTGATTTTTTTGTGGCGGCGTACAGCGACACGGGGTTATCCACCTTATCGTCGGTTGAGTACGGCACCTTTTTGTTTGAACCGTAAACAGAGGAGCTTGACGCATACACCAAATGCTCTACAGGGTAATTTCGGCAGGCCTCTAAAATATTGTAAAAGCCTATTATGTTAGATTCTATGTAAACATCGGGGTTTGTAATAGAATACCTGACGCCCGCCTGAGCGGCAAGATTTACCGCAATCTGCGGTTTGTATTCCCGAAAGATGTTTTCTATAACCGACTTATCCGCAAGGTTGCCCTTTATAAACTTCCACTTGCAGTTTTTGGCTTCGGCAAGCTTTTCTGTTTCAGATAAGCGGTACTCTTTAATGGAAACATCGTAATAATCGTTCATATTATCAAGGCCGATTATAAGCGACGCTTCATCTCCTTTTAACAGCTCTTTTACAAGATTTGCGCCTATAAAACCGGCAGCTCCTGTTACAAGTACGGTTTTATTTTTAAGAGTGACGTTTTTTTCTAACATACTGTTATCCCCTTATATTCTTTTTGCACGGCTTTATAACTCTCAAGGTTGCCTATATCGTACCGTTTGCCCGGCATCTCCATAGCATAAACCGGACTTTTTCGGCACAGCCAAGCTATAAAACTTCCGGGAGCGTCAACTCCGCAGCCGGAGGATATTGCCTCGGGAATTAATTTTGCGTCCCGCTTTGTATAGTAATAAAACGGCGGACAGCACCAATTGGTTTTCGGCTCGGGCGATTTCTCGGTCATTTCGGTAACAAGATCGTCCCGCGATACCGTTAAAACGCCGCTTTTAAGCAATCTTTGCCTTTCGGGTTCAAAATAGCGCATAACACACGAAGCCTGCTTCTTCACCGCGTATGAAATAAACTTTGAAAGGCTGAAGTTAAGCAGGTTATCTCCCGCAATAACAAGCATATCGCTGTCAATATGAAGGCGCTCTGCGGCAAACTGTATATCCCTAACGGCGCCCAAACGTGTTTCGTTGGTATTTGTTCCGTCGTTAACAACGGTAATTTTGTAAGGCTTTGACCCTGCCCATTCCTCAAAATGGGCGGCAAACTTGTTGTTTGATATAACTATGTATTCATCAACCGTACCCGAGGATTCAATATCGTCTGTAAGATGATCCAAAATTGTTTTGTTCCCGACTTTAAGCAGCGGTTTCGGGAAGTTTTCCGTAAGCGGATACAGTCGCGTAGCATACCCTGCCGCCAAAATAACACACTTCATAGTTTCACCCCGTCCGCGCTTTCACAAATATGAGCGCTGTATTTGTCCTTCAGTTTCGGAAACGCCTTAATGTATTCCTTCTCAACGTTGTCAAGCACGCTTTCCTCAAACTTCGGGTCGATAAGCGCCATACAACAGCCCTTAAAGCCCGCTCCGGAGAAGCGCCCGCCGTATATTCCGTCGGTTTCCGTCATTATTTCGTAAAGCCTTATAAGCTCCGGTGAGCCTGTTTCCCAGTTTTCAATAGAACTTTTCCCGCTCTCAAAAACAAGGTTGCCGAATTTTTCAATGTCACCGTTCCTCCACACATTCGCGCCGTTTTCCACACGGCTGTATTCGGTATACCAGTGTTCGGCGCGCTTTTCCCAGTTAATAGGAAGCTTTTTGCGGTATTCGGCATATGTACTGTAAGGCACATCCCTTAAATTTGTTTCTTCAAACTTTCCGTATTCCATACCCGAAAAAGCCTTGAGCGCATATGCCGCGCTGCGGCATTCATCAACACGCATATTGAATTTGGAACTTGCAAGCGAACGCTCAAGCCCCGAAAAGAAGATTGCTATTTTATACGGCTTCATACCCTCGGGTGTCGGTATAAGCTCATAACTGTTATCCGACATATCCATATAAAGCAACTGATTCTTACGGCAGTAAACCTCGCACGACTGATCCAGCTTGCCGCACGAAACGCCCACATATCGGTTTTCCGCCTCTTTGGATATTTCGATAAGCTCATCGGGCATAAGATTTATTCCGTTAAGATGACACAGTGCCGATAAAAATGTAATAATAACCGCCGCCGAGGAGGACAATCCGCCTATCGGCAATTCGCCGCAGATAACCGCGCAAAGCCCCGTTCTCAGCGCATATCGCTTGGATAAGGCTATGGTGGCTCCCCTTAAATGGTCTGCCCAGTCGCCCTGTTTTTCTGTCGGGGTACCCAAAACGTGCCACTGCGCGCGTTTGGGAAACTGCAGCGACGATATTTCTATAACGCCGTTGTGTTTTGCGGCGTAGGCTATGTGTATTCCTTTGTTTATTGCAAAACCTGTTATTTTACCCAGCTGATGATCGGAGTGCGCCCCCAAAGGGCATATGCGGTAGGGCGTAAAAGCCGTATGCTCGGGTTCTCTTTTATATTTTTCCTCAAATCCTATCACAGCACTGTTTCTCACATTCATATATTCACCGCCGAAAAATCTTTTTTAATTTATAATTACGATTTCCTCCACACCATTTTGTTAACAACACCTGTGTAGGACTGAATTATCTTTACGACCTTGGTTGAAACATTTTCGTCGGTGTAGTTTGGTACTGGTGTGCCGCAGTCGCCGTTTTCGTTCATATCTATTGCCGTTGTAACCGCCTGCAAAAGGCTTTTTTCGTCAATTCCGGCAAGTATAAAGCAGGCCTTGTCGAGCGCCTCGGGGCGTTCGGTGGAGGTGCGTATGCACACGGCGGGGAACGGGTTGCCTACGCTCGTAAAGAAACTGCTTTCTTCGGGCAGAGTGCCTGAGTCGGACACAACGCAAAAAGCGTTCATTTGTAATTTATTGTAATCGTGAAAACCGAGCGGCTCGTGCTGTATAACCCTCTTATCAAGCTTGAAGCCGCTTTGCTCCAGTCTCTTTTTAGAGCGTGGGTGGCAGGAATACAGTATCGGCATATCATACTTCTCGGCAAGCCTGTTTATAGCCGTAAAGAGGGATAAAAAATTCTTTTCGGTGTCAATATTTTCTTCTCTGTGAGCGGAAAGCAAAATATATTTTTTAGGCTTTAAATTTAGTCTTTCCAGTATATCCGACTGCTTTATTTCCTCTAAGTTTTGGTGTAAAACCTCTGCCATAGGCGAGCCCGTAACATATGTGCGCTCTTTCGGCAGTCCGCACTCGGCAAGGTAACGGCGCGCGTGCTCGGAATATGCCATATTAACATCGGATATTATATCTACAATCCGCCTGTTGGTTTCCTCGGGCAGACACTCATCCTTACATCTGTTTCCTGCCTCCATATGGAATATCGGGATATGCAGACGTTTTGCCGCAATAGCCGAAAGGCAGGAGTTTGTATCGCCCAAAATCAACAGCGCGTCTGGCTTTATCTCATTCATAAGCTTGTATGAGCAGTTTATTATATTGCCGACGGTAGCGCCGAGGTCATCCCCCACGGCGTCCATATATACCTCGGGGTCACGGAGTTTCAAATCCTTAAAGAACACGCCGTTAAGGTTATAATCGTAGTTTTGCCCTGTATGCGCTAAAATGCAGTCGAAATATTCACGGCATTTGTTTATTACCGCCGCAAGCCTTATTATTTCGGGGCGAGTACCCACAATTATTAAAAGCTTTAATTTGCCGTCGTTTTTAAACTTAATATCGCTGTAATCGGTTTTAATATACATTTTTACACTTCCTCGTAGAATGTATCAGGGTGATTTGGGTCAAACTGTTCGTTAGCCCACATAAGTGTTACCAAATCATCGGTATCGGATAAATTTATTATATTGTGGGTATAGCCCGGCAGCATATGTATTGCCTCTATGTTGTCGCCGCTTACTTCAAAGCGTAAAACCTCGTCGCTGCCTATTTTTCTTTCCTCAATAAGTCCGTGACCTGATACCACAATAAAAAATTCCCACTTAGAGTTATGCCAGTGCTGACCTTTCGTAATTCCCGGTTTTGAAATATTAACGGAAAACTGCCCGCAGTTTGCGGTTTTAAGCAGTTCGGTAAAACTGCCGCGCTCGTCAATATTCATTTTAAGCGGAAAGCTGACCTTACTCCCCGGCAAATACGAAAGATAGGTTGAATACAGCTTTTTTGCAAAGGAATTATTCGGTATTTCGGGCATTAAAAGCGTTTTCGGCTGATTTTTAAACCGCTCCAACAAATCCACGATTTCGCCGAGGGTTACTTTATGTGTGGTAGGTACGGCGCAATATTTTCCGTTTTCGGTAAATACGGTGTTTATTCCGTCAAACCCACAGTGATGCTCTTTTTTTTCAAGCGCGTCAAGCATCTCCGCAACCAGATCGTCTATGTAAAGTAGCTCAAGCTCCGTATTGCGGTCGTTTACGGTTATCTCTAAATCGTTTGCTATATTATTGCAGAATGTCGCAACGGCGCTGTTGTAGTTCGGTCTGCACCACTTGCCGAAGAGATTCGGAAAACGGTAGACAAGCACCTTAGCGCCTGTTTCCTCGGAATACTTAAAAAACAGTTCTTCTCCCATTTTTTTGCTTCTGCCGTAATCGCTGTCATATCTTCCGATAAGGGTCGCCTGAATGGAGCTTGACAGCATTACGGGGCAGGTATTGCCGTGCTTTTTAAGGGCTTCCAGCAATTCGCTTGCAAAACCGAAATTGCCCTCTATAAATTCCGAATTGTCCTTAGGTCGGTTTACACCCGCAAGGTTAAACACAAAGTCCGCCTTTTTACAAAAGCCGTCGAGCAAGGCTTTTTCGGTATCTATATCGTACTCAAAAATTTCTTCTATTTTAATATTCCGTGTTCTGTCTTTATTATCACGGATATTTTTAAGTGCTTCGCAAAGGTTTTTACCCACAAAGCCCTTAGCACCGGTTACAAGTATGTTCATATCAAACCTCTTCCAAGCCTAATTCTTTAAGCATATACACGGTATTTTCCTTTTCGTTATCATCAAAAGAATTAAATGCTTTAATCTCGTTTATGCGCGCTGTATGTCGGTTGCTGAACAGGAATTTGCCCCACCTGACAAGTTGACAGGCAGGCATTAACGCCTTATGCTTTTCCAATATCGGATACACCTTTTTAAGGCTGTTATACGGCATCCATATACGGTTAAGACAGTATTTAACGGGGGACATTCCCGCGCCCCTTACCGCAATGCCGTTTTTAGCGCCGCCGTACATTCCGCCCGAAAATATGAAATCCTCCATTAGCTTTGTGACGTCATTATGTGCCTTTCCGCCGAACCAGACCTCACTTAAAAGCTTCAGTTCATCACGGAAACGGAGTATTCCCGTTTCGCAAAGCATTTTTTCAAGCTCTGAATTATCGTATTCAAGATTATTCTCAAGCAGAAAAACATCAATAAGCTGTCTTACTCCGCAGCCGCCCTTTAAAAAGTGGTAGGACGCGTGAGCATAAACATGGAACATAAAAAACTCGGGGGTCACCGCATATCGGCTTTCACCCTCAAAGATAGGAGCGGCGTAGTCCCATACTCTGCTTAAAAGCCTGTCAATACCCGGCATATCTTCCTGTATGCTGAAATGCAGTTCGATATGTATTCCGTTGCGCGACATCAGCGAAACATCGTGATAATTCCTTTCGCTCACATCAAATTTTCCCGAGGCGTTAAGGGCGGCAACTGCGTTTTCAATATCCTCTTCGTGTACCAGAATATCTATATCGCAGCTTGTACGCATCCAGCTTTCGGGGTAATACTTTTTTATTACTGAGCCTTTTAAGGGTAAAAACGGAATTTTTGCGGTTTCAAGGGCTTTACAGGCGGCGGCGTACTCATAATCTATGCGTTTCATACGCGCCGCGGTTAAAAACATAAGGTTAAGGTAATATTCCCTCTTCTCCTTCGGCACTTCTATAAGGTTCTTTGAAATTCCAACGCCTATAAAATGCGAAAGGTCGTATCTTTTTGCAAGCTGTTCAAGCCTTAAAACCCCGTCGTCCGACAGAATCGTTTTATCCGAATGTTTTTTGCTTATTACGCTTGAAATCAGGGCTATCAGCTGTTCATCCGATTTATTCATAATCACTTTACCGAAAGCTCTTCCTGTATATAACTGAGTGATGCAATCTTGGCTTTTGTTTCCTCAACGCTTAACATTTTTGTGTTATTGGAATTAAATTCGGTCAGGGTGTTGCGTTTTTCATCGCCGTCCTTAAAATACTTGTCGTAGTTAAGCCCGCGATTATCTGCGGGAACGCGGTAAAAGTCACCCATATCCACGGCTTTTGCACATTCCTCGTTGGTAAGCAGGGTTTCGTACATTTTTTCACCGTGGCGTATACCTATAACCTTGATTTCGTCCGTATTTCCGCCAAACAGCTCACACACCGCCTTTGCCTGTGTTTCAATTGTGCAGGCGGGGGCTTTTTGTATAAGCAGGTCGCCGTTTTCGCCGTGTTCGAACGCAAAAAGAACAAGGTCAACCGCTTCTTCAAGGGACATTATAAAGCGGGTCATGCTGGGCTCGGTTATGGTAATGGGCTGACCGTTTTTAATCTGGTCTATCCAAAGCGGAATTACCGACCCTCTCGAACACATAACATTTCCGTAACGGGTGCAGCAGATTTTGGTCTTGCCCGAATTGCGTGACCTTGCGACAGCCACCTTTTCCTCAACCGCCTTTGTTATACCCATTGCGTTTATGGGGTAGGCGGCTTTGTCGGTTGAAAGGCAGATAACACTCTCCACACCCTCGTCGATAGCGGCGGTCAGCACATTGTCTGTTCCGATTATATTGGTTCTTACCGCTTCCATAGGGAAAAACTCACAGGAGGGCACCTGCTTTAATGCCGCCGCATGGAATATATAGTCTACCCCGTGTATGGCATTTTTTATCGACTGCAAATCGCGGACATCGCCTATGTAGAACTTAATTTTATCCGCCGCCTCGGGCATTTTTGCCTGGAACTCGTGGCGCATATCGTCCTGCTTTTTCTCATCCCTTGAAAAAATGCGTATCTCGCCTATATCTGTGTCAAGAAAGCGATTAAGCACCGCATTGCCGAAACTTCCCGTTCCGCCTGTTATCATTAAGGTTTTATTTTTAAAAAGTGACATACAAAAAACTCCCTCACTTAACTTTTCTGATTGTTATTGCTTCAAGCATAAGCTTTACATTGGCACGCATCTCAGGGAAGAATGCCGGCAATATCATACTTGTAAACATCTGCGTTATCAAGGAAGCTGCCGCTGCGCCGATTGCCCCGTTTATCTGAATGAAAAAATAATTGAGTACAATATTTAAAACAGCCGCTCCACCATACATATATTTCAAATATTTCTGGCAGTTTTCCGATACTATCCATGCGTTTCTTGCAACTCCCAAATACGAAAATGCCGTATACCATGTTACAACCTTAAGAACATCTGCCGCGGGCAGGAAACTCCTGCCGTATAAAATCCTGACAATAAGACCGCCGAATATTAAAAAGAAAACCGACACAAAACCCGAAATATAGAAAACCATTAAATAAAGCTGTCTGTTTTTTCGCTCGTACAGTTCTTTGTTTTCGCCTTTCAGTTTAAGAATAGTGGGGTAAACAGAGTCGATTATTGCCTGCAGCACAAACGTCCACATAGCGCATATTGCAACAGCCGTTGAATAGTAACCCACTTCTGCCTTTCCGGACATGTGTTTCAGCATGATTTTATCTGTCTGACCGTATATTGCAATCATCATAGTAGAGAGAATGTAATGATAGCTTGTTTTTAAAAGGGATTTTGATTTTTCCGCCGAAAAAATCAATTTGGGTCCGTTGTATTTTCGGTACGCAACATACAAAAACAGTGCGACTATTATGTAATCGACCGACGCCGCAAAGGCGAACCAGCGCACATCCTTACCCGTAATCAGCAAAACTATTTTGTAAAGCGACATCACAACATACGCCGACAGTGTTGCAAGTGAGGTTATTTTGGATTTGTACTGATTCTGAAACCAATAATTAAAGGTTTCAAACACATTGAAAATTCCGCCGAAGCTGCACAGCACCACAACGGCGACCGTTGTGGGCTCGTCGCGGTCAATTATTGAAACAATACCGAGAATCATCAGCGCGGAAAGCGAGCTTGAGATTATTCTGAGAACCAGTGCCGAGCCGATGGCCTTTCCCTGGTCGTTCGGGTGATCGACAAAATCTTTGATAATAACCGAATTTATTCCGAGCGTGCATAATGCGGTAAAAAAGGAAACAAACGCCGTTCCGTAGCTTATAAGGCCGTAATTCCCGGGGCCTAAATATCTGGCTGTAATAATGCTGATAAACAGGGACAGACCCATTTGGGCAACCTTGCCGCCTATAAGCCAGCCGGCATTTTTAACTTCCTTATTTTTAAGTATTGTATCTAACTTCATTTATCGGCGCGCTCCAAATCTTTTGTTGTTTTGGGAACCGCGTAATCGCGGTCCGTCTGCTGCCTTTTGGCGGTGTTGCAAAGCAATCCCATATAAATCCAAAACGCACCGTCTATTAAAAACGATGTTGTGAACATAAGCTCTGTCAATATGTATATTCCTATCATAACCGTAAATTCGTTGTTGTTTAATACAACCTGCTTTACGGTTTGCAGCACAACATACAGCGAAAAAACAATTCCGAAAAACCATCCGAAATCAATTATGAACTCAAGAAAAATGTTATGCGCGTAATATTTTCCGTCCGACGCAAGCATATCCCCAAAAAGTCCGTATCCGAACGGCGGCACCGTTCTTATTCCCTCGTATATCTTGGCGTACACCATCCTGCGGCCTTCGCTTTCCGAAATAAGACCGGCTTCAAACTTGCCGATAATTCTGGACGACAGTCCCATTCGGCCTAAAACAGTGCTCAAAAATCCCATTATATACGGCAAAAGGAAATAAACCGCGGCAACAAGAAGGACAATTAAAAATAATTTTCCTAACCGCTGCTGCACGGAACCCTGCGACAAAAATTTTCTTGACGCCTTATAGGCAAAGTATATTACCACCGCAAGCAGAGCGCCGCGGTTTCCGTAAACAAACAGGCACAGTATGTCAAGGCACAGGAGAAGTATATCGACGCGGTTCCCCTTTCCGCTTATAATAAAATAAACCGAAATAATACAGCAAATGACCATATTGTAGGCAAGGCTTAATGATTCGTCTGACGTTGTGGTTCTTATCCAGCGCAGCGCAAAGTAATAATTCAAAACAGACATAACCCTGTTTATGGGTATAAGCCTTAAAAGCAGCGCGTCAAAATCCTTTATTCCGGAGGCAATGAACATTGTCGGTACATATACCAGAAATATCTTAAGAAAACTTACGTTGTATACCGTGCGATACTCGAAATTACCGGGGTAAAACGCATATGTGTATAAAAGCAAAGCCGCAAAAACCAAAGCCACGGCAGTAGCACGGAACGCTGACGCCGAGAGCGGTTCTTTGCGCTTTAAAACGCTGCAAAGGGACGCAAAGATCAATACCGCATATACAGAGTAATACACGGTGCTGTAAAACTTTACATAATCTGTTATTCTTAAAAACACCGAAATATACGCAAGAATCTGAATTACGGTTCCCGAATAAAGCAGCCATAAGACGGTGTTGCACAAATTTTTTTCCGACACAGCGGAGTTAACAGAAGCTTGCATATTATAATTTCACCAATCTCTTTACCCTTCGCATAATTGACTTTTTCAACCCGTCAAGCCCGTATTTAAGCGCGCGCTTCCACGAAACGGTGCGTATATCGTAATTCGTAAGGGCAATTCCGTTGCTCTTGGGTTTTTTGTCGGGGACGGATAAGTCATATATAAATATCCCGTTACCCTCTGTCGGGGTAATAAGGTTTTTCTCCTGCGGGCGGTAAACCAGACCCACTGTTTTAATTACTTTAAACGGAAGAACGTTTGTTGACGCAAGAACATCAAATCCGGTGTAATTTCTCTTACTGCCGTAAAGGTCAACGCACATTTTCCTTCCCTCAACAAGCGTAGGCACGCCCATTCGTTCAAAAAAGATGTCATATTTCACCGCGGTATCAAACGGTTTTAGAAAAAAATCGGTTTCGCCGGTAAGCGTCGGCACCTGGTAATCGTTTATTCCCCCGCCGCCGTGCTGACCCGCATCTGCATAACAGCTTGTAAGGGATACGCGCGGGTATACAAAATATTTATCCGACACGGCGAGATAGCGCATAAAATACTTCATCCACGAATGCTCGTTCCAACGTTTTACGCTGTCGGGTATTCGGCTCAGATCCATCGGCTTATCGTGCGAAGAGGTATACCAGCTGTAAAATCCGCTCCACATTCTCTTGTTCCAGCACTGACCCCAGGACTGCGCGTATTGCATCATATATGTAAACGAACCGTCAGACTCAGGCAGAAAAGGTCTGTTGCTGTCAACCTGCAAAAGATGCTTATAAAGCGAAATGCCCGCAATCCGTTCATCGTCCCCGTAAAATTCGAGCATTCTTTTTGTATACCTGTAAAACTGCGGAGATACTAAGAGGTCGTCCTCAAAAATTATTACCGCATCATATTCCTCGGTAAGTCTGCCGCAGGAGATTATGTGCGGTCTTAAGCCCTGACGCTCGGGAAACGCGCGTATTATCTTTTCACCGTGCGGCCATTCAAATTCTTCGGCAAGCCTTATAAGCTCGGGCTGTATATCGCTCTTATCAAGGCTTATTACAAGCGTTACGGAATCATTCTCGTAATCCGCCTTTAAAAGATCGTTCCACAGCCGTTTCATACCGTACGGGCGGTTATATCCGACAGACACTATCGCAATTTTACTCATATTAAATATTTCCTTTCAAATATTTAAGCCCCGAACCTGCCCGGGCTGTACCTTAAAAAGCATTCAGAAACTCCGCCGTACTATCCCGATAAACCTCCGGGTTTAAAACATCCTCGGCACTTTTGCGGGCGTTTATCTTCATTTTTGAAATTTCCCTATCGGAGCCGGCGCTTATTTTTTCAAATATTTCACAAAGGCTTTCGGTAAGGTCGCCGTCCGCAATA
This sequence comes from uncultured Eubacteriales bacterium, assembly GCA_934454655.1. Lineage (GTDB taxonomy): Bacteria > Bacillota > Clostridia > Oscillospirales > Acutalibacteraceae > UBA737. Next base: position 11,696 of record CAKSFK010000024.1, on the reverse strand, counting down.
AATCCGTTTTCACCGTTAATTACCGCAAGCGATATATCGCCTGTGTTGTTTGTTATTACAGGAAGCCCCGAAGCCAGATATTCGCCAAGCTTTGTGGGAAATCCCGCATTTGATGAAAGACGGTCTGGCCGTATGAATATGCCGAAATCCGCCTCGTATATAATGCGGCGCATTTCGCTTTGCGGAACTCTGCCGTGAACCGTTACCCGATCGCCGAGCCTTAAAAGCGCACTTCTCGCGCTGTCCGACAATTCGCTGTCTATCTGCTTTGAGTCAGGACCGTAGATATCAAAAACAAAGTCCCTGCCGGCACGGTCAAGCGCAACAAATATTTCGGACATAAGCTCCTTGCCGCCGGTTACGTCGCCGCTGTAAATAAGTCTGTATGGCTTGCCGTGTGCCTTATCCGAATAATCTATAACAGACGTATCAAGTACTGCCGGAACCCTTACAACGGGCAGACCCGCCTTTTTGTAAAAATCGGTCAGATAACGGCTTATGGCTATTACGCCGTCAGCCTTTTTGTAGCTTCTGTTCCAGCAATGCCTAAACTGCAAATACCTTATGTCTGCCCTTCCTTTTCTGAAGGATTTTGAATTATAACACTCGCAGGATTCAAGAATAAAGGGTATTCCCGCTTTTTTTGCGGTGTGCAGTATCAAATCGTTGCGGTCGTACATACTTCTTGCAACAACAATTCCGAACTCTCCCGAAGCCAGCAGTTCTTTAACCCTCCTGTTGTAATCGAGGGGCAGTTTAAGCAGTTTTTTTAAGCCTGAGTATTTTCCCCCGAGCTCTGAAATTTCACATTCCGTAAAACCGTCCGCTCCGTCGCTTTTTTCATCGCAAAGCACCGTTACCGAAAATCCCGCGGATTTAAAGAGCTTTACCAGCGCTCTTGTTCTTGCGGCGTAGGCGCGTCCGTACGGAAAGGTTTCACTTATTAAAAACAGAATTTTTTTTCCGTGCATAAAAGGATGCTCCTATCTGTTGCCGTACATCTTGTCGTAATAATTCCTGTATTCGCCGTTAATAATGTTTTCCCACCATTCACGGTTGTTTAAGTACCAGTCGATCGTCTTTTTGATTCCGTCGGCAAATTTTGTTTCGGGAAGCCACCCGAGCTCATTGCTTATTTTAGCGGGGTCGATAGCATACCGCATATCGTGTCCCTTTCTGTCGGTCACATATGTTATAAGGCTGTACGGCTTGCCGAGGTAATCGCAAATAAGTTTTACAATGTCTATATTACGCATTTCGTTGTGTCCGCCGACGTTATACACCTCTCCGACGGTTCCGTTGTGAATTATCAGGTCGATTGCGCGGCAATGATCCTCAACGTACAGCCAATCCCTTACGTTAACCCCCTCGCCGTAAACAGGCAGGGGCTTGTTGTTAAGGCAGTTGGCTATCATAAGCGGAATAAGCTTTTCAGGGAAATGATAAGGTCCGTAATTGTTTGAACACCTGCTTATTGTTGCGGGAAAACCGTACGTACGGCAATAGGCAAGAACAAGCAGATCCGCCGACGCTTTGGAAGCGCTGTACGGCGAGCTTGTGCGTATGGGCGTTTCTTCCGTGAAGAACAGGTCGGGGCGGTCAAGCGGCAGATCTCCGTAGACCTCGTCCGTAGAAACCTGATGATAGCGCTTTGTGCCGTATTCCCTGCAGGCGTCCATAAGAACCTGCGTACCGAGAATATTGGTTCTTAAAAATATTTCGGGATTTTCTATTGAGCGGTCAACGTGTGATTCCGCTGCAAAATTCACCGCAATTTCCGGCTTTTCGTTTCGGAAGATTTCATAAATGCCCGCCCTGTCGCAAATATCGGTTTTATAAAATTTAAAATTATCCTTTTTGAGAGCCTCTTTAAGGGTGGACATATTCCCGGCATATGTAAGCGAATCAATGCAGACAATTCTGTAATCGGGATACTTCCCGAGCATATGATAAATAAAGTTTGAACCTATAAAACCGGCTCCTCCGGTCACAATAACTGTTTTCATTGTAAATCTTCCTTATATACGAAATTGCAGTCGCTGTCATCAAGGAAAGGAGAAGAGGTGTCTTTTTCCGAAAGTATCGGGTTTTCTATACCCCATTCAACGCCTATTGTGGGGTCGTTGAATCTTATCCCGCGGTCACATTCCTTACTGTAAAGATTGTCGCACTTATATACAAACTCAACATTGTCTGTAAGGGTCACAAATCCGTGGCCGAAACCGCGCGGAATAAACAGCTGCCGTTTGTTTTCAGCCGAAAGCTCCGCGGCGATCCACTGTCTGTACGTCGGAGAGCCTTTTCTAAGGTCCACAGCAATGTCCATAACGGCACCCCTTATAACGCGAACAAGCTTTGCCTGTGCCATGGGGTCCTGCTGGTAGTGAATACCTCTGAGCGTCCCTTTTGCGGCGGTAAAGCTTTGATTATCCTGCACAAAGTCAACATTTATGCCAAGCTCACCGAGGTTTCTGACCGACCATGTTTCCATAAACCAGCCGCGGTGATCCCCGTAAACATTCGGCTCAATTATACAAACGCCCGAAAGCTTTGTTTCGATTTTCTTCATCTGCCATTCCTCCTGATATCCTGTATTTCCCCGTCAAGCACCTTTTTAAGATATGCTCCGTAGGGAGACTTGCCGTATCTGTTCACTGCATTTTCAAGCACTTCAGCATTTATCCAACGGTTTCTGAACGCTATTTCCTCAAGAACGGAAATTTTAATGCACTGCCTTTTTTCAACCATCTGAACAAATGACGACGCCTCGATAAGACTGTCCATTGTGCCTGTATCAAGCCACGCGAACCCGCGCCCGAGCAGCCTTACATCAAGAGCTCCCTCACTGAGGTACATATTGTTAAGCGTCGTGATTTCAAGCTCGCCGCGCGCAGACGGGGTGACCCTGCGCGCTTTGGACGAAACCCCGCTCGGATAAAAATACAGCCCTGTAATGCAGTAATTGCTTTTCGGATTTTTCGGCTTTTCTTCAACCGAAAGCACCTTGCCGTCTTTATCAAATTCCACTATTCCGAAGCGCTCGGGGTCGTTGACATAATAGCCGAATATGGTAGCTCTTCCGTTTTCGGCGGACTGCGCCGCCGACGCCAGAATACTGCTGAAACCGTTGCCGTAATAAATATTATCGCCGAGTATCATAGCACAGCAATCGTCGCCTATAAAATCCTCGCCGATAATGAATGCCTGAGCAAGACCGTCCGGCGACGGCTGAACGCGGTATGTAAGCCTTATTCCGAAGCGGCTTCCGTCGCCGAGGAGTTTCTCAAAATTAGGCAGATCCTCCGGCGTTGAGATTATAAGTATATCGCGTATACCCGCCAACATAAGCGTTGAAAGCGGATAATATATCATCGGTTTATCATAAATCGGCATAAGCTGTTTACTGGTAACAATGGTAAGAGGGTACAGCCTTGTTCCAGCGCCGCCCGCAAGAATTATGCCTTTCATATTTTTTCTCCCCCTTGTTTAATTGAATTATATATGTCCGTAAACCTTTTCCAATGCTGTTCCGGGGAATACTCCGTTTCACACTTTTTCCGTGCGTTTTCACCCAATTCCCTGCAAAGCTCGGGCGAGTCGTAAAGCCTTCTTATGCAGTCCGCAATATCCTTTTCGTTTTTAGGCTCAAACAAAAGCCCTGTTTTTCCGTCCTCAACCATTTCCTCAAGACTGCCGAGGCGCGAGGCAATAACCGGTTTGCCGTAGGCGTAGGCCTCAATGACTACATTAGGCATATTTTCGTACCATATTGCGGGAGCCGCCACGCACAGGGCGTTTTCGGTAGCGTTTTTAAGCTTTTCACCCTGTAAAAAGCCTAAAAATTCAACCTTATCCTCGAGTCCCAGCTCCGCAATCGCTTTTTTCAGCTCTTCATTGCAATTTTCTTTTTCACCTGTTACCGCTACGGTTACGGGAATATCTTTTAAATACCGCAAAGCCCTTACAACGTATATAAATCCCTTTTCGGGTGAAAATCTGCCGAGGCACAGAACATAATTTTTGTGCGTGTATACGGGGGTTACGGAATTGCAGTCGATAAATGTGGGGTTGGTAAATACCTTTTCCTTTTCAAAAAAGCCCGACTGCAATATCTTGTTTTTTGTAAATTCCGGCGGGGTGATAACCGCGTCAACGAGGTTGTAAAGTCCTTTTCTTCTTGCATATCCGCAGGACGCCGCGCGCAAAACCGAAAGAATAAACGAATTTTTTACGCATTTATGCTTTACCATACATTTATAATTGCCGTATATACATTCCTCGCAGATATTACCGCCGTGCATAAGAATATTCTTGCCGCATATAAGGCGGAAATCCGAAAGCCGCAAAATAACGGGAACATTCTCTTCCTTTGCCGCCTTGAATATATCCGCGCTTAACATTCCCGGAATAAGCACATAAACAAGGTCCGGCTTTTCCGCGCGCAGGAGCGCCTTCATTTTTTTATAAGCCTCGCGGTTGTGAAAAAGGCTTACAACGCCTTTAAAAGCCGATGAAACGGCAAGACCGTGCGAAGCGCCGCCCTTTTTGCTTTTTCCGGAAGAAACAAAGTATTCGGAATATTCGGTTTTAACGTTTTGCGGATAGTTAACGGAAAACGGAATAACCGTACATCCGTTTTTTTCCGCAAGCTCCTTAAACTTAAACATATAGCGTTCGGGTCCGCCCTGAATGCTGTATTTGTAATGTGCTGTAACAATCTTCAACTGCTGCACCCTTTCAACCTTCGCCGCGGTTTTTTAAATGTTTTGCCGGAACGCCGCCGACAATTTCAAAAGGCTCAACATTCTTTGTCACAACCGCCCCGGCGGCAATAATCGCTCCGTTTCCGACCGTCACGCCGTCAAGCACCGTAACGTTTGCTCCGAGCCAGCAGTTGCTCCCGATTTTTATTCCGAGCCTTTTTGTTCCCTGATTTCTTATCGGAATGTCAATATCCGAAAAAACGTGATTTTCGGATATTATTTTCACTCCCGGACCTATGATCGTATCATCGCCGATGCTTACGCTGCCCCTTACGGAGATAAAAGCATACGGCGAAATACCGACGTTACTTCCTATTGCAATTCCCTCGCCGAGCTCCGATATTACGCCCGTACACTCTATTATGCTGTTGTGACCGAGGGAAAAGTTGTTTCCGGCGGTCACACCGTTTCGGGACAAAGCGTTTATTCGGCAGTATGCGTTTATTGTTGAACCGTTACCGATTTCAATTTGTCTTTTTCGCTTAAGCTGAACCTTTTTCCCGATAAAAATTATTTTACCGCTTTTGCCTAAAAACGGCTTTACTGAAATTCCCCGCAAAAGCATTTTTGCCCTTTCGCCTAAAATACCGATAAGGCAAGGGAGGGAAACGGCGTCGTCGATACGGTAAGGAGAGCCCTTTATGCGTGAAATTACCTTTTCAACAAACTTTTTCATTTTTTAGTTCCAGTCAAGTGTTTTGACCCACTCCGCGGTCTTAATTACCGACTCCTTAAAATCGCACTTTGCGCGGTAACCGGTATCTCTGTAAAGTCTGTGAACATCAACGCAGCTGTAATCCACGTGATAGTCCTCCTTGTATGTACCGAGCCGTATCTCCGCGGACGGCGCCAATATATCACGCACCTGCGCCACTATCTCTTTAAGCGGTCTGCGTTCGTTGTTTCCTATGTAGTAGACCGCGTCGTCCTTACCCTTTTCGCCCGCTAGGACAAGACCGTTCAAAGTATCGTCTATATAATTCCAGTCATACAGGTGTATGCCCTCGGTAAGATCAAGCGACTCGCCGTTTAAAAGCTTGTGAACAAACAGGTTTGTTGACCGTCTTGAGCGATCGCCCACACCGAAGGTGTTTGCAAACGCAACGCTCAAAAACGGCACGCCCTTTTGTGCGGCAACCGCGTGCGCCATAAGTCGGGCTGCGTGCTTTGCGCTGCCGTAAACGTTTGCGTGTGCGCCGCCGTTGTGCGATAGAGTTTCGTTTTCGCAGATCATATATTCTGAGAATGATGTTGAAAACAGGAAACGCCGACACCCCATAACCGAGGCGGAGTTTACCGCGTCGCATATCGGTTTGATGTTTTGTATCTGGGCGGTATAATCGTTTGTCGCCTTGCCGTATCCCCCCCAAGAGAGGTAATAGAAAATGTCAATGTCACGCATTTCGGCAAGCTCGGGAATTTTGTCAAAATCCTCAAACGACGCTTTCACCGTTTCAAGGTTTTCACAGCCATCATACTGTTTAAGATTTTCGGGGTCCGGGACAATAGCGCAGACACGGTCGCCGTTTTCGAGATAGTGTTTTAAAAGATGTCCGCCGATAAAGCCTGTTGCGCCTGTAATTACAATATTTTTCATAAGCTGCCTACTTTCCTATTTTCTCGAACAGTTCGTAATATTCCTGACACACGTGATCCCACGTGTATAATTTTTCCATTCTTTCTTTGGCTCGCCTGCCAAGCGCCTTGCGCTCATCATCGGTCATTTCGTCCGTTTTTCTCAGCAGATCGCGCAGTGGCTCGGCTTCCGAAAAATAGAGTGCGGTGTCGCCTGCGCCCTCGCGGCTGAACGAGCAGTCGCGAACAAGGTTTACGTCGGTAGTGGCAAGAGCCTCTAAAAGTCCGGGATTTGTTCCTCCCAGCGTGTGACCGTTTATATAACCCCTGGCAGACTGTCTTAAGTAGGCAAGTATCTCCCTGTCATACATTGTGCCGACAAATTTTATGCGTTTATCCTTTTCAAAGGGAATAAGCTCCGAAAGCTTTTTATAGTATTTCGATTCGTGGTCCTTATTGCAGACGATGACAAAGTCACATTCCGTATCGGAAGCCACAAATTCACGTATTATCATTTCATAGCTGTTTTCGGGCACAAAACGGTTTATCATAAGGTAATATTTGCCCGGAACAATGCCGTTGCCGTCAAAATATTTTTTTACCTTTTCGGGCATCACCGCGTCAAGAACGGGCGCTTTGTATGTACCGTATGTTATCATTTTCATTTTCGGGTGTTTTTTTCGCCCGCGCCATTTGTTTTCGTAGTACTCCTGCATAACCTCGCAGTCGTTCACAAGCCAGTCAACCCCGAAGCGGTAGGCAATATTGGCGGTAAACCTGTTGCGGTACGCAATAAGCTTGCTGTATTTCGTTCTTTTCCAGCCCATTCCGTCGGAATTGCTTACAACGGTAACCCCAAGCCTGTTGAGCGCGGGTTTTACAAACCAGTACATCTCACCGAAACGAACGCCCAAATCAAGCAATATCGGTTTAACAATGCCGTACTGTTTAATGATTTTTTTCATTCTTGCAAGCGCCAGCGTATCCATTATAAGCATCTCTGCCGCGCCGCCGCGTTTTACAAAAATTCGTATGCAGTGAACACCGTTTATTATCTCGTGTTCCTTTTCTTCCCTATTGTGAGAAAGCTCCAGCACAAAAAAGCGGGTTGTCTTATCCGGCCAGTTATCAATAAGATTATGCACCAGTGTTTCCCATCCGCCGTAATTTCTGGAATAACCGCGGCAGCCCATTATTATAACATCGTGACTCATTCTTACACCCTCACGCAGACTCGGTATTTCTGTTCTTTCCGAAAACCGTTTTATATATTACAAGGCACGCCGCGGCAATGGCTATAAGCACAATTCCCGCAGCCGTACCGTATCCGCCGACAAAGCCCGAAGTAAGCGCCGTAGGAATATAAATCCGCTGTATAAACCTAACCTTTGCGCGTATTATTTTTGATACAACGAACAGCGCCGACATCAGGAAAAAATCATAAAGTACGGTAGTTGCCATATTAAGTTCTCTCCTAAAATTTTATTACTTTCTTTTGTCCTCTTCCTTTTTAAGGTTTTTAAGCCCCCTAAGGAGAAATGCAAACCACGGCAAAGGATCGTCTACGGAAAATATTTGATCCTTAGTGTTTTTTTGGCTGAACCACGACGGTTTTGCCCTGAAACGGTCGGGCGACTTTAAAAACCACAGCACATCGGTTTGCGACATTCTGACGCGCATATCCGTTTTATAACTCATACAGGGAGTTACGGGCAGTCCCACCGCGTCCTCTAAGACCTGACGCGCCTGATTGACCCCGGAAATAAAACCTATTTTCGCGCACGCGAGAACCCTGGGATTAATTTCTATAACCTTTGCGGTGTCGTCCCGCGCGTCAATCATAAGGTCAACACCCACGCAGCCGCGCAGCCCCATTTTTTTAACAAGTACGGCGCACTGCCTGTGTATTTCTTCTCTGTTAAAGGTGATATTAAATGTTCCCGTGCCGCCCTTAATGGGATAAACACGGTAACAGCCGTACAAAAACGAGCTCTTGACTTCGCCCGACGAATCGATGAATATATTGTCCGACATTACAAGGCTTTCTATGGGCAGACATTCCTGAACCACCATCCCGGAAATATCGGTTTTGTTTTGGGCGGTATAGGTCCTGAATTCGTCCTCGTTTTCAAATTTGTGAAATCCCCGTGCGCCGCATCCGCGTCTTGGCTTTATTATTATCGGGAATTTTATTCCGGACGCCAGAACCTCATCGACAGTGGAAACATCCGTAAGTGTAAGGGGGCACGGAATACCGTTTTCCGAGCAGACCTTCATTACCTCAAGCTTATCCTGCGAACGGTCAAACACTTCGGAATCGTTTGAAAGAATTATCGCATATTTTGAAAGCTCGGCTTTATGGTGTGCAAGTATTCCGGCGGAAAAATCCACAAGGGGGAAAACAAAATCGTACAGTCCTGTTTTTACAAGCTCAACAATGCATTTTTCAGACTCGGAATACATATCAGGGTCGCACACGCCCAAAATTTTGTGGTCGGGGAAACGCGAGGCATAGCCGCAGTCCAGCCTGCTGTGGCAAAGCAGGGAAATCTCACAGCCCAGCTTTTTGAATTCACGCATAAACGGCAGGCATTGGCGCGCATAGCCTTCAAGGATCAAAATATGCTTCCCGCGCACATTTTCTTCTAAATTCATTTTGCTTAATTACTCCGTCCTGAGCGGGTTGACCGCTTTATTCAATAAATATGTATATTTATTTTTGCCGGTAAGGAGAACCGCGGCACCGAAACCGAGTTTAACAAGCCACCGCGGAAAACGGAGAATGTATTTTGCTCTTCCCGACGCTCTTTCGGCTTTAAGACACTCCGAGGTGCTGATACGCTCACGGTCTTTTATGTTGTATGTTTTGTTTGTCACGTCGCCCGTTACCCAGGCTGTAAGTTTATCAGCCGCGGTTTTAATGTTTAAAAATTCGCAGTCTGTCCCTTTGCCGATGATGTAAGCAATATTAGGATATTTAAGATAATACCGCTTTTGTATGTCACGCTTTATTTCGTCCGTGTATACGGGTGAAAATCTGAATATATCGTAACTGCGGCAGACAGCCTTAAGCTTTTCCTCTGCCATGGCTTTTGTCTTTCCGTACACGGTGACCGGGTGCGGGGTAAGCGAACAGTCTGCCTTTCCCTTAACAAAGCCGTAAACGTCAACCGTGCTTATAAACAAAACGGGAACGCTGTATTTGTCTGATATTTCAAACACATTCTGAGCGCAGGCAACATTTATTTTGTAGTATGCTTCGTACGAAAGGTCCTTTACGCCGGCTGTATGCGCCAAAGCCGCAAGATGAATCACCCTGTCGGGTCTGTGCTCGGAAAAAATCGCGTCAAGACCCTCTTTGTCGTCAAGGTCCGCCGTTATGTGCAAATAATTGTTATTGTCCGCGTCGGCGGCGCACCTATCCAATCCGACCACATTAAAACCTGCGTTAAGCAGATTTTTGCACACATATGAACCTATCATACCGGCAGCTCCCGTAACAAGAACGGTATCACTCACCGACCGTCACCCCTTCCTTCGCGGCAGTCGGGGTTTCAACCGCCGATGTGAGCTCCGCTAAAATTTTTTCCGGTCTTTTTGCCGCAACAGAACAGCATATGCACACAACCGTATACCATATCATTTTAAGGTCATACGCGGCGGACATTTTGCCGGGATAGTACGCTTCAAGCTCAAGGCGCGTCGGCAATACCGTAAGCTCATATTTTTCGGGGTCCTCAACGGAATCTCCGTATATGTAATCATAAAGCGCCGCAGGTCCCGTAAGCCCCGGCTTTACCGTGTTTGCAACGGCATATTTTCCGCCGCGCGTAATTTTTGCCTGATCTTTTGCGGCGGGCCTCGGTCCTACAAACGCCATATTACCGATAAAAACATTCAACAACTGGGGTAACTCATCAATTTTGGTTTTACGCATAAACGCCCCGAAAGCAAATATTCGCTTTGAGTCTGCCCGAAAACCGGCTTCGCTCTTTTCGTCCTTTGTTCTCGCCACACGCATACTTCGGAACTTAAACATTGTAAACTCTTTTCCCTTGTAGCCCACTCTGTCTGCCATATAAAAGACAGGACCGGGATCCGAAATTTCTATTCCGATAACGGCAATTAACCAAAAGGGCAGCGTAACAATTATAGCAGCCAGCGACGCCGTAAAACCGACAGCTCTTTTAACAAGCGGATAAATACTCATTTTGTAATTCTCCTGAAAGCACATTCAAAAGCCTCGGCATAATTGCAGCCGGACTGCGCGCCGCGGTATGCCGCAAGACCTACGATAGCTTCGGTGCTTCTTGGGTGAGGATACGGCCTCATAACCCCTCTATACATTGAGAGAGCCTTTATTTTAGCGTCAGTATTCTCTTTTCCGACCTCTAAAAAAACATTCGGGCAAAAGCGGTTCACAGCCGTATTTACCGACCACTCGGTTGATGACGGCACCTCCATATACCACAGTTCTTTTATGGGCTTTATATCGTTCCTTCTTTGAAAAAGGCGGACAGCCGCCTGGCACGCAATCGAAGTGTGCATATGGTCGTTATTTGTATCGGACGGATGGTGTGTAATAACTATGTCCGGCTGTGACTCGGCAATTGCGCTTTCAATAAATTTAACCAGTTCAAGGTGCGGTGAATTATTCATTTCAATATTAGGGAATGTTCCGTGAAAACACCTGTTGACGCCCAAATAATTAAGCGACCGTTCCATGTCGCTTTCCAATTCATCGTCAGCCGGCCTCAAAGCACGCGCTTTGGCGTCGGACGACATTATACAAACATCAATTTTATTGTCCCGTGACAGCGTATAAATGGACGCGCCCGCCCCTAAAACCTCATCATCCGGATGGGCTACAACAAGTAAGTAATTCATAACATTTCACACTCGGCTTTTGTTAATTATTGACTATTATAACTGCATTATATTTTATCATACATTAATTATTTTGTCAATCACTTGTAGCAAATACTTAAAGCCTCGCAATGGGATCTGATTGCCTCAGACACGGATATATAAGAATATCCGTACGGCGCGGCGTTCCGAAAGAAGCGAACGCCTAGCCGCACGGATACGGACTGCTATGCAAAAAGACTACATCAGTTATTTAGTGTGGCAGGACTCGAACCTGCCGCGGTTTCGCTCGCCGCCTTTTAGATTGCGGCTTTGCGTTCATTTTTGCAAGGCGTCAGCCTTGCTGCAAATTTCTCGCTTCGCCGAATAAAAAATTCGGCAGCAGAAACTTTTAACCTACCGAAACTGAAAATTATGTCATAAGACGAAGCCGACTAAACGCAGGAATACTGCCGTATTTCAAGTTTTGAGGCAATGTATTATGCAAAATTT
>CAKSFK010000023.1 GCA_934454655.1 uncultured Eubacteriales bacterium | reverse complement strand
CTTTCATCACCGCTTCTATTATACCATATTTACGTAAAAAAGCCCAGCTTTTACTGGACTTTTTCGACAGACTGACCGCCTGTAATTTTTACAGGCGGTTTCAGACTGTCGATAAACTCCGGTTTAACTTTGTTGCGGCGTTTACGCCGCATTTTGTTTTTCCGCTGACACGTGCGGCGGAAAAACTCATTGTAAGCGAAAAACCGCTTTTTCAGCGGTTTTTCAAGGTCGCAGGGGTGGTATTGGCTGAGCTTAACAATCGACTGCCGCCGGTGGCGGGAAAAAGGAGATTGTTATGGCGCCGCGGTCAAAGAAAATTCGCGCTCCAAGCGATAATTTTCTTTGGGTACCGCAAGAGTAAGGAGTGCAGTCCGAAAATCTTTGATTTTCGAGCGAACGGCATCCCCACGGGGGAGCGTGTCGACTTTTTCGACACGCTCAAACCGCCTGTAATTTTTACAGGCGGTTTATTATGCGGTATAAAACTTCTGCGGTTTATTTTATCGGCACTGCCTTATTCTTTTTCAAAATAATTACGGTAAGGACAATTGCTGCCGCAATGAGAATTACCGCCGCTGCAATAACAAGTGCAATATACAGCGTTTCGTTTTCAATGCCGTCGCTGTCTGTTCCCATTACTTCCGCAGCCGTTTTGGTATGTCCCTTGTAAGTGCCGGCGGTGCCCGACGTTTTTGCCTTTTCCGAAACATCAACCACCGACAGTTCCGCCGCGCTTTTATAACCGGGTTTTACAAGCGAAGTTATTTCCGCGTCACCTGAATTTACTGCGCAGTCAAGCTGAACCTCCGCATTTTCGGAAACGGTGAGTTTTCCTATTTTGTGCGGTTTACCCTTTGTTCCGATAAGCTCCAGTTTTCCGCCCTCAACATTAACGCTTTCTATTTCCGAAACAGTTTCGGTTTCCTTAAGACCTATAATCAGCGTTCCGCTTGATTTTACCGAAACGGCCTCGTTGGCGCTTCCGTTTGCCAAAGCCGCAAGCTTGCCGGACTGTATTTCAAGCGTACCCTTAACGTCAAATATGAAGCAGTCGCTGTCGGTACTCTTAAGGTAAATGCTTCCCGTTCCCTTGCTGTCCTTTAAGTGGATGGTTGCGCCGTTTTCAATGACAATTCCGCAAATATCAACCGTGATTGAATGACCGTCAAGGTCAATAATGCAGTCTCCCGTTGAAAAGGTCATTGTTCGCGTTAAATTGCAATCGGTATTAAGTGTAATTATTCCCCTGTTCGAGCTTTGAACAGCCATTATGCCGTCCATAAGCTTACCCTGCGAGTAATTTGCGCTGTCAAGCGTGTATGTAGCCTCATTATCCGCGGCAGATGCCGAAAAACAGAAACAAAGGCTTAGGCACAGCACAGCAGACATAACCGAAAGCATTTTTAAAATACGCTTTTTCATTTTGTTCCTCCCGACAATTAGTATTTGAACTTAACTCTTCCGAGTTTTGGTTTATAGGCGTTATTAAACCTATCGGCAATTTCCCGCTCCCCCGGCGTTAAATTATCGCGATTTTCAATTCCCGCAAATTTTTCCCTGCCGCGGTAATTAATACCCGAGTTGTTTATTTTCCACATCCACTCTTTATTGTCGAGCGGCAGCACAGGTACGGGATATGTTTTAAGAACGTCACATTCCTTAAATGCCAGGGTTTCATAATCGCCCGTGCCGTATGCGTGCTGAGGATTAATAACAACCCCGCGCTCCATAAGCGCCTTTAGTTTATCAAGGTGAGCAGTATAGACCACGCGCGGCAAGCAGCCTTCTTTGGTGCATATACCCGCCGCAAGACCCGCAACCTCGCCAAGAGCGCCGAGCGTTCTCATAACGCGCACGCTTGCAAACGCAATATGCGTTGTGCTGACAATTCTGCCGCCTAAGAAAAGGTTTGCAATATCCTTTGAGTAAAGACATCTGTAGGGTACGGGATAATGCTTTACTATTCCGCGGTGAATGGCGCACGAACGGAACGGTTCGGGAAAAAGCTTCATATTAAGTGCTTCGGGGTAATGAATGTCAATATCCCATGTAACGGAAGCCGTTGCATCATCGTACGGTATATGCTTTTCAATATCGTTTTCTGTGAGTATATGATCTCCTTTAACGCGGTAGCTTTCACGCTTGCCGCCGAACGGGGACACCCACTCAAGGTAACTGTTCGCCCATTTTTCTTTATCCTTGCAACGGTTTTTAAGGAACGACCAGTTTCCGAAAATAGTCATAAGCGAGTAGTCCCTTATATATTCGGTTTCATCCGCCATATCTCGGAACTGACCCACTTCCCACTCCCAGTCGCCCTCAAACACACGGTAACAGCGTTCCTCATCAAATTCAATTCCCCAGTCTATATCGGGGAAATCCTGAGGTTCCTCGTGTTCCTCGGAAAACCAGGTAATAGTCATTCCCATTACCATATTGTCAGCCTTTTCGGGGGCTAACTCCTCGTCATATTCACTTTTGGCTTCCCTGCCGTACATAACCTCCGCGCCGCCCAGCCTTGCAAGTACCGCATCGCCCGAGCAATCGGAAAACAGCTTGCCGCGGTAACGCTTAAGCGCCCCTGTGTAAATATTTTTTGCAACAACGGCGGTAATTTTATCATCCTGCTTTTCAACGGAAATAACATGTTCGTTAAATGCAAGCGTATAATTTCCGCGATATTGGGCGGGAACCGCATAAAACGCCTGACGTTTTCTGTCGTCCTCGTAAAAGCTGTCCGGGTATGAGCCGGGCAGACCGAAAACCGGTGAAATCTGATCCACAACGTTGCCGATGTTAGGATACGGCTGCGAATGCGCCCAACCGCCGAGGCCTACCTTTATCTCGGAACTGTTACAGCCGCCGAGGATCGGTCTGTCCTGTATAAGGGCAACCTTTATTCCCTCTCTTACGGCGGCAATCGCGGTACACACCCCGGCTATTCCGCCGCCGACAACCACAAGGTCATAATCGGTTTCGTCCTCAGTTAAAGCAGTGCCCGACACCGCACGTCTGAATTCCTCGGTGTTTTCGGGGCGCGCGTTTTCGTCGGTCGTAAGGTAAACCGCGTCGCACCTTCCGTTAAAGCCGGTTAAATCGCAAAGAGAAAGCTTATGCTTGCCCTCGGTAACGTCAAGAGCTCCCGCAAACTGCCAATCCCAATTTTCACCGTTTGTACCCAAGGTTTCGGCAAAGCAGTTGTCATCAACCTTAAGCTTAAACATTCCGGCGGGTTTTCCCCGTTTCCACACGGCTGTCCAGTCGCGTGTTCTTACCCATGCATACCACCTTGCGGTTTCGGGGAATTTCACATATGTTGTGGCGTCGGGTACGGGCGTTCCCATTCCGTGCGCCATAACATAAGACGAACCCATAACATTCATTGAGCGTTGATCTACAACCCAGCCCCCGAGGTTTTTAAAGCTTTCAGCTTCAATTATCATTCTGTTCATTGTTTTCACCCGTCAGGCAGTGAAACACTGCCCTTTACTGATTAAAGCGGATTTACAAGCTTATCTATACCCCAAACGGTAACGTCCTCTACAACGGCGCGCTGCGGAAGATTGCAAACATAAAGAACCGTATCGGCTATATCTTCGGTCTGCAACGTATCCGTGGTTTCACCTATGCCGCAGGCAGCCTGGAAGCCCGTACTTGCGGATGAGGGGATAATGCAGGTAACGCGCACATTAAAGGGCTGCATTTCAAGGTAAAAGCCCTTTGAGAAATTAAGAACGCCTGCCTTTGCCGACGCGTAAACCGACCATTCGGGCCAGCACTGACGGGCACATACCGAAGAAATATTAATAACGGTTCCCGTTTTTGCCCCACGCATCATTCCCGCAAAGGCGCGGCAGCCGTAAATTACACTGTTGAGGTTGAGCTTAATTGTAGCATCAATATCCTCAACAGACTGATCCTCGGTGTTTTTAATTGCAACACCGCCGCCCGCGTTGTTTACAAGAATGTCCAGTCTGCCGAATTTCTCTTTTACAAGGCTTACCATATCGTCCCATGCCTTAGGGCAGGTAACGTCCATAGGTACCGCAAGGTCGCCGCCGACCTCTTTTAACGCGGTGTTTAATTTTTCGGCGTTTCTTGCCGCCATAATTACCGTATCGCCGTTTTCCTTAAAGCGTTTTGCCATTGCCTTGCCGTAACCGCTTGAAGCACCGGTTATTAAAACTATTCTTGACATATAAATCTCTCCCTATTTATTAAGTAAAAACCTTGTAAACCTGCCGTCCAGATAATCACCGAAGCCCTTTGCAAGCAGTTTCGGAGTGTTTAAAAACGCATCCTTGCTGCCACCCGCCATATGCGGAGTGAGTGTAACGTTCGGCAGTGTTACAAGCGGATAATCTATCGGGGGCGGTTCAACATCGAACACATCAAGAGCGGCTCCCGCGATTTTACCGTTCTTTAAAACACTGTAAAGCGCCTTTTCGTCAACAAGCCCGGAACGCGACGTGTTAATAAGATAAGCCGTGGGTTTCATAAGTGAAAGCTCATGTTCGCCTATCATATGTTCGTTCTGCGGTGTAAGACGCGCGTGGAGCGTTACAAAATCACTTTCTGCCATAAGGATATCAAGTTCGGTTGTTTTAACCGTTTCATCCTTGCAATATGGGTCGTAAACCAAAATGTTAACATCAAAGCCGCCGAGCTTTTTGGCGACAAGTCTGCCTATTTCGCCGTAGCCAACAATACCGACGGTCTTGCCCGCAAAGTCGGGAATTGAATCGCTGTTCGGGTATGTTCGTATCCAATGACCGTTTTTTATGCCGTAATGACCGCGCGCAATGTTTCTTGCCTCGGCAATCATCATACCAACCGCAAAATCGCTTACCGCGTGAGCGTTTCTGCCCACGGTGTTAAACACCTTTATTCCCTTTTCGGCGGCGTACTCAACATTAACGTTTTCATACCCCGCGCGCAAAACACCTATGTATTTAAGGTTTTTGCATTCATCAATAAGCATTTTGCCTATCGGGAAGAACTGGGTTATAATTATATCCGCGTCGCGAACGGCATTTAAGATGTAATCGGGAACCGATACATCCTCGCGGCCGCCCTGCTCCACCGCAAGGTTTATGTTTTGCAGTTCGTCAAATCCGCCGAGTTTCCACTCAACAACCGAAACATCTATATCATATTTTTTAAGTTCCTTCATTCCCTGCTTAATGTATTCACACGGAATAAACAGGTCGCCTATACCAACAAGTTTCATCATACTCTGTCATTGCTCCCGAAAGTTCTGATTTTATTCCTTATAACCTCGCGCATACGGTTATTTGCGTCCTCAAACACATACACAGGCCACATTGAAAGGTTTTGTATGCTGTTAAGCTTATCGCGAAGCCCGCTGTTAAGTCCGTTAAGCACTTCAGAATAAATATTAATTTTGGTTATTCCGTGTTTAATTGCTTCCCTTACTTGGTCATCGGGCGTACCGCTCCCGCCGTGAAGAACGAGCGGGGATTTGCTTATGCTGTCAATTTCCTTTAATCTGTCTATTCTGAGTGTCGGAGTGCTGCGATAAACGCCATGGGAAGTTCCTATTGCCACCGCAAGAGCGTCAACATCGGTTATTTCAATAAACCTTTTAACTTCCTCGGGATCGGTTAGAGTATCCTCGGGGTTATCCACCTTTGCATTGCTGTTCTTTGCAAGAACATCCTCGCCCGTGCCGGCGATCGCGTCGCCCACGTGCCCCAATTCCGCCTCAACGGTAACGCCTTTTGCGTGAGCTATTTTTGTTACCTCAAGCGTTTTAGCGGCGTTTTGCTCGAACGGAAGGACCGAGCCGTCATACATAACCGAAGAAAAGCCGTTATCTATTGCTTCCTTAATGTCGTCAAGCTCTGTTGCGTGGTCAAGATGCATACAAACCGGAACGGAGTACTGCTCTGCCGCCTCTCTTATCATTGCGGTTATAAATTTAATGCCCTTATTCTGCATATCCGGCTTCAGGCACATAAACAGTGCCGGCGACCGCTCCTCCTCGCAGACATCGATAACCGCTTTCACCATTTCATAATTGCTGACATCAAACGCAGGGACAGCATACTTCTTTTCCCTTGCGTCCGCAAGCATTTCCTTCATTGTAACTAACATCTTAATATTACCTCTTTCAAAAGAATTAACGCATTAACATTCCGCCGGTTACGTCAAGCGTAGCGCCGGTCATATAATCCGATTCCGCGCCGCACAGGAACACAACCGCCGCCGCCACTTCCGACGGGTCGGCTATTCTACGCAAAGGAATACGTTTAAGATAATCGTCCTCCCTTTCCGAGAGCGCGTCCTTATTCATAGGCGTACGCATCATACCGGGTGCTACCGCATTAACGTTAATGCCCTTCGGCGCAACCTCGCGCGCAAGCGAAACCGTGAACGCAACAAGACCCGCTTTTGCGGCGGCATAATGAGCGTGACCCGATGTTGAACCGTGAAACGCCGCCTGAGATACCATATTTACAATTTTACCCTTTTTGTTTTTTTGAATGCAATTGTTAACAAAAAGCTTGCACAGCAAAAACGGAGCAACAAGGTCAATATCAAGGGTCTTTTTAAAGGAGTCGGGCGTCATATCGGTTACATATGCCGTAGGCCATATTCCCGCGTTGTTAACAAGAATATCAATATCCCCTGTTTTCTTCCACAGCTCTTCGATCTCTTCCGTACGGCTCAAGTCAGCCGTGACATATTCGGCTCCGTTTCCTATTGCGGCGGCGTTATTCTTTAACGCCTCTTCTTTAAAAGACAGGTCGTGAAGAATGACCTTAACGCCCTCGCCCGCAAGCTTTTCGGCTATTGCCTTGCCGCAGCCGTCTGCCGCGCCCGTTACCAGTGCAATCTTACCGTCTATTTTATAATCCATAAATTCTCCCTCTTATCCCTTATTGCCGAAACTCCGCCAAATACTTTTTAAACCTTTTGTACTTAAGCGTCAGTGCGCTGTTGACCCTCGGCTCGTAGCACTGCTTAATGCACACCATTTTCTGTGTCGCGGTTTCAATGTCAGGATAAATACCGACAGCCACCGCACCCAAAACGGCAACGCCCAGCGTGCCTGTCTGAGAATTGACGGTTGTGTAAATCTTAATTCCAAGGCAGTCGGAAAACATCCTGCAAAATACCGAACTGCGGGACGCGCCGCCGGTGAGCACGGCGCTGTCGTAAACAATGCCGTTTTCCTTAAGCTTTTCAATTCTGTAAACGTGGTCGAACACAATTCCCTCAAAGACAGCCCTGAGCATATCCTTGTAGTTATGATTGTGCGTAAGCCCGATAAAACTCCCGCCGTTAACATTAAGGTCCATAGGCTTATATATGTACGGCAGATAAATAAGCTCGCTTACCGGCTGTTTTTCAACAATTATATCAGCCTCTTCAAAGCTTATTCCCTCGATTATATTTCTTAAAAACCATTCAAGGTTAACGCAGGACGTCGGTGCGGAATCTATGCACATAAATCTTTCCGGGGAACAAAAATTACAGCATTGGGTTATTCCCTTTATTTGCACCGGCCCTTCAACAACGGCGCTGTTTATGCCCCATGTTCCCGAAATAATGCAATATTTATCCGGCCTTATGACCCCTGCGCCCACCATACAGCTGTTAACATCGAAAAGACCGCCTATAACCGGTGTGCCTGCGCGAAGTCCGGTTTTCCGAGCCATACTTTCCGTAACACCGCCGATTATATCCGTGCTGTGGCAAATTTCAGGCAGTAGATACTCACAGTCCTCAAGCCCGTAAAGCTTTAAAAGCTCGGTATCGTAGGTTCCGGTTTTGTAATTAAGCATTCCCCCGGCGGAAGCGTCGGTATAATCCGTGCAGATGCGCCCTGTAAGGATGTATTTGATAACATCCTTACAGAACAGAACTTTTCTGATTTTTGAAAATACCATCGGTTCTTCATTACGCAGGTATGAAATAATTGCAAGCGGCTGTCCGCTCCATGCAGACTGAATATTAATCGGGAATGAGCTTTCCGTGTCAGGAACGTATCTTTTCGAGCCTGTATACATTGAGGAATAAGCATACGGCAATATTCCGTGTTCACCTATAATATAAAGCCCGTTTCCGTGTCCCGAAACGCATATTGCCTTAATATCCTTTGACGAAAAGCCGCCGTTGATAATTGATTCGTAGATAAGTGTTGTTACCGCATTACAGAGCGCCGCAGTGTTTATGGCAGTACCCTTTAGGGGAGTATCTATCTCATTTTCAAGCAATACCTCGCCTCTTTGATTGAATACCGCCGATTTTGACTTGGTTAACCCGCAGTCAATTGATAAAATACAGTTCATTTTAAAACTCCGTCAAACCATTAATAGAATTTAGACCCCACCGGAGTTATCCAAAGGACGTTATCATAAGCGTCGCTCTGGTATATTCTGAAGAAATCTACATAAAGCGATGTTTCCTTGGGAGCGTCGTCCCCAATAATGGTAGGACCGTATCCGACAGAACCGTAGGAAACTCCCGCGAGAAAATATTGCGGATCGCTTGCAAACGATGTGTCTGTTTCGCTCACAAGGTCATAGGTAAAATACGGGTCGCCGTCAAACGCGAATACCATTTCGTAAGGCGTCCAGCGTACGGAGTAATAGTGATAATCGTCCGCCAGCGAACCCTCTTTATAAGTGAATTTTTTCTTTGTTCCGTATTTGCCGCCGTCAAGGGACAGATGTCTGCTGGTTATCGCATAATTCATATCCTCGTTGGTGGATGTATGGTGAACGTTTGCCGCATAGGTAGTCTCGCTTCCGAAGCTTTCAACAAGATCAAGCTCCATACTGAAAACATTGTTTTTTGCAACCTTTCCCTTAACGGGGTCAAGGACGTAGGCCGCGGTGGTAGCCCAAAGGGCGGTAGTTACGGGGTATTTCGGGAACTTTGCGTAAAACTCAATTACACCGTAACGCGCCGCAAGTGTTCCCTCTGTTGTGGGCTGACCTGCCTGGAAATCCTCGCGGCTTAGGCGTTTGGCGGGAACAACCATCTTGCCGTCCTCAACATAAACGTCGCGGTCGTCGGGCTTGTAAACGGTTCCGCCCATAACCGACGGGTCCTCCTTAGAGTTCCAGCTCAGATCCTTCCACATTGTACGGTCCAGCGTTTTGCCGTTGAACTCGTCGTGCCAGGCAAGATAGTACGCATTACCGTCCTTTTCGGCTGTTCCCGAAGCGGAGTAATCCGCCGGGATAACGAAATCCGTTTTTTCCTTTATGCACTTTTCCTGCATATCGGTAAGGTGGGCTATTGCGGCGCATATCTGAATATCGTCCGTACCGCCGACAACAAGCTTGTTTCCGCTCATTTTTACAACCCATTGCTTACCGGTAAGCCCTGCACTTTCGGCGCGGTTGGTATCGCCTATTAATATTTCGTAATCCGTTGCCGCGGTATCTGTATCCTTAACCGTTTTAATTTCCAGTCCCGCGTTTTTTGAGAAATTCTCGGTAAATTTTTCAACGCCGTCTGTCCACAAAAGCGAGTGCTTTTTAGGAACAACCACGGTGTAGCCGTTTAACGATTTGCCCGCAATCGAAACATTCTTAATTGCGTAATCGTTTGTTTCTATATAGCTGAATTTACCGTTAAGCTTTGCAAGGTCCTCCGCATTTTGGCAGAATTTCTCCACAAAATAACGCAGACCTTTAACGGTTGCCTTTTCATTTCCGCCGACAATTACAATCTTTTTGCCGATAACCTTAATCATAAAATCGTTCGCGCTGTTTTCACGGTTGGCGGCAAGCTCGGCGGCAACCGTTTTGGTTGCCGCGCGGCTTGTGTCGCCGCAAACAATTTCATATGTATCATCGGACTCCGCCGCCTCGGCGTCGCTTTTGCGAACAACCTTTATCGCAAAGGTCTTTCTAAGCTGATTATAAATGTTTTTAACCTCTGTATAGCTTTCTTTATCCTCAGAACCGACGGGATAAATCAGTGTGTATAAAAACGTTCCGTCCTCTGCCATAAAGTCGGCTTCAGTGAGTTTCTTTGCCGATTTACCGCCGCCTCCGCACGAGGTTAAAAGCAATACAAACGACATTATAAATGAAATAACCGCTGTAAGTTTAATTTTACTCATTTATTTGCCGCCTTTCTTTTTCTTTATAATAATCACCGCCATACAGCCAAGCACCCCTGTAAGAACAGCCGCGCCGCAGACGATTATTGTTACAAACAGTACCGAGTCCGTAAATCCTGCGAAAACCGCATTGCCTTCGGGCCCTTTGCCGTTTACAATGCTGTATGCCGCAAGGTTGCTTGCGTCGCCGGCAGAGTATGTTCCGTCGGGATTAAGGAATCGCGGAATATACTCCTCGAACATAACGCTCTTGTCGCTTTCCTTGTCGCCGACGTATTTTATTGTTATATCATCAATGTAGATACTTAAATTGCCGGGAGTAACAATAGAAAGATAGTGAGAAACCGACTTAAACGTAAAGCTTATTTCGTGCCACTTGCCGTCGGCAATGTCGGCAATAGCGGCGATTGCGTAGCGCTCGCCCTCGGACGCCCAAGGAACAATAGGTCTTGTGTTGTCCATAATTTCAATTGCGCCAAGCTTGTGAACCGGGTTTTCAATCTT
The DNA here is from genome assembly GCA_934454655.1 of uncultured Eubacteriales bacterium. Lineage (GTDB taxonomy): Bacteria > Bacillota > Clostridia > Oscillospirales > Acutalibacteraceae > UBA737. The sequence continues at coordinate 17,294 of CAKSFK010000023.1, read as the reverse complement.
AACCCACATTGAAACCGTATAGCTCATTGGGCAGGAAAGCGTATAAATATTCATCTTTTCGTTTGAATGTATGCTGTACGCCTTGAAAGACGGTTCCTTGCCGATACGGTGCAGCGAGCGTTTTCCGCTGTGAACGTTATCTTTTGAATTGCCGCTTACAGCCGAATCGTAAATTTCCCAATCGGACTCGTAGTTGCCCTTGCCGAACTCATACGCATATTTTGTATCCTCAAAACCTTCGGTAAATTCAGCTACCACGTGTTCCGCGCTAAGACCGATCGTTTTTGTGACCGTAAATGTATTTTCGGTTATAATTTCGTTTTCTTCCGAATTTCTCCAGCCTATAAACTTAAATTTATCCACATCACCCATATTCGGAAGCTTCACGGTAGTGCCTGTCTTAACAATTTTGGGATCGGGCGGATTTCCAATCAATGATGAAAATACAAGCGCGGAATATCCGTTATCAATTGCCTTTACCCTGATATTATCTATGTATACCTTTGAGTCAAGGCTTACATTTATCATTCCCGCAAGTACATTGTCGGCAGTCGCCTTTGAAAATGTTGCCGCACACGCCGCGGTATACCAGGTCTTTTTCTTTTTAAGGTCAAATTTAGCGGATTGCGAACCGCTGTCGGATGAGTTAAAGGAAGAGAACATTGAGGTCTTATAGCTTGAGGCAAACAGAACGGTCAGTGCGCCGCCGTTACCCTTCTCAATATAATAATCAAAGTAAATAAGATATGAAACACCGACCTGAAGCGGCATAGCCGAAGTGCCTGCGCCGAGAAGGATGCGCTTTGATTCCGTTGTCTGTTTCTCGGTTGTATTATCGAACAGCAGCGAGCATCCGTCGCCGTCGGACGAAGGTCCGCCGCGTGAAATTGACATTACCGAAGCCGAAATTTTAGAGCTTGTCGTATCGCCTTCATAAGGATAGTCGGTAAAGTCGATTACATATGTCGGTGACATTATCAGCTTAGCATAAACCGTCATCGATTTTGCGGGGAACACCGTACCCTTAAACTCGTTTGTGAAGTCCTTGTCGGTATACCAGCCCGCAAAGCTGTAATTCTTGGGGTTGATAACCGGAACGTCCGCTGAATTTATCGGTTCGCCCTTTCTGCCCACAACATACCACGATTCTGACGTTTGTTCCGAGGTGTATGTGAGAATAACATCATTTCGGGACATTTCGGATATTTCAATATTATCAAAGCAAACCACTACTTTAGAATTGCCGGATACACCGAGATACAGCGCTCCGTCATTCTTAGCCGTCATAAACAATGTAAGTTCCTGCCAACTGCCCTTATCGTTTTTAAGCTTAACCGCGCTCGACTGTTCAACACGGTCACCGAACCAGCTGCCGGGATTTGCGGTTGCAAACTGCAAGCTTACAGAACCATCGTTGTTTTCCCTGAAATAGTGAACCTTTACCTTATAGGTCTTATTCTTTTTAACGGTCAGGTTTGAATTACCCTCGTTAAGAGCAGTAAATTTCCACTCTGCCGTACCTTTTGAATATCTGAGTGCCTTAGTCCCGTTCTGACCCTTACCGTCCGCAATACCAAAGCACACAGCCGTAACAAACCTGCCGCCCCCGTTAGTTGACAAATTTTCGGGCATATCGTCAAACGTTACAACACGCGGAGTGCTGTTAAACCACACTGCGTAGGCATATACCACACCGTGCGCGGGGTAGGTTATCCCGGAAATTTCGTTGCCGTTTTCATCAGTCCAGCCTTCAAACGTGTATCTGGCATTTGTCGGAATTCCGAGAACGTATTTCTCACCCGCTTTACCGTGTTTTATCTCGGTCAGACCGTCATATCCGTAGTCTATAAAAAGAACAGGGTCGGAATCACTGCCGACGCGTGTTATTTCCATATTGTCAAACCATATCTCAGCGCCCGCGCCGTTACTGCCGAACGCCGCAAGGTAACCGTTTCCGACGTTGTCGGGTGTATGAATAATTACGCTTGTTCTTCTCCATTTACCCACAACATTCGTGTTTCCGGGCTTTGCGTCCGAAAGAAGATTTCTGCCGGCTATTCTGTCATAATTAAGATACACAATATCGTGCAGATTTGTTGCAAAATCAAATTCAAAAGCACTTGAACTCGGAAGTGAGCGAATGTTGTACTCAAACGAAATAATATAATCCGTATTGGGTAAGACCTTAGCGTCGTCTGTCATCATTCTGGGTCTTTCAAGGTTATTGGTAGGTTTATAAAGCATAACCTTACCGTGTTCGTCGTTGCTTTCACCCTCCGTAAAGAACGAAGAACCGACATTATTTACGTGACCGGGTTTCAGCCCGTTTTCAAAGTCGATTATAACTGTTTGATTACTTACCCATTTTGCGTAGTAGGTTATGTTTTCCTGCGGAGCTGTTGCTGATGCTCTTGTACCGTCGCCGTTCGGCTTGGTATACCAACCGCCGAAGTTATAGCCTTCACGCGTGGGCGTAGGCAGACTGAAACTAAAGCCGGCACCGGCAATTACATTTTCGCAGTCCGAACCGCCCTGTGAATCAAAGCTTATTGTCACCTGCCTCGGCTTAGTTACTTTAAGCTCAAAATCATCAAAGTAAACGTCAGCCCAAACATATGCGGCGATAATTCCCACAACGCCGCCCTTTTTAATATCGACGGTCACCGCACCTGTATGCCACTTGTTTGCCTCACCGTTTTTAACATCAAGCAACTGAACAGGGCTTTTGCCGGCGGCGGCTGATTTGGTGCCGTCAATACTGCCGGCGGTATTCCCTGTAACACCTTCAATGAAGTACAGCTGAGGATTATCTATATTGGCTCTGTAATTCTTAAAGTTACCCTTTGTGTTTGTGCTGTCACCCTGACGGTCCTTTATGTAATATTTATACGTAATCTCAACGTTATCCCCGGCGTCAAGGCTTAAAAACTCCTTGCCGTCGTTAAATTTCATTGCTCTGCCGGCGCCGTCATACAAATTGCGAACTCCGCCCACAACAAGCGTTTTGTTATTCGCGTTATCCGGAGCGCCTGCCATATTGAACATACCGCCGCCTACAAGAACGCCCGCAATATTGCCTGTTTTAAAGTCACCGTCAAACGTGATTTTTATCGTGCTGTCAAGCCATTTGGCGTAATATACCGCGTCATTCTGCGGGAAAAACACGTCTGCCTTGTTTGTAAGTCCTACGTCGGTAAACCATCCGCCGAACCTGAAGCCGGATTTTATCGGTATTTCCGTGCTTAGCTTTGTGCCGGAAACTCCCTTTATCGGCGCTATAACGGAACCTCCGTTTGTTTCAAACGAAACGGTCACCGTTTTGGCAGCCTGCTTGGTTATTATAATATCATCAAGATAAACGTCAAAATACAGGTTATCCTGCCTTATTCCGAAATTAACGTTTTCATCGTCCGTTATTGAAATATCGGCAGAACCCGTCTGCCAGCTGCCGTCCGAGCCCGCATCATCCAAATCAAACAGATTTTGGCTTACAGCCGTACCCTGTAAAGGTGCCGACCAGGCGGTACTGTCAAACGGCAGATTTTTTACAAATAAAAGCTTTGCGCCGTCCTTCTTCGCACGGCGATCCTTAACCATATACTTGTAAGAAACGGTATACTGTCCGGGTTCTAATGTAAACCATTTTGAACCGTTGTTAAACGCAAGATGGCGGCTTTGTCCGTCCGGAGTGTATATTCTGAGCGTTCTGCCCGAAGCACCTTCAACCGAATCGACAATACTGTAAGCCCCACCGCTTACCTTAACTCCGTCAACCGACGTGTTGGTCTTAAAGTCCTTGTAATTACCCTCATCAAAGTTAAAATCGGCAACCGTTTCAGCCGACTGCACTTTTGCCATTTTAGCATAGAGCGTCACCTTAATCTCGTTTGTCGGCAATGCATATTTTAAGGAATTAACCGGTACGGTAAATTCAGCATCGGTATACCATCCCTCAAAACGCTTACCCGAAACAACCACATCCTCTTCATCGGGGAGCGTTACTTCCGTACCCGGCTTACCGCTTATGGGTAAAACGTCGCAATCTGCGTCAAAGCAAACGGTTGATACGGTTGATACGGTTATGTTATCAAGGAACAACTCGCCGTCAAGTCCCGTAACATAAAAGCCGATATTGGCGGATTTCTTGATTTCAACTGTGCGAGCCACGGTCTGCCACGAACCGATAACCGTATCGCCGCCGTTCAAAATGGCGTCTACACTGTTATATTTATCCCCTATGCGGGTAACGCCGTCTGTTTTATTTACGCTCTTAACATTGTTGATTATTTCGAGTTTTGCCGCGTTTGTTGCATAGTAATCAAACCCGATTATATATTTTCCGGCCTTGAGCGTTAAAACGGTTTCGCCGTTGTTAAGCAACACTCCGCCGCTCACGGTGCCTTCGCTGCCGTCTGCTCCAAGCCTTAAAACGTTGTTGTGTTTCTCGGCAAGAGCCGGGTATGCGTCCGACGAGCTGTATTTTTTACCGCTTGAGCGGCTTGTGCCGTTTGGCAGCCCCACAACGTTTACGGCAGATGAGTTTGCGGCTTTTTTGCCGCTTATATTTGCTACGGCAGTGTCAGTAAAAGTAAGTTCCGATGATGTTCCGTCAATTTCAATTGCGGAGCTGTTTTGTTTTATACCGTCGGCAAAACTCCCGTCCTCAAATGTATAAGTAACGGTTTTTGTTTCATCGTTTACCGAATAAGCCGCAACCGGCGAACCGGAACTAATCGCGGGAATCAGCAGCTGGGCTGTAATTGCCGCAGCCGCTGTTATTCCTGCCGCCTTTTTCAATAACAAAGTATTTATTTTCATAAAATGCCTCGTTTCTTTTAATTTGCCAGACTGTCAATCACCTTATTGGCTTTATCCACCTGAGTATCGATTCTGTTGCTTATTGCCTTAAGGTTTGTATCAACCTGTGCCGAGGAACTGCCTACTATCGTGCCGACAGTGTTGTCAAGGTCACGGTTAACTCCGTGGTAGGTCAGCATAAATGTGTGGTCCTCAATTTTACGAAGTTCATCATAGAACTTGCTTGCGTCATTTGATTTAAACATATTCGATCGGTCATAGTTATTGAAGTCGAGGAAGTATCTTATAAAGTAGCCCGCTGCCTCAACATTCTTTGAGCCCTTGCATATACCGTATGCTCTCCAAGAGGCTACCGACGGATAGAACGACTGATCCTTTGAAGCCTTAGGCATAGGTGCATATCCGATAATATCGGGGTCCATACTGGCAAAGCCGCCGGTCGATCTAAGACCGAAATCGCCGTAAAGCAACATACCGCACTTGTTTTTGCTGAATCTGTCCGCCTCAAGCGAGGTTGAAAAATATCCGGCTTCCTTACCCGCAAGCATCCACTTGTAGCCCTTTGAAAGGTTGGGGTCGTTAACGTTATTAACAAATTTGCCGTTTGAAAGCCTTGTTGTTTCGCTTTCGAATATGCCCGCGGCGAATTCCTGACGAACGCACGCACCGACAATATCCGAGCCCAGATTCTTTATCTGTTTCGCACAGGAAACGAGCGTGTCGATAGTCCAGTTATCTTCTTCATAATATTCACCCGGGCTCTTGAATCCGTTATCTTCAAACAGCTTCTTGTTATAGAAGCACATAAATCTGTAGGTCCACGGTGAATTAACCGAGTTTACAAGGTACGATTTTCCGTTAAACGTTGCGTAGTCCGTAACCGTTTTGTCCCAGAAGGAGTCGTTCAAATTAATACTCTTAACATCGTTTAGCGGCTCAGCATACGGGAGTATGTAGGGAAATTCGGCATTATCTACTATGATGTCCGGCGACTGACCGGAGGCAATCATACCCGAAAGCTTTGTTGCGTAATCGCCCTGCGGAACAGGAGTGATTTCAACCTCAATGTCGTACTTCTCGGCAAAGCTCGACATAGGCGCTGCGCCCTCACCCGCGGTATGGTCGATCCACGTTGCAAACTTAAGCGTTGTTCCGGCATATTCTTCTATTCCGGAATATGCGGTTTTGTCCTCTTCATCGCCGCCGGTAACTTTGCTGATGGTTTTTCCCTTTCCGCCGCCGCAGCCGACAGCCGAAACGCACATAACGGCGCAGAGTGCCAATGCAAACAGATTTCTTTTTTTCATTTAAACAGTTCCTCCTAACGTTTTTTGGAATATAATACAAATAGTTTATTATATTTTCCTCCAACTTAATACAATGTAATTATATCACGACACTGCACCGTTATAAAAGAAATGAATTGCTACTGTTTGGCTTTGTAATTTTATCCCATAGGCTGTTTATTTGTCTATTTTTTATATTTTTTTAACATAAAACTAACTTTTATATACCAAAATGTATTGCATTTTGTCAGTTATTACAAAAACAATTATATTTTGGCTATTCTTATGTAAATATTTCCAAAACCAAGACATAAAAAAACTGCCACATAAAAGTGACAGTCTATGTCTACCGAAAAGTGCGTATTAGCTCCCCTAACAAGGGGGAGCTAATACACATGCGACTGAGATGTAGCTGAAAAAGCCTTTATTAAACCTTTCTCTCTTTCCGTCACGGCTTACACCGCGCCACCTTCCTCGTCAGAGGAAGGCTTGTGTTCGATTATTTTCGCTTGCCTATCTTAACACTACGTCCGTTTTGTTCTGCTGTTTTATTTATTGAAAATAGCATTATATGAGGTTTCGGCGGCTGAGATATCCATATTACAGCGGATAAGCCAAAGCTTGCAGGAGGATAAAAGGCGGTTAACAAGCTCAAGCGTGCAAGCCACGGCTTTCGGGTCGGCAGGCATATATACCTGGTTGAAAATGCGGTTTACGGCATCCGACGCGTTTATCGGCGTGCAGGAGTTTTCCTCGGCGCGCTCAATAAAGCAGATGTGCCGAAGCGGAGTTCGCATATTGCAGCCGAGTCTTTCTTTGCCGCACCACGGCGTACCGTAGGCGTACGGCGACGCGGGGTCATCTTCAAAAAAGCGTATTATCGGTTTATCTCCGTTAACTATTTTGAGCCTGTCCCCAAGCAGTTTTTGCCATAACAGCATATGTGTTGTCTTGCCTGTGCCTCCAAGAGCTGCAAAAGCGACACCCGTTCCGTCAACGTCAAAGCAGGTAGAATGGAGCAGGAAAGCGTTATGTAACGGCAGACATTCTGATATTTTACAATACACAACATTATTAGCCGCATAATTTCTTGATATCTCACCGTTGTACTTTTTTATATTAGCAGTAATTTCGGATTCCGCAATATTTATTAAATAATCTGCATTACCGTCGCCGGGATAATCGTTATAAAAACGACTTAGCGAATAAGTGTTACTATCATGCAATTCAAAACAAATATCTGCAATTTTAGTTTTCATTTATTACTTCCTTATCTTAAGAATTATCATTTTTACAGTATCGCAAAGTTTTAATAAAATATTGAAAATTTAATGTTACAACACAACATCAACAATTTTTCCACTTTCAACTGCGTCAAGATATGCTTTTTTCATTCCAAATTGAATGTTCCTGATTTTTCCGTATAAAATATAATCATAACATTCATGTTGTGCATTGGGACATTTTTCTAACCTAAGACAAGAACAATAAACCGGACATCTCTTGCATCTTTCCGCTTTGCTTTTATATTTACACCATGCCGGCTTTTTGATTTCGTCATATATTGTTCCAAAAAAATCATCATCAACATGATGTTCACAAAATCCCAAGTCACCGTTTGGTGATATTAAAACAGACTCTTTCCTATCAGCCAAACAGGCGCATACTTTTAGCTCACCAAATCCCATAGTTCTATGTCGTTTAAACTTTGATTCTATATATTTACAAAGTTTAACATATTGCCTTGTAATTAATACTCTTTCTTCATTCGTTCTAACAGTTTTAACATATCCAACATTTTCATATAATAAATTAACATACGGTGTAAAATTTTCGTATTTGTTAAATTTTTCATATAAATAATCAGCCAAATCAAACAAATCACTGTTGTTATGCTTGTCCATATTCATCCTTAAATGAATGGGAATATTCTTTTTACATATTTTTTCTATGTTGGAAATAACATTATTAAAGTTATGCTTACTCTTATCCTTGAAATTCTTAATACTGTCATATTTTTCGCAAGTCCCGTCAACTGTAATTTGCAACCATTTTAAATTCCATAAATCACTTGCCCTTTCCAATAATTCATCATTAAAAAGTGAAGCGTTTGTTGTCATAACGGAATAAAACTTAACATTAACTTTTTTTAGCTTGCTGCAAATAATATCAATTGCTTTAACATTGCATAACGGTTCTCCGCCAAACCAATTAATTCTGACAGTATGCCCTTTATTGTTTTTTATAATATATTCTGCAACATCTTCGGCTATTTTTGATGACATAATACTTTGATTAGCGCCTGCCTGATAACAATAAAAACAGTGAGCATTACACATAGTAGTAGTTAGAATATTATAATTACTTATATAATCTATCTGTCTTGTATTTTTTACTATTATTCGCACTTGTTCGCAAAGATTTAATTCATCAAAAGTATCGGACACCAAAAACCACTCACGTATCAGTTGATCGATTAATGGGTTCCTTTGTTCTTTTAAAATACAAATTTTAACAGAATCCAGTTCTTGCTTTGTCAGCAAAAGAAGTTGTTTTGTCAAATCATTATATATAAGATATTGTCCGTCTGCTTTATAAAACAGCAAAAATTTAATAAACCTAAATTTTTCATTATTTTTAATTTCTTGTTTTCCCAACAATATTTTTACTGCGTCACTGCCGCTCAATATCTGTTTCATTTCATTCCTCCCTCTGTTTTAAAAAAGCAGCCCGAATAACTCGGGCTGCTCAAGTATTAATATTTACTCATCGGCCGGAACTTCACAATCGCCGCCTATAACAGGCTTGCTAACCACTGTGATAACGTCGTTTAAGTTTATATTAACGACTTCAACATATAGTTTCTCCATCTAAATAGACCTCCATAAAATAAGAACAAAATCAGTTATTAAAATTTGCAGCAGCCGAATCGGCGTAATTCATAACAGCATTTATTACACTGTCATATTTTCCATCAGTATTTGAACCTTTAGCATGAGCAAGAATAGACTCCACGCTGTATACCCATTTATCACTTATCGCCGTTTCACCGCTAAAAGCCTGTATGGTAATCAATTCCCTAAGCTCAGGTGCATTCAGTGATATATCAAGAACAGGTCTGCCTTGATCATTAACAGTATAAGCAACAGGTTTATTTATGCTATCTCCCTTATAATCAGTATATGAAATCATAAATCTAAGATTTTCATCTATCGGGTGATTCCTCATATTTGCCTTCATACTGATTGTCATAGAAGCATCCATAGTAATAGCAGGCGTTGCAAAACTAACGTCACCTTTAGCGCCGGCCTCTGTTCCGTGAGTAATCCAGTTTCTGCTTGTGTCTTTTTCAACAGTTGGTGTAGTCTTTGTAACATATTGCTCATAGTCAGAGCCCCAAATATCTGCATCAGCTAATTTATCAGTCGCATAATTTGAGAGTTTTTGAGCTTCTTTACCCATAACCAACATATCAGCAGCAACCTTCTTGACCGATTCAGACTGACCCGCAGATTTCAATGTATTCATTGCAGCAGCCTTAATTGAGGTTGTCTTTGTAGTGCCGGAATACCATTTTCCGTTTCTCTCGGAATAAAATGTTGTAACAAAATCCTCAGTAAAGCAGTTGCTTTGAACACCGATATCCCACCAGCGATAATTGCCATTAATATATGATTTACTAATATTTAAGAAATAATGACTATCCTCAGAACCGTTAAGATGTTTATTTGTAATCTCAACATAACCATTTGTCGAATCGCCATATTTGGCAGTGGACATTTTAAGCATCAATAACGTCTGTGCTGTACAGCCGATATTTGCTGTTGCCATATTGCTATCCGTTGAAAAAGAAACTTCCTTGGTAACTTCATCACCGCATTCCGAGCATCTGAACACAATAGAGCCTGCCTTTGTCTGAACATTTGACTCATCATATTCAGCCGGTGTAGCCGCAACAACCTCATAATCATGAACACAAGAAGAAGCAACCGTCACAGTACCTTCTTTAGTTGTGATTGCAAGAAATTTTTCATCATAGTTAGCGGACGACTCACCAACTTTTACAGTATATGTACCGGCTGTTTCAGGAGCGGTTACATTAATTGTAAGGATAACGTTTGTGGTAGAAATCTGACCGGCAAAGTTTATTATCTCACAGAACTTTAAAACATTTTTGTTTATTATAACATTACCGCCATCGGTTTCATCCAAAACCTTAAACAACTGTTTCTCGGCATTATCCTTTATGCTGTTAATAACAAAACCTTCAGGGAAAGTAATTGTTGAAAGCGTTGCACAGATATCGCCGACATTTGCAAATTCAACATCAACATCACCAGTTGCACCGGGAGCAATTGTTGTATCCTTCACAGTAATTGTTGCACTTGATGCAACAGGTTCTTCCGCACTGACGCTAAGACAGCCGATAAACGCGGTTAAACACAGGGCTGCCGAAACAGTGAGTGCGAGAGATTTTTTGAAAATCTTGTTCATATCTTTTCTCCTAACCGGCTTTCGCCAAATATTTGTCTTGCAAAAGACGCTTTGGGATACGGCGCGTCCGTTCCCATTGGTTAGATTTATTATATCATTAATCCCTGATAATTTCAAGCCCCCTCTTAGAGAAAAAGCGCCCTTTGAGATAAAATATTTCCCTGTTTTTTTGTTGATTTAGCTAACCGACATACAAAAGCGACGAAATAGCCGCCTTATTTCCGTCAATCTATATTACATATTATAAACATTTTTTACAGTTTGTCAAGCAGTAATTATTTACATAATTTTGCAATTTTCCGCAAAATCAGAGTTCAAGCATTGTTTTTCTCCCTGTCGGGACGTACTGTCTGCACTTAATGCCCGCGGTTTCAAACATTTTTTTAGACGCGAGAACGCTGTCCGACTGCGAATATTTATCCGACATATAGACAACCTCGGTAATACCCGACTGAATTATTGCCTTTGCACATTCGTTGCACGGAAAGAGGGTTGAATACACCGTACAGCCGCGCACATTACCGCTGTTACAATTTAAAATTGCATTAAGCTCGGCATGGCAGACGAAAAGGTATTTAGACGAAAGCGGGCTGCCGTCGCGTTCCCAAGGAAACTCATCATCCGAGCAGCAGCGCGGCATACCGTTATAGCCGACGGAGAGTATGCGTTTTTCGGAATTAACGATGCACGCCCCCACCTGCGTTGAGGGGTCCTTGCTTCGCATTGCCGAAAGCATTGCGATACCCATAAAATATTCGTCCCAGCTGAGATAATCATTTCTCTTCAATTACGACACCCCGATTTCTTTTTTATCCTTTATTCCCAAAGCGGCAACAATCATAGCAAGCGGAAACACCGACGAAACGGCAAAGCCCGCATTAAGGCTTGCGTTATCCGCGATAATTCCCAAAATCCAAGGTCCTATGCAGCAGCCGATATCTCCGCACATTGCAAAAACGCTGAACATAACCGCATCCCCTTTAGGGAATGCCTTTGCGCCCGCGGAAAGCGTGCCGGGCCAAAAAAGGCTGACAGAAAATCCGCACACGGCACACGCCGCCAATGCAAACACGGGAATTTTAACAAAAGCCGCTACGTAGTAGCACCCGGCGCAGAGCAGGCTCATTGTAATAATTGTTTTCTTATACGATAATTTTTCGGAGAATGCGGCATAGCACACTCTTCCGACACCCATAAACAGTGCGAACGCGCAGGGTCCGGCAAGGTCGCCGACCACCTTTGAAACGCCGAGCGCTTTTTGTGCAAACATTGACGCCCACTCCGCCATTGCAATCTCCGACGCACCGGAGCAGAGCATTATAACCATAAAAAGGCGGAACGAACGGTTTTTAAACAGCTGTCTAAAGCTATTGCTTTTTCTTTCGGGTTCAGGTTCGACAACCGGAACGCCCGAAAAGAAAACGGCATTAATTGCCGGGACTATTGCCCAGATAAGCGGAATAAACATCCAGCCCTTATAGCCGAGCATATGTAAAAGCAGGGTTGAACCGAGGGCGGTTACAGCCTGCCCCCAGCAGTAAAACGAGTGCAGGAGCGACATATTGCCGGTTTTGTTATCGGTCGGGAGCATTTCGATCATCGGGCTGATTATCACTTCGGTCAAGCCGCTTGCGAATGCATAAATAATAACCGAGATAACAATGCCGACATACGCGTCGGGCATAATATTCGGTAAAACCGCAAGGCTTGCAAGACCAAGTGCCGCTATGCCCTGACACATTACGGCAGACTTTTTATAACCTATCCTTTCCACAATTTTCGGGGTTGCGATATCGGTTATCATCTGGGTTACGAAGTTGAACATTATAAGTCTGCCCAGCTTTTCGTAACCGATTCCGTAAACATCCTGCAAAGCTATGAACAGTATCGGCAGAAAGTTATTAACAATTGCCTGAACAAAATATCCCGTATAAGCCGCAATTTTTGTCTTTTTATATTTATTATTCACTTTATCCCTATTTTCAATTAATTATATTTAAGATTTCCCCCGGTTCGGAAACGACATACTCAGCGCCGCTATCCAGCAATTCTTTCTTTGTTCTGAAGCCCCAAAGAACGCCTATTGGCAAAGCACCGCTGTTAACCGCCGCCGCCATATCCATTCCCGAATCGCCGACAAGCGCACATTCGCGCGGCTTTGTGCCGAGTTCTTCCATAACCTTAAGGGTTAGAGCTGGATCGGGCTTTGTTTTAAAGCCCTCGCGCTTTCCGGCAACAACATCAAACACATTTCCAAAAAGTTTTTGAGTTACTTTTTCAGACATTTCCTGCGCTTTATTTGAAATGACGGCAATTTTAAGTCCCCTTAAACGAAGCTCTGCCAGCATTTCCGGCACGCCCTTATAGCACACGGTTTTATCGTGGTAATGCTCCCTGTAATGCCTCATGAAAATTTCCAGACATTCCGCCTTTTCTGCATCGCTTTTATTGCCCTCGGGCAGAGCGCGTTCGATAAGTTTCGGAATTCCGTCCCCCACCATATACTTATATTTTTCCGTTTCGTGGGTGGGGAAGCCCATTTTGCAAAGGGCGAAATTTGTGCTGTTTGCAAGGTCGGCAAGCGAGTTTGCAAGCGTACCGTCCAGATCAAACAAAACCGCTTTTATCAATTTATCATTCCCCCGAATACAAAAAATCCCCTAGCTATCCGCTAAGGGTTATTTTTGTTTTGTCAGATTGCTCTGGTAACTTTTCCCGAACGCAAGCAGCGGGTGCAAACATTGATACGACGCGGAGAACCGTTCACGATTGCCTTTACCTTTTTGACGTTGGGCTTCCAGGTTCTGTTGGAACGTCTGTGGGAATGAGAAACCTTAATACCGAAAGCAATTTCCTTGTTGCAGATATCACATTTAGCCATGGTCTGCACCTCCTTCTCTAATTTCGGCATACGCCGAATAACATAGCAAACCCTATAATAACAGATTTGTGCCGAAAAATCAAGCCTTTTTTTTAATTTAAAATGTTTTTGCGGTTTTATTTAACCTTTTCGGCTATTTTCTCCGCCGCATCCTTTAAATAACCGCACTCAAACATTTCAAAGCTGCCGTTATCGACCAGCGCAGTGAGTGTAGGGTCTATGGGCATTTTGCCGAGCAGCGGCACGCCGAGTTCTTCCGCTATATCACCGCTGCCGTGGCCGAACAGTTCAATTTTCCTGCCGCAGTCGGGGCAGACGGCGTAGCTCATATTCTCAATAATACCCAGAACGGGAACTTCCATCATTTTTGCCATATTATACGCCTTTCGCACAATAAGCGAAACCAAGTCCTGCGGGGAGGTGACTATTACCACCCCGTCAAGCGGTATGCTCTGGAAAACCGTAAGCGGCACATCGCCCGTTCCGGGCGGGCAGTCTATAAGCAGATAATCAAGTTCGCCCCACACAACATCGTGCCAGAACTGCTTGACCGCTCCCGCTATAACGGGTCCGCGCCAAAGCACGGGCATATCTTTTTCCTCAAGCAGGAGATTTATTGACATTATTTTTATACCGTTTTTTGTTTCTGCCGGCAGTATTCCGATTTCGTTCTGCATTATTTTTGCGTTTATGCCGAATGTTTTGGGTATTGAAGGTCCGGTTATATCCGCGTCCAGAATACCGACCTTATACCCCATTCGGTTAAGCAGTACCGCAAGCATTGAGGTCGTCATAGATTTACCGACGCCGCCCTTACCGCTTACAACGCCGACAACGTGTTTAATGCTGTTATACTCGCCCGTAGGTTCGATAAGACTTTGCGGTTCGCGCGAAGAGCAGTTCTCCCCGCACGACGAACAGTTGCCCGAGCAACCTGTATTTTTCTCTTCTGACATAACATTATCTCCTATTTCTTATTGTTGAGGTATTCAACATATTCTTCAAGGCACATATTAAGTCTTTTCATTTCCTTTGCGTTATTAATTCCCACAAAGCGGTAGTGCCACGATTCGTAGATAATTCCGGTTTTATCCTGTTTATCCTTGGGGAAACGCAGAACAAAGCCGTAATCGGCAGCGTGTTCCTGCATCCAGGTAAACATCGGCGTTGACTCAAACGTATCCTCGGCAATATTGAAATCCGCCGAGAAACCCGTGTTGTGTTCGCTTCTTCCCGGTCTTGTAACGACGGTTGCCGCCTTAGCCTCGGCGTCCGCTTGGGAAAGTCCCGCGTTAAGCTGCCGCTTGACCTGGTTTTCGTAAAGCATTTTCTGCGTTGCGTACGAACGGTAGGGCGAGCGGACATAAAGCCAGTTTTTAGAACTTGTCTGCGTTGCCCTTTGGGCGTCTATCATTGCCTTCATATAGTTCCAAACGTCTTTATCTATCTGATTAAGCATACCGTTTATATATTCCGTGGGTATGTTTGTAAGGTTTCCCTCGTAATCGTAATCATCCGGCAGCGGATTGCTGTCGTTCACAAGCAAAAGCTGACCGAAATTCGCGTCAAGTCCGCCGGGACCCGTTGCGGGGTAACTCGGAGTATCATCACTTGACGACGATTCCTGCGACGAGCTCACGCTTACCGCACTGCCGCTGCTTTGCGTTTTACCGTCCGGCTTCTTCTTTGTGAGCGCGCTTACAACAAACACAATAAGAACTATTGCCGCTGTAAGCACGACGGCGCAGCCCGCAAAAAAAATTCTGCGGCGCACAATTGCTTTCTTCCTCTGTTCCCTTGTCATAAATACCACCTATTCATCAAGCTTAAGCACAGCCATAAACGCCTCCTGCGGAACCTCCACAGAGCCCAAACGGCGCATACGCTTTTTGCCCTCTTTTTGTTTTTCAAGCAGTTTTTTCTTACGTGATATATCGCCGCCGTAGCACTTTGCAAGTACATCCTTTCTGAGCGCCTTAACGGTTTCCCTTGCGATTATTTTGCCCGATACCGCAACCTGAATCGGCACCTCGAAAAGCTGGCGCGGGATATAGTCTTTAAGTTTCTCCGCGATTCTGCGCGCTCTTGCATAGGCGTTATCGGCATGGACTATGAACGAAAGCGCGTCCACAACGTCACCCGCAAGCATAACGTCAAGCTTGACAAGTTTGGATTTTTCATAACCCTTAGCCTCATAATCGTAGCTTGCATACCCTTTTGTACGGGATTTGAGCGCGTCGAAGAAATCGTACACAATTTCCCCAACGGGCATTATATAATGAATATCCACACGGTCGGACATATATTTCATATCAGTATAAACCCCGCGGCGTTCCTCACACAGCTGCATTATGGTGCCGACGTATTCGCTCGGGCTGTATATATGCACATCGGCAACCGGTTCAAGCGCCTCGGAAATAAGCGCCGGGTCGGGATAATTCGTCGGGTTGTCAACGCTGACCGTTTCACCGTTTGTAAGCACAAATTTATATTCAACGCTCGGCGCGGTAGTTACAAGGTCAAGGTTATATTCCCTTTCGAGTCTTTCCTCAATAATTTCCATATGAAGAAGTCCCAAAAAGCCGCAGCGGAAACCAAATCCCAACGCTTTTGAGCTTTCGGGCTCAAACAGCAGTGACGCGTCGTTAAGGCTCAATTTTTCAAGCGCTTCGCGAAGGTCGGGGTACTTTGCGCCGTCTGCCGGGTAGATGCCGCAGAAAACAACCGGATTAACCTTTCTGTAACCCTCGAGCGGGTTTTCAGCGGGATTTTCCGCCAGTGTGACCGTATCGCCCACGCGCGCTTCGTTTACGGTCTTTATGGACGCCGTAAGGTATCCTACCTCGCCCGCCTCAAGCACATCGCACGGTTCCATATATGTTGCGCGTTTTCTGCCTATCTCAACGGTATCGAAATCCGCTCCCGTTGCCATCATACGGATTTTATCCCCCGTTTTCAGCTTGCCGCTCATAATACGGAAATAAACTACAACGCCCTTGTACGGGTCATAATACGAGTCAAAAACAAGTGCGGTAAGCGGAGCATCGGTATCGCCCTTAGGTGCGGGAATATCGGTTATAATGCGCTCCAAGACCTCGCCGACGTTAAGCCCTGTCTTAGCCGAGATCAGCGGTGCGTCCTGTGCCGGTATTCCGATTATATCCTCAATTTCCTTTTTTATTCTGTCCGGCTCTGCCGAAGGCAGGTCAATCTTGTTTATAACAGGCAATATTTCAAGCCCGTGGTCAACCGCAAGGTAGGTATTCGCAAGCGTTTGCGCCTCAATTCCCTGGGACGCGTCCACAACAAGCACCGCACCCTCGCAGGCGGCAAGCGAACGTGAAACCTCATAATTAAAGTCAACGTGTCCCGGTGTGTCGATAAGGTTCAGTTCATATTCCCTGCCGTCCTTTGCGGTATAATACAGCGTTACCGCGTGCGCCTTTATTGTAATACCGCGTTCACGCTCAAGATCCATACTGTCAAGTATCTGCTCTTCCATATCGCGCTGTGCTACCGACTGCGTAAGTTCAAGGAGTCTGTCAGCAAGGGTCGATTTGCCGTGGTCGATATGAGCGACTATACAAAAATTTCTTATATTTTCAAGTGGAAATGACAAGGCTATTCTCCCTTTAGGCAAACGAGAATAATCCGAACCCGTTTTTTAAGCGTGGATTTCTCGCATTGCCGCGTTAAAATACTCGTTAATCCGTTAGGATTAACTGCGTTTTGTGCCTTGCTCTGCAAAAAATCCGCTTCTCAAAAAATCGGCGACCCAAAACGAGCGCGATTTTCGTGTGGATTTTTATGCGGAG
>CAKSFK010000022.1 GCA_934454655.1 uncultured Eubacteriales bacterium | reverse complement strand
CATTAGCAAATGCAATTATATAAAATCGAGTTAAAATCTCGATTTTATGGGTCAAAACCTTTGTTTTGACCGTCAGTATCCATTGATTGTCGCCTGATTTTAAAAAGAATCAAAATGTGATTCTTTTTAAAGTGCAAGGTTTTTTCGCAAAATTGCGCAAAAACCTTGCACCTGAACAATTCAAAAGTTTACACCAACATGCTTGGTTAAGGTACTCTTGAATTGTTCAGCAGGCATGAATTAGCTCTTATCTCCCGGTTTAAATATAAGTGCCATAACAAGCCCGAAAAATACCGAAGCGGCAATCCCTGCGGCGGTTGCGGTAAGCCCGCCCGACAAAATGCCCATAACTCCGTATTTTTCAATTCCTTCCTTAACGCCCATAGCAAGGCTGTACCCAAACCCCGTAAGCGGAACGGTTGCTCCCGCACCCGCAAAATCAACAATCGGTTCGTACACGCCTATACCGGTTAAGAATACGCCGGAAACAACATATGAAACCAGTATTCTTGCCGGGGTAAGCTTTGTGTAGTCAATAAGTATCTGACCGATAAGGCAGATAAGACCGCCGACAAAGAAAGCCGCAAGACACCGCAGAAAAACATCCATACAATCACTCCGTTATGTTTCACGTGAAACATTGTTTTTATTTAGTGTTTCACTTTGCGGCTGTGTTATACATCAATATTGTAAACTTCCGAAATTGTTTTTAAAACCTCGTCCGTGTTAAGATGATGCACCGTGATGCTGTCGGCGCTCTCGGAACGGACGTTTAATGTCACGTTGCATGTGCCGTGCTTTCTGTCCGGCACGGTTCTTATAATTTTTATTTCACCTATATTTTCTTTGGGACAATAGAACTCGGCGGTATTAAAGCCCTTTATTCCCTGTGCGTAAATATTGTTTCCCATTCTTATTTTGCCGAACTTATATTCAAATATGCCGAGATATGAATAATAAAGTATCACCGACGCCGCAACCAAAAACAAAAACAACACAAGCCTTGCAAACTTGGGAAAAATAATTCCAAGAGCCACCGAAATCGCCGTAAGCACCGCAAAGTAGATCCTCGGAAAGAACAAATAACGAGAGCGGGTGTTCCTGTCACGCTTGGCGTGCAGCAGCTTGCCGTCCGGCACCAAAAAAGGGAAATACGCCTGAAACTGCCGCTTTATATTGCCTTTCCGCTCGGACGGCACCATAACTGCCGTTTCGCTTTTTGAGTTGCCGTAACCGCCGACGCTCACCTTCATAGCATACCGTCTGAACACCCTCATAAGCGGCGTTTGGTCTATTATAACGTCATTGACCGACGCTTTTTTAAACGCCGTTCTGCTCCGTACAAAAAATCCCGAGCGCACTTCCAGCTTTTCTTTTTCAAGAAAAAGCTTAAAATTAACATACTTAAGGAATGAATAAACAAAGCTTACCGCATAGCTTAAAAGAAAAATAAGCGTAACGGCGCTCACTATCGGCGGAAAATAAAATTTAATCCTTTCGGAAACCGTATTTATCTCGTTAAGTAAAATACTGTCAAGCGCCAAACCGAGCAGTTTGCCCGTTTTGTTAATAATGGGAACGCCGATAATCATACCCGTTACCGCTGACGAAGAGGTTGCCGCCATAACCGCAACCTTTACCGCCGAAAACTTAACGGCGGTGTACTCGCTTTTGCCGTAAAGCAGTTCGGAGACCTTTTTGCTGTCCTTAAGGCTCAGTTTAAACTCAAAGTCCGTCTTTCCCTTTTTCCCCGCCTCGGTGTTTACACGGTAGGTCACCGCACCGAAAACAGCGTCAAGCGGATTTTGCACCGTTTGAACCGAAGAGAGCTTTGAAACCGGTATTACTGAGCATTTTTTAAACAAAACTCCCATATAAACAGTTACGGTCTTACTGCCGCAGACAAACCGATAGGCGCGGCACCTTAAAAACGCGGCGGCGGCAATTGCCGCAAACCCCATTATTTCAAGGGTTAAAAAGCCCGTGACCCTGCGAAAGATAATATACTGAACAATTCCCTTTACAACAGGCAGAACAAGCACAAACAAAAATCGCTTCATCAGGGATATTATCATAAGCGGATGGGTGCGGAACTCCTGCTTCATTTTTCGTTCTCCTTTGTAACGGAAGATATAAACAGTTCAACGTCGCCGTATTTAAGCTCAGGCACGGTAACGCTGCCGCGCGCCGCCTTAAGCCTTACCGCGGCAAGACCCATAGCCTTTGCAAGAGGTGTTGAAAAGCTTTGAACATAAATAAGGCGTGAAAAGGGCATTATGTGGCAGGTCTTTATTATAACCCCGCGCTTTATTACCACCGCGCCGTTCGGAAACGAGATATCATAGCTTCTAAAATATGCCGGAATATACCAAATCACCAACGCCGCCAGTGCGGCGAAGGCAAGCACGCTTCCGAGCAAAAACAAAACGGAAACCGCAGTAAGCGCCGAAAAAACGGCAATCGGTATTACGCCCGCTAGGCAAAGCCTTAACTGCCACAGTCTTTTTGTCCTTCTCGGCAGCAGATTTTCCGTCACACGGTATTCCCCTTTCATTTTTTAATCTTTTCCCAGTACTCGCGGTACTTCTGCTCGGTCTTGTTGTCGCCGAACTCATAGTAATGTTTATTCTTAATCCGGTCCGGCAAGTACTGCTGTTTAACATAATGATTGCCGTAATCGTGCGGATATTTGTAGTTTTGTCCCTTTTGCTCTGCCTCTTCGCCGTCGTAATGCTTGTTTTGCAGGTGTCTGGGAACAGCGCCGCCTATGCCCTTGTTAATATCGTCCATCGCCGCGACAATGGCGTTGTGTCCCGAATTTGATTTAGGGGACATCGCGACCAAAATAACCGCGTCGGCAAGGGGCAGTCGCGCCTCGGGCAGACCCACCTTTTCGGCAATATCCACCGCCGCCCGTACAATCGGAATAATTTGAGGGTATGCAAGTCCCACATCCTCGCACGCGCACACCATAAGCCGCCTGCAGGCGCCGGGCAGATCGCCCGCGGCTAAAAGTCTGCCCAGATAGAAAACAGCGGCGTCGGGGTCGGAACCGCGCATAGACTTTTGATATGCCGAAATAATATCGTAATGCTCGTCGCCGTCACGGTCGTAACGCACAGCGCCAGAGGCGGCAATCTGCTCCACGGTATCGCCTGTTATGTCAATTTTTTCTTCGGTTTCGCTTGTAAGCACGCAAAGCTCCAGCATATTGAGCGCTCTGCGAACGTCGCCTGCCGACGCACGGGAAATTTTCGCTGCGTCGGCTTCCGAAATAGTAATATTTTTTCCCTTTTCCTCGCTTAAAATGCGTATCGCACGCTCTAAAACCTCTTTAACGTCATCGGCGGAAAGGGCTTTGAACTCAAACACCGTTGAACGGCTTAGAATTGCGTTGTAAACATAAAAATAGGGGTTTTCGGTCGTTGCCGCAATAAGGGTTATATCCCCGTTTTCTATGTAGGACAGTAAAATTTGTTGCTGCTTTTTGTTGAAATACTGAATTTCGTCAAGATACAGCAAAATACCGCCCTGAGCTTCTATTGTGCCTATTGAGTTTATAATCTCCTTAATATCGCCGGTGGAGGCGGTGGTTGCGTTAAGGTAACAAAGCTTTTTACCGCTTGAGGCGGCAATTATATTGGCAACCGTGGTTTTCCCCACGCCCGATGGTCCGTAAAATATAAGGTTGGGAATATTTTTCGAGTCAATGATCCGCCTTAACACCCTGCCCGGCGCTAAAAGTTGTTTTTGTCCCGCCACTTCTTCAACGGTTTTCGGTCTTAATCTGTCCGCTAACGGTATATTCATCGTATTAACCTGCCTTAATAATAACATTTTCAGCGTTTACTTCACATACAATTATTATATGGAGTGAAAAGCATTGAAAAAAACTGTATTTATTAAAAATGCGCTGATTCTTACGGTATCGTCCTTAATTCTGCGCTTTGTGGGAATTATTTTTAAAGTTTGGCTGGCAAAGCTTATAGGTTCCGAGGGTATCGGTCTTTATCAGCTTGTATTCAGCGTTTACATACTTGCCGCAACCTTTGCCACAAGCGGTATTTGCACCGCCGTAACGCGCCTTGTTGCCGAGGAACTGGCGCTTGGTTCAAAGAACGGAACACTTAAAATTCTGCGGCGCGCCGTCGAGCTTACGCTGATAATTGCCGCCGCAACCGTTGTTATACTGTTTTTCGGCGCGGAATTTATTGCTTCACGGTTTTTAGGGGATATGCGCGCCGTTCCCGCGCTTAAAATACTGCCGCTGTCACTGCCGTTTATGGGGATATCCTCCTGTTTAAGGGGTTATTTTATAGCCCGCAGAAAGATAACGCCCAACGCGGTTTCACAGCTGTTTGAACAGGCGGTACGGATACTGATTGTGGTATTGCTGGTAAAAAAATTTTATTCAAAAGGGCTTTCCTTTACCTGCGGTGCCGTGCTTTTCGGCGACTGTGCGGCGGAAATATGCTCGTTTTTAATGCTGTTTGCCATCTGGTGGGCGGATAAGTCACGGCTCGGCGGTCTTTGCGGCAGAAAAATCCCGCCTTACGGCGTGGTGCGCCGCATACTGCACATTTCAGTTCCCATAACCTCCGGCAGATACCTTAACACGGCGCTCAGAACAGGGGAGAATATTTTAGTTCCCAAAAACCTTGCAAAATATCCCTTTTCGGGCGACAGCGCGCTTTCGCAGTTCGGAATGATAAAAGGAATGGCACTGCCTATTTTGTTCTTCCCCTCCACACTGCTTAATTCAATTTCAACCCTGCTTATTCCCGAAATGTCCGAGGCGGCGGCGCGGGGCAGAAAAAACCTTGTTAAAGCCGCAACCCGCAATATACTTAAAATGACGGCGGTCTTATCCTTTATATTTGCCGCGCTGTTTTTTGTTGCCGGCAGGGAAATAGGTATGCTTATTTACGGCAGTGAGGACGTAGGCAAGCTTTTGCGCGCGCTTTCACCCATTGTTCCGCTGATGTATCTTGACAGCATATCCGACGGAATTTTAAAAGGGCTTGACCAGCAGTCCTTCAGCTTTAAGACCGCCGTGTCCGACTCGGTTATAAGAATTATACTTATTTTAATTTTACTGCCGATTTCGGGGCTTAAGGGATTTATACTGATAATGTACTTTTCAAATGTGCTTACCTGCCTTTTAAACGTTGGCAGATTGCTTAAGGTAAGCGGTGCTAAGCTTTACATAATACGTGAACTTGTTATTCCCACATTGCTGTCTTTCAGCGTTGTAACCCTTATGGATAGGGTGTTTTCAGGATTAAGCAGCATCAGTAACTTAGTTTACATAATACTTATATGCGTCTTTTCGGTAATTCTTTATGTATTGGGTCTTTTAGCTTTTAAAATTGTAAATCCGGACGAAATAAGGAACTTTATAAAACGGTAAAAAAGCCAAAATTTGCTGTGAGCCGATTATTTTTATCTTTTATGTACACCGGTACACAAAGGTATTTTTCCATTGTCTTACAGGGAGCGTTTTTCGGCAAAAAATTTCTTCAGTAATTCGGCACATTCCTCTTCTTTTATGCCGCCGAAAATCTCGGGACGGCTGCCTAAGGGATAAGAACACAAATTGACCACACTGTCAATACAGCCCGCCCTGCGGTCATAAGCGCCGAAAACCAAGGTTTTAATTCTTGAATTGATTATTGCCCCCGCGCACATACAACAGGGTTCGAGCGTAACGTAGAGCTCACAATCGTCAAGACGCCACCTGCCCAGCCTTCGGCAAGCGGCGTCTATAACCTCTGTTTCGGCGTGGGAAAGCGCGTTCTGTTTTTCCTCGCGGCGGTTGCCGTCCGCGGCGATTATTTCACCGTTTCTCACAATCACCGCGCCGACGGGTACTTCGCCCCTTAAATATGCTTTTCCTGCCTCTTTAATTGCTTCAAGCATAAAACGGCTGTTCATAGAACACTGCCCGTATACTCATTCGCCGCGTCCGCCCCGAACATCGGAGTTCGGTTACGCAGTATAAACAGAAATATGGGGTCGGTGAAATTAAACAAAACGGAAACCACCGTATACGCGGCGGCGTTCGAGCTGTCGTACGCGTTGTATATGTGCCAGAGTGCAATGTATCTTATAATAATAAACGCAAGCGTTACAAGCGTGAAAACCGCAAAAAGAACTATCGGAAGCACAATACTTCCAAAAGCCTCAAGTGAAAGCCTGGTATCGTTTTCATATGCGGTATACGCAAATGTTAATATTTTAGAGGTGGCTATAACAAATGTTACCGCCGCGGCAACAAAAAACACTGTACCGATTATTCTGAGTGTAAGCAACACAACGCTGAACTTTGTTTTTTCGGTTGTTTTTTTTCTGTTATTTTTTTCGGCAATAAGCCCGAATGTGTAAGCGTTCGCAACCGGTACAAAAGCAATCCACGGCTGTTTTATACCCGCGTTTAACGCCATTTTGTAAATACCGACGGCGCGCAGTATATAAAGAGCCAGCGCAACTGCGAGAAACACCGCGCTGTAAGCCGCAAAGGCAATAAGAAATGCGCTGTAAGCCGCCCTCGAAATACCCAAAGCGTCAAAATCAATTGCAAAAGGAAATGCCATTTACATCAACCCCCAAAATAAACAAGTGACTCCAAAAAGCAAAAAACGGTGAAAACAATAATTATCGGAGAGGTAAAGAACCATTTAAACCGCTGTTTATTTGTACTTTCAAGCCTGTCGGCTCTAAATTTAAAGAGTCCCTCACTGCCGCTTAACAACGCAACGGCAAGCACGCCCAAAACAAGGCAGACCGCCAAAAACAGCGAGTATATTACATTCTGCTCCTGCTGTGAAATGCTGTTCGGCAGGTATGAAAACACAACCGACACCAAATTGTTAAAGACATGAACCGCAACCGAGAGCCAAAGAGAGCCGGTTTTTAAAACCAGGAAGCCCAGAACCAGACCCACGGTAAACGCAAACGGCATCTGCTCGAAATTTCCGTGCATAAGCCCGAAAAGGGCGGATGAGGTAATAAGCGCAAAAGCGTCACCGTATTTTCTGAGCGAACCCAAAACAATGCCGCGGCAGGCAAACTCCTCAACAAGTCCCGGCACAATTGCCGTTGCTATAACCGAGAGAATAAATCCGAAAAAGCCTTTCGGGTTGTCGCCGTAATCAACATTGTAGTCAATTCCGAAGCTTTCGAAAAAGTACGAGGCCTGCGACGTGGCAATGTTGGCAAACGCGCAAAACGAAATTCCCAAAAAGAACAGTGCGGCAAGGTTGTCACCTTTCGGCTTTTTCAGCGGGACAAGCTCGCTTATTCTGTAACCGAACGATTTATAAATAACAATAAACGGCAGAGTAAAGGTAAGGGTTGAAATTACAACCTGCACGATCTGCAACACTGCGGGGTCGGAGATAATTTCTCTTGCTTTTTGGGTTGTAAAACCCAGTCTTGACATAACAAACAGGTAAATAAAGCTCCAGAAAAACATTATTCCGAGCGCCGCCAAAAAGCAGCAGCCAGCCGCCAGCGCGGTTTTTCTTATCTTCTGTTTTTCCCTGTAAGTATTAAGTGTGTATCCGTAGGGTACAAAGGTAACATAGGGTGCGCTCCCGGCTGTTACGCCGGGTTCGCTAAACGTATCATTTACGTTATTTTCGCTGTTCTGCGACCCGTTCTGAAAATTGTTTTCGCTCATTTTTTTCACCTTATTTCAGAATTTTATCCCCGTTTGCCCCAAAAATAAATAATTATTCTTCCGCTGTTTCTTCCGTTTGCTCCTCGGGTTCATTTTCAACCGCGCCCGCGTCCGCGTCGGGTGTTTCGGGCAGGTCGGTCGGATCTTCGTCGCTATGCTCGGTCACCGCAACCGAGAGTATCTTTTCACCCTCGCCCACCTTCATAACGCGAACGCCCTTAGCGGGACGCGCAAAGGTGGAAATATCGCCCGAGAATATCCTTATTATTATGCCGTTTGAGGCTATCATTATAATATCCTCTTCGCCCGTTACGGCAAGCGACGCCGCAACATCGCCGTATTTTTCAACGCGGTAGTTCGTAAGACCCTTGCCGCCGCGGGATTGCAGGCGGTAATCGCCTATCGGGCTTATTCTGCCGTAGCCCGTTTCGGTAATGGTTAAAAGTTTGGTGTCGTCACTCGTTATTTCCATTGAAACCACGAAGTCTTCGGGCTTCATTGTAATAGCCTTAACGCCTCTGGCACCTCTGCCCATAGCACGAACCTGATTTTCATTAAACTGAATTGCCATACCCTTTTTGGTGGCGATAAACAGGTTGTTTTCCCCGTTTGTCATCTTAACAAAGGTAAGCTCATCATCGTCATCAATGGAAATGGCAATAATACCGCTCTTTCTTGTGTTTCTGAACTCGGAAAGCTTGGTGCGCTTAATAATACCCTTCTTAGTAACCATTGTTATATAGCGTTCCTCGTCAAGTTCGGAGGCAGGCAAGATAATGGTTATCTTTTCGTTCGGCATAAGGGGCAGAATATTTATAATATTCATTCCCTTTGAGGTACGGCTGCCCTCGGGTATTTCGTAAGCCTTAATGCGGTACATTCTGCCGAGGTTTGAGAACAGCATAATGTAATCGTGCGAGGAGCATACAAACATATTTTCAACCGTGTCGTCGTCACGGGTGGTCATACCCGTAATTCCTCTGCCGCCGCGGTGCTGAACGTTATAAGTATCTGCAGGAAGGCGTTTAATAAAGCCGTTCTGCGTTTTTGTAAGCACGCACTGCTCCTCGGGGATAAGATCCTCAATATCAACGTCGCCCAAAACATCGGTGATTTCGGTACGGCGGTCGTCCGAGAATTTATCGCGGAGATTTAAAGCCTCGGTCTTTACTATATCAAGTATACGTTCATGGCTTGCCAAAATTGCTTCGCACTCTTTAATAAAGTCCAGCTTTTCCTGCAATTCGTCAAGAATTTTCTGTTTTTCAAGACCCGATAACTTACCTAACTGCATCTGTACGATTGCGGTGGTCTGAATATCGTCAAGCCCGAAACGGTCGGACAGCGCCTGTTTGCTTTCGGGTATAGTCTTGCTTGAGCGGATTATTTTAATAACCTCGTCAATAAAATCAAGCGCTACCTTTAAGCCCTCTAAAATGTGGGCGCGCTCCTCTGCCTTGCGCTTGTCGTAAGCGGTGCGGCGGCGGATAATATCGCACTGGAAGTCTATGCAGTTTTGCAACATATCCTTAAGCGTTAATATCTGCGGCTTGCCGTTTACAATTGCAAGCAGTATTGTGCCTATTGTGGTCTGCAAGGCGGTGTTCTTGTAAAGCTTGTTAAGCACAACCTGCGGGTTTGCGTCCTTTTTTAGGTCAACTATTATTCTGATACCGCCGTCACGCTTTGAGGAATAGTCCACAACATCGTCTATTCCCTCAATTTTCTTATCTGCCGCCTGGTCGTAAATTGCCTTAACAAGGTCCTTTTTGCGTACCTTGTAGGGAATTTCGGTTATAACAATGCGGTATTTGCCGTTTTTGGTTTCCTCAATTTCGGCTTTGCCCCTGAGGGTTATTTTGCCTCTGCCCGTGGCGTAAGCCGCGCGGATACCGCTCCTGCCCATTATAATGCCGCCCGTGGGGAAATCGGGTCCCTTTATATACTTGCAAATTTCCTGCAAATCCGCCTCGGGGTTATCAATAAGGGCGCACATACCGTCAATTACTTCGCCTAAGTTATGCGGCGGAATTTCGGTTGCCATACCGACGGCTATACCCGAAGAGCCGTTGACGAGCAGCTGCGGAAATCTTACGGGAAGAACCTCGGGTTCGTTTAAACGGTTATCGTAGTTCGGCTGAAAATCAACCGTTTCCTTGTTAATATCATCGAGCATATGAAGAGAAAGCCTGTTCATTCTCGATTCGGTATAACGGTAGGCAGCCGCGGGGTAACCGTCAATATTACCGAAGTTTCCGTGACCGTCTATCAAAGGATAACGCAGAGAAAAATCCTGCGCCATACGCACCATTGCGTCATAAACGCTGGCGTCGCCGTGCGGATGATAACGTCCGAGCACCGAACCTACGGTATCGGCGCATTTACGGTATGCTTTATCTGGCGTCAGTCCGTTTTCAAACATTGTGTAAAGTATTCTTCTGTGAACGGGCTTTAAGCCGTCGCGCACATCGGGTATCGCACGGCCTACAAGTACCGACATTGAATACTGGAGCATACTGCCCTTAATTTCGTCTACAATTTCAACCGGGACAATTTTGGTTTCTTCGTCGCTCGGCCAGTAAACGTTTTCCTGTTTTGCCATTTTCTCTCACCCCTTAAATATCAAGATCGGTCGCGAATACCGCGTTATCTTCAATGAATTTTCTTCTCGGCTCAACCTCTTCGCCCATAAGCATTGTAAAGGTCTTATCGGCAATTTCGGCGTCCTCCATATTAACCCTCAACATTGTTCTGTGTTCGGGGTCAAGCGTTGTTTCCCACAGCTGCTCGGGGTTCATTTCACCAAGACCCTTATAACGCTGAACATCGGGTTCACCGCCGAGTTCCGCAACATATCTGTCCTTTTCCTCATCGGTAAAGGCGTCAAAATATCTCTTACCCTTTGCAACGCGGTAAAGCGGCGGCTGGGCTAAATATATATGTCCCGTTTCAATAAGCTCGGGCATATAGCGGAAGAAGAATGTTAAAAGCAGGGTTCTGATGTGCGAGCCGTCAACATCGGCATCCGCCATAATAACGATTTTATCGTAACGAAGTTTGGTTATATCAAAATTTTCGGCAATTCCCGTGCCGAGAGCCACTATAACGGGGGTCAGCTTATCGTTACCGTAAACCTTGTCCACCCTTGCTTTTTCAACATTGAGCATTTTTCCCCAAAGCGGAAGTATTGCCTGATAGGTACTGTTTCTGCCCTCAACGGCAGAACCGCCCGCGGAATCTCCCTCAACTATGAATATTTCGGTCTTTGTCGGGTCGTTTGAAATGCAATCGGTCAGTTTTTCGGGCATTCTGGTTTTGCCGCCTATGCCCGATTTGTTTCTTTGCAATTCTCTTGCCTTCTGCGCCGCCTCGCGGGCGTTTGAGGAGGCAATTGACTTATCAAGAATTATCTTAGCTTCTGTCGGGTGATCTTCAAGATAATTCATCATCTTTTCGGCAACAATGTTGTTTACAAGCGTGCCTATTGCCGTATTGCCCAGCTTTGCCTTGGTCTGCGATTCAAACTGCGCGTCAGTGAGTTTCACGCTTACAACCGCCACAAGACCCTCGTTTATATCTTCGCTCTTTAAATTTGCGTCGTTATCCTTTAAAAATTTAAAGGTTCTGGCGTATTTGTTTATAACCCTTGCAAGGCTTGTTTTAAAGGCGCTTTCGTGCGTGCCGCCGTCCACCGTGTGAATGGTATTTGCAAAGGACATAATCTTTGTGTCATACCCGGTACTCCAAAGAAGTGCAATTTCCGCCATAGAGTCGCCCGAGGAACCGCTTAAATAAATAACATCCTGATTAAGTCTGTCCTTTTTGCTCTTTTCAAGCAAAAATTCAACGTAGGATTTAATTCCGCCCTCAAAGTGCAGATCCTCTTCCCTGTGCGGAATGTCCGCATCGGTGCGCTCATCCTTTAAAACAATGCGTATGCCGGCGTTCAAAAATGCCTGCTCGCGCAGTCTTAATAAAAGGGTATCAAAATCATAACGTGTGGTATCGGTAAAAATTGTCGGGTCGGGCTTAAAGGTAACCTTTGTTCCCGTTTTATCGGTATCGCCTATTATTTTAAGGTCGGTTTTAATGTTGCCGCACTCATATCTCTGCAAATAAACGTGTTTGCCGTCGGCAATTTCAACCTCAAGCCAGCTTGACAGCGCGTTTACAACCGAAGCTCCAACGCCGTGCAGTCCGCCCGAAACCTTGTATCCGCTGCCGCCGAATTTACCGCCCGCGTGCAGAATTGTGAACACAACGCTAACCGTGGGTATTCCCTTTTGCGGATGAATTCCGACGGGTATTCCGCGCCCGTTATCGGTAACGCGGATAATGCCGTCGTCCAGTATTTCAACCAATATTTTATCGCAGTAGCCCGCAAGCGCCTCATCTATTGAGTTATCCACAATTTCATACACCAAATGGTGTAAACCGCGCTCACCCGTAGAGCCTATATACATACCGGGGCGCTTTCGCACCGCCTCAAGCCCTTCGAGCACCTGTATGGAATTTTCGTCATAGCTTTCCGTTACAGGGGTTGTAATGTCGTTACTCATTTAAAAAAACATTCCTTTCGTAATATGAGAAGTTCATCTTAGGCAGGTTCGAGTCCTGCCACACTATAAAGAATCTATAAAACCCGAGCGTTTTAACAGTGTGGATGTTGACAGCTGGGATATATATACCTTTGCTCTTTCTTTATCGCCGCTAACCACGGCAAAGGATTTGGGCAGTTCGTAAGAAACTGTTATAACCTCGCCCTTTTTTTCGGCGCTGTTTAAAAACTTTCTTGTATGCTTTGAAATTGTGGTGCTTTCAAGGTCAAATATTCCCACAACGTCCTTAAGCCGCACAACAGTTCCCTGTCCTAAGTGTATATACATTAAACAGCACTCCCGTTTGCAATGTTAATAATTCTGCCCTCTTTAAGCCTTTCAACGTTTGAAGGGTCACAGCAGGTTATAAAGGACTGAATACCCTTTATGTGATTCAAAATGTAGTTCTGCCTTTCGGGGTCAAGCTCGCTCATAACGTCGTCAAGCAAAAAAACAGGATATTCGCCGGCGGTTTTTTTAAATATTTCCGCCTGCGCCAGCTTAACGCTTAAAGCAACGCTTCTTTTCTGCCCCTGCGAGCCGTAGCCGCGCGCGGATATGCCGTTTATTTTAAACTCAACGTCGTCCCTGTGAGGACCCACCGAGGTAGTACCCGTATACATATCCTCCCTGCGGCTTTCAAGGTAACTTTCCTTAAGCCGTTCGGCTTCAGACGTTGCCTTATATTCGCAGGCAAGTTCTTCCTTACCCGACGATATTCCGCCGTACACCTCGGGCAGATATTTGCAAATCAGTTCTATAAACCTTTTGCGGTAGCTTATTATTTTACCGCCCGAAACCGCCGCCTCGTTTTCAAAAACGTCAAGCATAATTCCGACAGTGCCGTCATACTTTAAATCCTTTATAATGCGGTTGCGCTGTGTTACCGACCTTATATAGCTTTTAAGAATATTTATATACCCGGGGTAAAGCTGACCTATTGCAATATCGAGAAATTTCCGCCTTGCCGCGGGTCCGCCCGAGACAAGTTCCAAATCTGTTGGCGAGAAAACAATCGCATTAAAATTTCCCGCAAGTCCCGCGGCGCTTTTAAGCTTTTTCCCGTTAATAAAAGCCGTTCTGTGCTCGTCAATGCTGATTGCCGCGTCCGTTTTTGTTCCGTCCGCCGTGAAGCTCATTTCAAGTCTTGCCTTTTCACACCCGAATTTCACAAACGTGCGGTCGGGTGACGGTCTGAAGCTTTTAACGCCCGTAAACAGCCATATTCCCTCTAAAAAATTGGTTTTTCCCTGTGCGTTTTCCCCGCATATAACGTTCATTCCGCTGAAATTATCAAGCGCTATTTCCTCAATATTCCTGAAATTGCGGAATTTAAGGCTTTCAACCCTCATTCTATTACAATTCCGTTTCCGTCATATTCCGCGGTATCGCCCGTTTTAAGCTTTTTGCCTCTTTGTGTGCAGACCTCGCCGTTAACCTTGACCTCGCCGTTTTGTATCACCGTTTTGGCGTGTCCCCCCGTCGATACAAGACCGGCAAGCTTCAAGGCGCTGTCCAGCTTTATAAAATCCTCTTTAACGGAAATTTTCCTGTATTCCATTTATTTCAACCTCATCGGCATTATCATATACATAAAATCGTCGCCCTCGGTGGGTTCAATAAGCACACCGGAATTAGGACCGTTGAACAGAATCTGCACCTTTTCGGTTTCCGCGGCTTTAAGCGCCTCCAAAAGGTAACGGCTGTTAAGCCCTATTTCAAAATTTTCACCCTCAAGCTCGGTGTTAAAGGTTTCGGTTGCGCGGCCTACGGACGTAGCGCAGGTGAACACAACGTTAAGTTCATTAAAATAACAGCGAATAGGTGAGGAAAACGACTCGCTTATAATAAGCGACACGCGCTCAACCGTGTTTATAAGCTCCCTTGTGTTAACAACAACCCTTTGCTTGTGGCTTTCGGGGAGATTTTTGCTGAAATTTACAAATTCGCCCTCCATAAGTCGGGAGATAAACTCATATCCTTCAATATTAAAGCTTACAAGGTTATCGCCTATGTTTATATCTACCTTGTCGGTATTTTCGTCAATAAGCTTTACAGCCTCGCTTATTGCCCTGCCCGATACTATAAACGAAATGTTGTCCGAAATGTCAACCTTTTGTTTTCTTACAGCCAGTCTGAAACCGTCAATCGCCACAAACTGCATAACTCCGTTTTCAACCGACACGTTTATTCCCGTAAGTATCGGGCGTATGCCCTCGGTCTGGGCGGCGGCAAAAAACGTTCCTCTGACCATATCAACAAGAACCTTTCCGTCCGCTGTGACGGTGTGACCCTCGGTAACAAGCGGCATTTCGGGAAAATCTTCCGCCGCCATACCCATAATATCAAAGGTAGCGTCCCCGCATTTAATGTTGCAGTTAAGCTTTTTATCGGTAGTTATTACAACCTGTGAAGCGTTCATACGGCGCAGTATGTCCGAAAGCAGGCGTGCCGGTATAACAATGCTCCCCTCTTCGTCGCACTTTGCGAACAGCTCTTTTCGCATACCCATTTCAAGATTATAAGAGGTAAGGGTTATTTTGCCGGGCTCAGCGGTAACAAGTACGCCTTCTAGCACCGCCATTGATGTTTTTGAACCCACTGCTTTTTGAAGTTTTGAAACAGCTTCAAGCAGTTCGTTGCGTTCTGCGGAAAATTTCATTTTTTATCTCCTTGCCGTAATAAAATAAATATAAAAATAACAGTAATAATAAAGCAGGTTAAAACGGTTGAAAAGTACGTTTTGTCCGCTTGCGGACGTGTTTTCGGCTGTTAGTAAAAAAGTTTATAAAAACTTGATAAAAGGAATAACTTAAGTTATCAACAGTCGACTTAATAACTTGTCCGTTAATTAAGGTTGAAAATGTGGATAAGTTCTCAGTAGGATGAGCCGCCCGTGAGGTTTTTAATAATATCGTCAACCAGTTCTTTTTCGTAGGGCTTGTCCTTTAAAAATTCCTCAATGCGGTTGACATTGTAAAGCACGGTTGTGTGATCTTTGCCGAAGCTTTCACCAATCGCCTTGTAGGAAAGGTTTGTGGTTTCCCGCGCTATATACATTGCAACCTGACGCGCCAGAGCCAGAGCCTGGGTGCGGCGGTTTGAAAGAATATCGCTTTCGGACACGTTATAGGTCTTTGCAACCTCGGCAATAATCTTTTCAATTTTAACCGGCTCGGGCTGGGTGTCGTTTATAACATCTCTTATAAATCCCTGCACGGCGGAAATGTTAGGAACCTTATTTTGAATTGAAATATACGCCTGAAGCTTTTTAACAACGCCCTCAAGCTGTCTTGTATTTACCTTTATGTGGTCGGCAATGTAAAAAACAAGGCTTTCTTCAATTTCAATGCCCATTTTCTCGGCTTTTTTCTGTATAATGCCCACGCGTGTTTCAAAGTCGGGCGGCGTAATGTCCGCAAAAAGCCCGCTCTCAAATCTTGAGCGTATGCGGTCGTCAAGGGTTTTTATCTCCTTGGGCGGTCGGTCAAGGGTTACAACTATCTGCTTGTTGTTGTGCAGCAGGGTGTTAAAGGTGTTAAAAAATTCCTCCTGTGTCTGTTCCTTGCCGGCAATAAAATGAATATCGTCAATAAGCAGAACGTCAACGCTTCTGTATTTTATTCGGAAATCGTCAATCGTGCCGAGTCCCAGTTTACCGTCCTGCAGCGCCTTTATAAGCTGATTTGTAAAATCCTCGCCGCGGGTATATTCAATCTTTTTCTGCGGGTAATTTCTTTTTATCTGGTTTTTAATTGCCAGCATAAGGTGGGTCTTGCCGACGCCCGATGGTCCGTAAATTACAAGCGGGTTATATTTTATCGAATAATTGTTTGCAACCGCAAGCGACGCCGCGTGTGCAAACCTGTTTGTTGAACCCACAACAAAGTTGGAAAATGTGAAAAAGTCCTCAAATGTCAGTCCGTCGCTGAACTGCTCCGCTTTTCTTATTTCTTCCTCGTCGTCAACATAAATAATTTTAACCCGCATATCAACGCCCATAATAAACTTGAGCGCCTTTTCGAGTATCTCGGTATAATTCTGTTCAACCACACCGCGCATATAGTCGTTATTAATGGAAATAACAAATTCGCCCGCGTTAAGAGAAACCGGCCTTAAATCCTTAAAAAAGCAGTTAAAGGCAACGTCTGAGATTGTTCTTTTACATTCCTCGCAAACGGCGGACCAAATGTCGTCAATAAAAGTAGCCGGCATTATGTAAACCACCTTCGTCAAATCATAACTATTCAATTAATTATACCATAAACCGCGGCTTTTTTCAACTTTTAGGGGCAAAAAAAGTTAACAAATTTTAATAAAAAATCTTATATCGGGCAAAAAAAGCGTTGACAAACCAAATGTTATAGGTTATAATATTGTTCGTTAATTCGGTGGATGTAGCTTAGCTGGTTAAAGCGCCAGTTTGTGGCACTGGAGACCGTGGGTTCGAATCCCATCTTCCACCCCAGTTTGGTGCCTTGACACGCAAATGCGTAGTCGGGGCATTTTTTGTTTTTTTCGGATAATGCAATGAAGTCCGATATGCATAGTCAAGCGAGAATAATCCGAAACCGCCGCAATAAGAGGTAAAAAATGAATTATAATGATTATCATTCATTTAAAGAAATAGCCGATAATCCTATAATATTAGATTTTTCTAAATGCAAATATTTAGGTGAAATTCACTTAATGCTTAAAGAAAAATTTGGGTTGCCGGAATATTACGGAGAAAATTGGGATGCACTTTGGGATTGTCTTAGATATTTATTTATCGATGAAAAACATATTGTTGAAGTACACAATTTAGATTCGTTAGATGAAAAGTTGCGAGAAGAGTGCAAAATTATGCTGAGAGTGTTTGACAGAGTGAGTTCGGCAGAAAACAATTTTACGTATAAAATCATATCATAAAATCAGCGGAGGTAAATGATATGAAAGAAATGGACCCCGTGCGTGTCACGGTAGAAAAAGCAAGGTATGCAGAGGATGGAGTGCATAAGGGTATGTACGGATGGATATGCCTTGATGACTACAACAACGGCTATTGGTCTGTTAATTTCCCGCAATGCGGAGAGAAGGACGATATAGCGACACTTGCGGTACACGAGGATGATATGGAAGTCGTGCCGGTTATGTACGCTATCGAAAACGAGCGGATAAAGGCAGAATGGGATAAAAAGAGCAAAAAGTAAGTTTTATTCCGAAAGTGTGAGGTAAATGATATGAAGGAAATGGACCCTGTGCGAATCACGGTAGAAAAAGCAAGGTATGCAGAGGATGGAGTGCATAAGGGTATGTACGGATGGATATGCCTTGATGACTGCACCAACGGTTATTGGCTTGTTAATCTCCCGCAGTGCGGTGAGAAAGAGGATATAGCAACACTTTCGGTACACGAGGACGATATGGAAGTCGTGCCTGTTATGTACGCTATCGAAAACGAACGGATAAAGGCAGAATGGGATAAGAAAGGCAAAAAGTAAGTTTTATTCCGAAAATAGGGGTAAATGATATGAAAGAAATGGACCCCGTGCGAATCACGGTAGAAAAAGCAAGGTATGCAGAGGATGGAGTGCATAAGGGTATGTATGGGTGGATATGTGATGATAGAAACATAGAACATACATGGCTTGTTAATTTTCCTCAATGCGGTGAAAAAAGCGACATAGCAACAATTGCGATAAATGAGGACGATATGGAAGTCGTGCCTGTTATGTACGCTATCGAAAACGAACGGATAAAGGCAGAATGGGATAAAAAAAACGGCGCAAGCGCCGCCGAGTAATTTTAATTCCAAATTATTCTCGTTTGCCTAGTGTGACAGGTTCGAGCCCTGTCACACTAAGGTAAAATCGAACAGAAAAACTCGACAGCTCCCTCTGACGAGGGAGCTGTCGAGTGAAACGAGGCTGAGGGAGAGAAAAAGCAACGCTTTTGCGAACTTAAAAGTCTTTCTCTTCTTTTGTCACGGCTTGCGCCGCCTCCCTTTAATAAGGGAGGCATTTTTTATATACGCCCAACGCGGTTGCCCCGTTTGATATTTTGTTTTAAAAGCTTTAATTACTTAAGCTCAACAGTTGCGCCAACCTCGGCAAGCTTAGCCTTCATAGCTTCAGCATCATCCTTGGAAACGGCTTCCTTAAGGGTCTTGGGCGCGCCGTCAACAATTGCCTTAGCCTCAGCAAGGCCAAGACCGGTTATCTCGCGAACAGCCTTAATAACCTTAATCTTCTCTGCGCCTACTTCCTTAAGAACAACGTCAAACTCGGTCTTTTCCTCAGCTGCCGCTGCTGCGCCTGCTGCCGGAGCCGCTACTGCAACAGCTGCTGCCGCAGATACGCCGAATTCCTCTTCAACTGCTTTTACAAGTTCAGAAAGCTCAAGAACGGTAAGACCTTTGAGCTCTTCAATCATAGCTGTGATTTTCTCAGATGCCATTTTTTATTCCTCCGTATAAATATAATTTATTTTTTTAAAATTTATTCTGCACTTTCGGCAGAGCCGTCCTTGTCAACAATTGCCTGTACGGCACGTGCAAATGCCGCAATGGGAGCCTGAAATGCGCTGCATACCGTTGCGAGGAGAACCTCTTTGCTCGGAAGCTTTGCTAAAGACTCAATGGTAGCAACATCTGCCACCTGTCCGTCAAGGAAGCCGGACTTAACCTTAAAGTTTTCGTGACCCTCGGCAAATTTGCAGAGAATACGTGCTGCTGCGGTGTAATCCTCATTTGAAAGGGCAATGGCGGTAGTTCCTTCAAGAACCTCTTTAATGCCCTCAACAGAGGTGCCTTCAACCGCACGGCCGAGAATTGTGTTCTTTACAACAAAATACTCAACGCCGTTTTCGCGCAGCTCTTTACGCAGAGCGGTATCGTCGGCAACGGTGATACCCTTGTAATCGACAATAACGCCTGTAACGGCGGCGCCGATTTTTTCCGCAAGAGCGGCAACCTGCTGCTGCTTTTTTTCTAAAACTGATGCGTTTGGCATAAATTTTCACCTCCGAAAACACATAAATAAAAGCCCGTCCAAAAACACAAGGACAGGCATAAATAAACAAAATTATTTAAGCGCTAACCTCGGCAGGCGAATAACTTACGGCAAAAGCCACCTGCTGTCTTTGGATTGCAACAGATGTATTATACTCCGACCCCGATTATTTGTCAAGCATTTTTTAATATTTTTCAGGTTCTGCCCTGCGCCTACCTATTATATATAGATTAATAGACATTGCCAAAAAAATATTTAACACGGATTTAACAAAACCGTGATTTAAGACTTAACACACGGGAAATATAATAATGGCAGACGAATGAAAAGGAGAAAGAAAAATGAAAAAGATTTTAAGCCTTGGTTTGGCGGCACTTTTAACGTTAGGCGCGCTTGCAGGCTGCGGCGCAAAGGATAACGGCAGCGGAAAAGACAGTAAAACAGAAGCGGTTACGGGCGCAATTTCGGTTCTTACCCGTGAGGAAGGCTCAGGCACTCGCGGCGCGTTTATTGAGCTTTTGGGAATTGAGGAAAAGGACGCGGGCGGCAAAAAGGTTGACAAGACCATTGACACCGCGGAAACAACAAACTCAACATCGGTTATGATTACAACGGTTCAGGGCAACAAGTCCGCAATAGGATACATCTCGCTGGGTTCGCTTGACGAATCAAAGGTCAAGGCGCTCAGGGTTGACGGTGCCGAGGCTACCACAGAGAACGTAAAGAGCGGAACATACAAGGTATCGCGTCCCTTTAACATTGCCGCAAAGGGCGAAGCCAAAGGAATAGCCGCCGATTTTATTAAGTTTATCTTAAGCGCGGACGGTCAGGCAATTGTTGAGAAAAACGGATATATAAGCGACGGCAACTCGGGCGCGTACACCGCATCGGGTCTTTCGGGCAAAATTTCGGTAGGCGGCTCTTCATCGGTAACGCCGGTTATGGAAAAGCTTAAGGAAGCATATGTAAAGCTTAACCCGAACGTTACGGTAGATGTTCAGCAGAACGACTCCTCTTCGGGAATGAAGGGTGCGATCGACGGCATATACGACATCGGTATGGCATCAAGAGAGGTTAAGGACAGTGAAAAATCCGCGGGACTTGTATCAACCAAGATAGCGCTCGACGGTATTGCGGTAATCGTAAACAAGGCAAACGGCGCGGACGAGATCACAAGCGAGCAGATAAAGAACATCTACACCGGCTCTGTTACAAAGTGGAGCGAAATAAAATAAGACAAGCCTCTTTCGGCAAAACCCTTGCAATAAGGGTTTTGCCGCATATTGCAGTAACGAAATTATCTGTTTAATTCCTGCCGAAAGCAAGAGGAGAACCTATGAACACAACAATATTAAAGATTAAAGAAACGGCAATGCGCACAGTGTTTATGCTGTGCGCCTGCGTTTCGGTCATATCGGTATTGCTGATATGTATATTTCTGTTCTCAAACGGAATACCCACCATGGGCAAAATAGGCGTTGCAAAATTCCTTTTCGGAATAAGGTGGAAACCGCTTGAGGATCTGTACGGAATCCTGCCTATGATTGTGGGCAGTATATACGTTACCGCCGGCGCTATTATAATAGGCGTTCCGATAGGGCTTTTCTGCGCGGTGTTTATGGCGCGGTTCTGCCCGAAACCGCTTTACAGGGTGCTAAAGCCCGCGGTTGACCTGCTTGCCGGAATACCCTCTATTGTGTACGGCTTTTTCGGGCTGGTGGTTATTGTTCCCGCAATGCAAGGCATATTCGGCGGCTCGGGAAAAGGCGTACTTACGGCGTCGATAATGCTCGGAATTATGATATTGCCCACAATAATAAGCGTTTCGGAATCGGCAATACGCGCCGTGCCGGAAAGCTATTACGAGGGAGCTCTGGCACTGGGCGCAACACACGAGCGAAGCACGTTTTTCGCAACCCTCCCCGCGGCGAAGTCGGGCATCACGGCAGGGGTGATATTGGGCATAGGCAGAGCAATAGGCGAGGCAATGGCGGTTAATATGGTTGCGGGAAATCAGGCAATAATTCCGAAAGGCATTTTAAGCGGAGTCAGAACCCTTACCTCCAACATAGTGCTTGAAATGGGATATGCCGCCGACCTGCACCGTGAGGCGCTTATTGCCACTTCGGTCGTGCTGTTTGTGTTTATTCTTATAATAAACCTCTTGTTCTCACTTGCCAAAAAGGAGAAGAAATAATGGAAAAAAAGGCTATTAACAAAATCTCCTTAAAGCAAAGGGCAAAGTCGCTGGCACGGCATCCCGGTTCGCTTGCGCTGTTTATACTGACGTGGACCGCGGCGCTGATAACCGTTGCGGTGATCGTGTTCCTTGTGGCTTATATACTTATAAAGGGCATTCCCAACATTAAACCGTCGCTCTTTGCGTGGGAGTACAACAGCGAAAACGTTTCAATGATGCCCGCCGTTATAAACACCGTTACAATGACCCTGCTTTCCCTTTTGCTTGCGGTACCGATAGGCGTTTTCTCCGCAATATACCTTACGGAATACGCAAAGCGCGGAAACAGGCTTGTAAAGCTTGTAAGGGTAACAACCGAAACCCTTGCCGGCATACCGTCCATTGTGTACGGACTGTTCGGCTATCTGATATTCGTAATTGCGTGCAGGTTCAACCAGTCGATGCTTTCGGGCGCGCTCACCCTTGCCATTATGATACTGCCCACCATGATGAGGACGACCGAGGAAGCGCTGCTCAGCGTTCCCGACGCTTACAGAGAGGGCAGCTTCGGGCTGGGCGCGGGCAGACTCCGCACGGTGTTTAAGGTGGTGCTTCCCTCCGCCGTACCGGGAATACTCTCGGGCGTTATACTTTCGGTAGGCAGAATTGTGGGCGAAACGGCGGCGCTTATCTACACCTCGGGTACGGTGGCAGGCATACCGAAGGACTTAATGCACTCGGGCAGAACGCTGTCGGTGCATATGTACGCGCTCTTAAGCGAGGGGCTTTATATGGAGCAGGCTTACGCCACGGCGGTGGTACTGCTTGTGATTGTGCTTATAATAAATATGCTTTCGGGAATAATCGCGAAAAAGGTTTCGGCAAAGAAGGGATAAAATAATGGATAAATTCACTGTAAAAAATCTTGATTTGTGGTATAATGATTTCAAGGCGCTTAAAAACATCAATCTTTCAATGAAAGAAAACCGCATAACCGCGTTCATAGGCCCCTCGGGCTGCGGAAAATCCACACTGCTTAAGACCCTTAACCGTATGAACGATTTGGTTGAGGGCTGCCGCATAACGGGCGAGGTTTTGCTTGACAACGAGGATATATACAGCGGTATGGACGTAAACCTCTTGCGTAAAAGGGTGGGAATGGTGTTTCAAAAGCCCAACCCCTTCCCTATGTCGATCTACGATAACATAGCCTTCGGACCGCGCACACACGGCATACGCTCAAAGGCAAGGCTTGACGAAATTGTTGAGGAGTCACTGCGTGACGCCGCCATTTGGGATGAAACCAAGGATAAGCTTAAAAAAAGCGCCCTTGCAATGTCGGGCGGTCAGCAGCAGCGCCTTTGCATTGCCCGCGCGCTGGCGGTAAAGCCCGAGGTGCTTTTAATGGATGAGCCGACGAGCGCGCTCGACCCCATTTCAACCTCAAAAATTGAGGACCTTGCCGCGGAGCTTAAAAAAAAGTATACCATAATAATGGTAACGCACAATATGCAGCAGGCGGTAAGAATATCCGATTACACCGCGTTTTTCCTGCTCGGCGAGGTAATAGAATATTCCGAAACCGAAAAAATGTTTTCCGCACCGAAGGATAAACGCACCGAGGATTATATTACGGGGAGGTTCGGTTAAAATGAGAAATAAATTTGACAGTCAGCTTGAAAATCTGAACTTAGAACTTATAACAATGGGCGCGCTCTGCGAGGACGCGATAAGCGCCTCGGTAAAGGGCTTGCTTGACGACGATGATGCGCTGTGCGAAAAGGCGGTTGCCGCCGAGGACGAGATAAACCGCAAGGAACGCGATATTGAAACTGTTTGTATGAAGCTTCTGCTTGAACAGCAGCCCGTCGCACGCGACCTAAGGGTAATATCCTCGGCACTTAAAATGATTTCGGATATGGAAAGAATAGGCGATCAGGCGTACGATATTGCCGAAATCGCGAAGTTTATTAAAGACAGCAACGTTAAAAGCCGCGTTCACATAAAGGATATGGCGGCGGCGGCAACAAAAATGGTTACCGACAGCGTGGAGTCGTTTGTTAAAAAGGACGTTGAGCTGGCGCGCGCCGTTGTGGAGTATGACGATAAGGTGGACAGTCTTTTCAACTGCGTTAAGGATGAGCTGGTTCAGCTTATAACCGACGACAGGGCAAACGGCGAGTTCTG
This sequence comes from uncultured Eubacteriales bacterium, assembly GCA_934454655.1. Lineage (GTDB taxonomy): Bacteria > Bacillota > Clostridia > Oscillospirales > Acutalibacteraceae > UBA737. Next base: position 4,845 of record CAKSFK010000022.1, on the reverse strand, counting down.
CATTGACCTTTTGATGATCGCGAAATATCTTGAGCGCATAGGCGACCACGCGGTCAATATTGCCGAGTGGGTGGAGTATTCCATAACCGGCATACACAGATAAAATCGGCTGTAAGCTTTAAAGAGGTGTTTTAATGATTTATCTGCTTGAGGACGATGAAAGCATAAGAAAATTTGTGATATATGCCCTTAAACAGACGGGGATTGAGGCGGTGGGATTTGAAAGACCGAGCCTTTTTAAGGCGGAGGTTGAAAACAAGCGTCCCGATCTTTGCCTGCTTGATATAATGCTGCCCGAGGAGGACGGCATTTCTGTGCTGGGCTGGCTGCGCTCCCGCGCTGCAACGGCGGACGTGCCGGTTATTATGCTTACGGCAAAGTCCTCCGAGTACGACAAGGTTCTGGGGCTTGACAGCGGCGCGGATGATTACATCGCAAAGCCGTTCGGCACAATGGAGCTTATTTCGCGCATAAAAGCACTGCTCAGAAGAACCGTGGGGGCAGAGGCGGAATACTTTGTCGGCGGGCTTTGCGTAAACCCCGCAAAACACACCGTAACGGCGAACGGCGAAAGCGTGGCTCTTACATTAAAGGAATTTGAAATGCTTTGCTTAATGCTTAAAAACCGCGGGACGGTCCTTACCCGCGACAGACTGCTTGAAGAAATATGGGGCTACGATTACGACGGCGAAAACCGTACGGTGGACGTGCATATAAAATCCCTGAGAACAAAGCTTGGTGACTGCGGTGCGCTTATAGAAACCGTAAGAGGGCTGGGCTACAAAATAAGCTGACGGAGGCTTTTAAATGACAAGGCGTATATACAGAGGAATACTTACGGCATCGGTTTTAACTTTGCTTGCCTGCCTTATATTCACCGTGGGCATACAGTATCAGATGTACGATGAAAGCACAAGGGACGCAATAAAGGATAAGGCTTACATAATAAGCCTTAACGCAGACGACGGCGATTTTTCGGAATACGGGGACGCCAAGGAGCGCATAACGCTTATTGACACCGACGGCAGAGTCATCTACGATAACAGGGCAATAGCCGCGAAAATGAAGAATCACGCGGACCGCGCCGAGGTAAAGCAGGCGCTTAAAAACGGTGACGGATATGCCGTGCGGCGTTCGGAAACGCTGGGCTCAAAAACCTGTTATTATGCTCTGAAGCTTAAAAACGGCAATGTTTTAAGGGTTGCGGACGATGCGCTTACCGTTTGGGCAACGGTTGTCGGTCTTATGCCGGCGCTGTGCGCAGTTGCGGTTATGGCGTTTGTGCTGGCGGCTGTTCTCGCGAACGTGATCTCCAAAAAGATAGTAAAGCCCGTAAACGCCATAGACCTGAGCGTTTACAATACCGACGCGCCGTATGACGAGCTTGTTCCGCTTGTGCGTAAGATAAACGCGCAGAACAAAAAAATCAACCGTCAGATAGAGGTGCTCACGCGCAACAGCCGCGAGTTTGAGGCAATAAGCGAAAATATGAGCGAGGGTCTGGTGCTCACCGACCTTGACGGCAATATTTTAACCCATAACAAGGGCGCGGAAAAGCTTTTCGGCACAAGCGGGGATATTAATGGAAAAAATATTCTGGTCTTAAACCACAGCGAAACATTCCGCAATGTGTTTGAGGAGATAAAGAACGGCGCTCAGGGCGAGGGTGTGCTTGAGCTTTCGGGCAGATATTACAGCGTAACGGTAAACCCCGTCCGCAATGAAAACGGCGGCGCATGCGGGGCGGTGGTTCTTGCGGTGGACGTAACCGAAAAGGAAAAACGCGAAAAACTGCGCCGCGAATTCACGGCAAACGTATCGCACGAGCTTAAAACCCCGCTTACCGCGGTTTCGGGCATTTCGGATATGCTTAAAAACGGAATGGTGAAGCCCGAGGACGTAAAGGGCTTTGCGGAGGATATAAACCGTGAGGCTTCAAGGCTTATAAGCCTTGTCAACGATATAATAAAGCTTTCCGAGCTTGATGAGGGCGCTTATGACAAAACCGACGGCGAAACCGATTTAGCTGAGGTCGCAAAAGACGTTGCAAAGCGTATAGCCCCCGTGGCGGCAAAGCAGAACGTAACGGTTAAAACCGAGGGGGAAAGCGCCGTTATAACGGGAAGCGACTCGCTGGTGAGCGAAATGGTCTACAATCTCTGCGATAACGCCGTTAAGTACAACAAGCCCGGCGGCAGTGTTACTTTGCTTACGGGTACAAAGGACGGCAAACGCTTTGTAACCGTTAAGGATACGGGCATAGGAATACCGCCCGAACAGACCGACCGCATTTTCGAGCGGTTCTACCGCGTAGATAAAAGCCGCTCAAAGCAAAGCGGCGGCACGGGGCTGGGTCTTTCAATAGTAAAGCATATAGCGCAGGCGCTCGGCGGCAAAATAACGGTTGAAAGCCGCGTCGGCGAGGGTACGGAAATAACCGTGACGTTTTAATCCCGGCGCAGAAAAATATTCACGGGCGAAAAGCTGTCCGTAAGGTAAAACCATTCGTTTTCGGTGCGGCAGGGCTCGGCGTCGGTTCTTTGCGCCGGAATAAAGAAAACGGCCCGATCGCCCGAAGAAACGCGCAAACACACTCCGCCGAGAGCCTTCACCGCCCTGCCGCATCGCGGCAGGGCGGTTCCGTACGCTTCAACGGATATTCCCCCGCCGCTTGCCGAGAGCCGTATTTTTTCGCTTTTTTCCGCAAGGCTTAAAAGCAGCAGTATATACGCTTTCTTATTAATAAGGTATACTCCGCCGCCCGAAAACTCGGCGGAAAGGCTTTTTCCCTCGGCCGATAATACCATGATCGCCGAACCCAAAATAATGTCAGCCAGCAAAACGGCGTCCTCAGGCGTCGGCGTGCGGTCGGTAAAATAAGCCTCGGCGGCGTATATCCGCTTTAAATTGCGGCGTGTGCGCACCGTAATACCGCCCGCAAGCGCGCATTTCTGCACATATCTTCTCAGCGCCGCCGTGTATCGCTCCCGCATGCTCGGCAAATATATCATATTACAACCCCCGTATATATTTTTATTATGCCAAATTACATAAAAAATAAAAAAATTGTTAAAGATTAAACAAATAACTTGAAAATGGAATAAAAATAGAGTAGAATATAAAATGCAAAATATTAAGGAGGTTTTTCCAATGGTAAAAGTTGCTATTAATGGTTTCGGCCGCATCGGCCGTCTTGCTTTCCGCCAGATGTTCGGCGCCGAGGGTTACGAGGTTGTCGCTATAAACGACCTTACAAGCCCCGCTATGCTCGCTCATCTTCTTAAGTACGATTCCGCTCAGGGTCGTTACGCCCTTGCGGACAAGGTTTCCGCAGGTGAGGACAGCATCACGGTTGACGGCAAGACAATAAAGATTTATGCCGAGAAAAACGCTGCTGATCTTCCCTGGGGCGAAATCGGAGTAGACGTTGTTCTTGAATGCACAGGTTTCTACACCTCTAAGGACAAGGCTCAGGCTCATATCGACGCAGGCGCAAAAAAGGTTGTTATCTCCGCTCCTGCCGGCAAAGACCTTAAGACTATCGTTTACAGCGTTAACGAAAAGACTCTTGACGCCGACGATAAGATCATCTCTGCCGCTTCCTGCACCACAAACTGCTTAGCTCCCATGGCTGATACTCTTAACAAGTATGCTCCCATCCAGAGCGGTATTATGACCACCGTTCACGCTTTCACAGGCGACCAGATGGTTCTTGACGGTCCCCACAGGAAGGGCGACCTTCGCCGTGCGCGCGCAGCCGCGGTTAACATTGTTCCTAACTCAACAGGCGCCGCAAAGGCTATCGGCCTTGTTATTCCGGAGCTTAACGGCAAGCTTATCGGTTCCGCTCAGCGTGTTCCGGTTCCTACCGGCTCCACCACAATCCTTGTTGCCGTTGTTAAGGGCAAGGATGTAACCGTTGAGGGCATCAACGCTGCTATGAAGGCTGCTTCTTCGGCTTCCTTCGGCTATACCGAAGAGCCGCTCGTATCTTCCGATATTATCGGCATCACCTACGGCTCACTTTTCGATGCTACCCAGACCATGGTTACCAAGATTGACGACGATACCTATCAGGTACAGGTTGTTTCTTGGTATGATAACGAGAACAGCTACACCAGCCAGATGGTTCGTACTATTAAGTACTTTGCTGAAATCTGATTTTAAAGGCTGCACAAAATCAAACCCCCGTGCGGGACGAGCTTTCGTCCTGCACGGGGGTTTCTTTACGGCTTATTTTACGTTCTGCCTTTCGGCTTTCGGGTATCTGCGGCTTTCATCCGTAATCCCCAAAAGATAGTCGACGCTGGTATTGTAGTACTCGGATAATTTTATAAGGTATTCCGGGGGAATATCAAGCTTGCCCAATTCGTAACTCGAATATGTCGTTTGGTGTACCCCCAAAACAGCCGCCAAGTCCTTTTGCGGTAAATCTCTGTCCTCCCGCATTTCACGTAACCTTAAATTCAAAGCATATCACCTCAATATTTATTATGCATAAGCGAAAATCACTTATTGACTTTTAAGTGATTTTCGCTTAAAATAATTTAAGGGGTGCAATAAATATGAAACAAAAACTGTGCAAAGAGTGTTATCTTAAAGAGCATAAATTAAATAAAGGCGAAGAATGCGAACTGTCGTTTGAAATGTTTTTATGCGAAAAATGCGGGAAAATCAAACCCACTGTTGTAAATATTAAAAGGTTAAATATAATATACAACCAGTAATTCTACCATATATTGTGTCATTCGACTCTTGCCGACAACAATCAGAAAAAAACTTAAAAAAAGGATAAAAAAAGTGTTGACAAAGGAGGGGGGATGTGGTATTATAATCTAGCGCTCT
>CAKSFK010000021.1 GCA_934454655.1 uncultured Eubacteriales bacterium | reverse complement strand
CTTTCATCACCGCTTCTATTATACCATATTTACGTAAAAAAGCCCAGCTTTTACTGGACTTTTTCGACAGACTGAAATCTCCCTTATTTAAGGGAGATTTTTTTGTTTCGGGAAATTTCACACCGATTTTTTTATTTTATTTTTAAGCTGTGTAAAAATTTCCGTACACAGCTTTTCACGCAGAATTAACAGCATCACGCTGTATGCGCCGAAGAAAAGCACCGCCGTCACCGCAACCGTGAGAAAGGCATTTTTTATAAGCAGACCTGTCGGAACGGCAACCGCACACCCGACTGCGGCAGATACCGCGATTTTTAAATACGGAATTCGGCAAAACGCGGATGTTACAGTGTCTTTAAGTGCGTAAAACTGAACGGCAAGAACAGCCGCCTCAGCCGCAAGAGTACCCACAGCCGCGCCCGACGCCGCAAACCGCGGAATAAGCAAGGAGTTCAGTATAAGATTGAGCACCGCACCCGCAATTTCGGAATAAAGAACCTGCTTTTCACGCCCCAACGGCACCAGCACCTGTATGCCGAGTACATTTGTTATTCCTATCAGAATAATAGTAGGCGTTATAATACGCATAGGAGTGACAGACGGCAAAAAACCGCCGCCCGAAAGCACGAGTATGCTCTCCTTTGAGAAAATGATAAAATATACCGTAAGCGGCACCGAAATAAGCACAACAAAATTGAGCGCCTTTTTAACCACGGAGTAGAACTCGTCCCACTTTTTTTCCTCGGCAAGGCAGGACATTCTGGGCAAAAGCACCGTTCCGAGTGAAGTTACAAGCGCGCACAGCACGTTTTTAACCTTGACCGCAGTGTTATAGTACCCAACGTCCGAATCGTTCCTTATAAAGCCCAGCATTACGGTATCAAGGTTGGTGTATATTGTAGTTGCGACCGACATTGCGAAAAACACCCAAATAGCCTTCATATGCCGCTTAAAATTATAATTACCCACAGGCTTTAAGCCGACAAATCTGTGCAGGCGTATAAAATTCATAACAGCGGAACCGGTTGCGGCTATTATGGAAATGCCGCCGTAAATTACATAATCGTTTTCGGTGCGGACAAATGCAAACATTGCGGCAACAGATATTATTTTAAATATAATCGAAACCGCCGTTATATACGAATACTGCTCCGCCGCCTTGTATAGCCATTCAACGCCTAAGGTGTTGAAAAGAATTGTAAGGCCCGTTATAAAAAACAAAGGTTTATCCGCCGCAAGCTTCGGCACAGCAAAGACCGAGCCTATAAACGCCGCTCCCACAAGGGCGGTCATTACAACGTTTATAAAAAATATTTCGTGTACGGTGCGGGTAAGCTCTTCTCTGTTATCCCTGACTCTGGCGCAGGCGCTTATTCCGTATGTCGGTATTCCGAGCTGCGCCAGCATTGAGAAGTAATACACAACCGAGGCGGCAAACGAAACCTTACCAACATTTTCGGGGCCGAGCACCCTTGAAACATAAGGATAGGTTATAAGCGGGAATATAAACGCCGATGCCGTAAGCACCGAATTCATAAGGAAATTGAATTTTGTTGATTTTCTCATTTTTCATCAACTTCCGCAGCGTGCGGCAATGCGCAAAGGATACTGCCGAGCATCAGCCAAAACATAAACGTGTTCGGCGTCTGCTGATAGAACATTGTTCCCTGAAACAGCGCGCTTATCGCAAGCGAGCACACCGAAACCGCCGAAAGGCAGATAAGCGGAAACGCTTTATCGCTCGACTTCCAAATATTTCTGAATATTTTTATAACGCTTAAAGCCATAAGAGCCAAAACGGTTATTATTCCTATAAGCCCCTGTGCGGCAAATACGTTAAGATAATCGTTATCCAAAGTGTTAAATTCCCACAAGTCGTTGTTAACAATGTAGGTATCGGGCATATTATCCTTGGCGTACGGCACAAGACCTACGAACGAAACGCCCGTAACGGGACGGCTCAGCGCAATCTCAACGCCCGATTTCCACACGTCAAGCCTGCGGTTGCTTACATCGTCTGAAACGTCATAATCGCGTTCCACAACAAGCATTCCCATATCGGAAGCCACCGTGTTATACGCCTTTTGTGCATATTTCGGCAGCATAAAGCCTGCAAGAAAACCGACTGCTGCCAAGACAATGCACAGCGCCCTTTTGAAATTAACTCCGGGCTTTTTAACGCCGGCATACCTTTTAAGGCCGACAAAGAACACTGCGGTACCCAACACACAACCGAGGGTTACCATACCGTTTCTTGAATCGGACAGGACAATGTAGAAAAACATAAGCACCGAGTTTATTGTGAGCAGAACGTTTAATACCGCCTTTTTTTTGCTGTACATAATGTAAACCGACACCGCAATGGCAATACAGCACATTACCGAGCCTAAGTTCGGGTCCTGGAACGCGCCCCAGAGTCTGCCCGTAAATATGCCTGACGCAACCTCGTACTTTCCGTTATCGGGGTCGCGGTAGGAGTGGCTGTACCCCGTAAAAAGCATATAATAGCTTATTAAAACCAAAACCGTTACGTAAACAAGGTAAAATACCGAAAATATATTTATTTCCTTTTGAATTTCCGAAAAGCTGCTTTGCGAATCCCTTGCAAACAGCAAAAGAAAGTAAAAGCACCACAAAACAAAGATTGCCGCCTCCGCGGAGTTGACATACTTAAAGTTGGCAGCCGCGGAGAAAACAAAACTTAAAAGCAATACAACAAGCAGATAAAGCTCGGGCTGACGCATAAAATGCTTTGCAAGGACGAGCCGCCACAAAATAAGCAGTCCGCCGAGCAGAAAGGTCGGATACATAACCGCACGGATAACCTGTGAGCCGTATGTCAGGTTACAGACCCCCAGCATTGTGTAGGTCATAAGCAACAGTTTAAAAAGCAGTTCGGCTTTAAGCCTTAAATTTCTGTTTTCAATAAATCTCACCGTTAACAATCCCCCGTCAGCGCCTTTTTAAGCGCGGCAGTCAAATAATATCCGTCGGTAAGCTTTTTAGAAATCTCTGCCGCGTTTCTGCACATACTGCCGTACTCCTCATCTGTAATACCGTTTAATTTTTCGGGTATCTCAGAAAGCGAGGAAACCGTAATTCCAACCCCGTTTTCCTTAACAAAATCCGCAAGAGCCGCCTCTTTCCATATTATCACGGGAAAGCCCGACGCCAGATAAAGCGACGTTTTGTGCGGATTGTTATATCTCAGATATTCGCCGTACGCCCCGGTACAGGTATCCGTGCTCTCCCCGTCCCAAATAAGACCGAAGCCGCCCTTAATTATCCGCGGCAGTTCTTCCGCCGCAAACGACCCGTGATAATTAAGTCCCTTATTGCCGTTTTCTTTGTAATTAACGCCGTAAAGTTCGGCGGTAATGCCGTCAGGCATATTATATATATACCCCGATTTATGCTCGTCAAGGTTGCCCGCCACAATAACCGTATTTTTGTTTTCCGCGTTCTTTTCAGTGCAGATTCCCTGTGTGCCTGTAAGATAATCGAAAATTCCCAGAACCTTACATGGGGTATCGATTCCTATTTCCTTTACAAACTTTTTCATCTGCGGATTGTGAACAATAAGCACCGAACACTTTTTAAGCGTGCTTATTTCCTCGATTTTCATTCTCAGCTTTTGCTTTGGCGTAAGGCTTTTATCCTTTATCATTCTAATGGTTTCAAGGTCATGAATAAGCGCGATTATTTTTACTCCGCGGCGCCGCAGCCGCCCGAAAAGACGGCTGATGAACAAATAATTATTGACCGCGGGCAGCTGGATCAAAAGCGTATCGCCGCTCTTAAGGCATGAAAAAGCGGCTTTCCAAAGGCCGTGCATTTCCCTGTGACCCCGAATTTTATCCGCCGTGCCGGCATTTTTGCGTTCCTTGCCCGTGCCGTTTACACAAATGGGCTTAAAGCCCATATTCGCGGCTATCTGCTCCGCGTCGGCGCGTGCTTTTGACCACGCCGTTCTCTCATCCGATGAAATTCTTTCGGCAATATAATAATTCATCAGCCTTCTCCGTTTCCCTGTTGTTCAAAATATTTTTTAAGCTCTTTTTGCGCTTGTCCTGGGTCTGCGCTGTCATACCCGGCGGCGGCAATTTTATCCCTTGCGGGCAAGCGTTTAAATTTTTTAAAGGAAACAACGGTATCCGCCCAGACACCTGGCGGCAGCCTAAGGCTTAAAAAAACCGCGTTTTCCGTTACGGCGCACTCCTTTGTTATGCTGTCCGACATAACTAATGGAAGCCCCGCCGCCTGCGCTTCTATTGCGACGATCGGCAGTCCCTCGTAAAACGAGGGAAGCAGAAAAACATCGGCGGCGCTTAAAATACCGTCGGTATCGGAGCGCCTGCCTAAGAACATTATGCTTTCCGCTATGCCCTTATCACGCGCGTATTTGCGTACCTCTTCTTCCATTTCGCCGCTCCCGACGCTTAAAAGCACTGAGTTTTCTTCCCGTTTTAACACCTCGGCGAAAATATCAATTAATCCGAGCGGATTTTTTTGGTTGGAGAGCCTGCCTATGTGGCAAACCGCAAAGCGGTCGCCGATTTTAAGTTCCGCCCGCTTTTCCGCCCGCTTTTCGGGCGAAAACGCAAATTTTTCGGCGTTTATCATATTGGGGATTATTTCCGCTTTCTTTTTGCCGAACATATACGCGGCGGCAAGCCGCGAGCAGGCATAACGTCTTTTTGTAAAGAGGTTCAAAAACGGTCTGCACAGCTTGTGCAGTTTCATTTTGTCGGTACTTCCGTTGTGGCTGTGGGTTATAACCGTTCTGCCCCTGAGCCACGGCACAAGTTCGGTTAAAGCCGCACCGGCGTCCAGCACGTTGAAATATACCGTTTTGTACTCGGGGTGCGCTTTAAGTATTTTTGAAAAAGCGCGCCAATGCCCGATAAGCCCCTTGCTTTTTGCGGGGATGAAGTATATTTTTGAGCCAAGTTCCCTCGCCTCTTTTTCATACGCCATTTTCGGAAAATCGGTTACAAAATCAAACACCGCCTTTTCCCTGTCAAGCGCGCGCAGCTGATTCATAAGATAGGTTTCAATTCCGCCCGGGTTATCGGTCATTCCGTAAACCAAAATTCTCTGCGGCATTACAATATCACCCCTTTGAGAACTCTTTTATAACAGCCTTAAAATCGTCCGTATTTGCGGGACTCAGCCGCGAACGCCCCCTTGCCGCAAGCCTTGCGGCAACATAATAAAGCGGCTTTGAGATAAGGTAAAGCCGCGCACTCAGCGCCACTTTTTTGTTGTTACAGCCGCAAAGCGGCTTCAGGCGTTTTGCGGCGTCGGTATTCTCGGCAAAATACTTAAAGAACGAATAGTTGAATGCCAGCGCCGCCTGCCACAGCACCGACCAGTAAATACGGTTTGCGCCCCACTTTGAAAACACCGGGTAAAATTCCGGCACGGCGGTTTTAAACCAATCGCAAAGCTTATCCATAAGGCTTATGCAATAAAGCCTGTCAGGCACAAAGCGCTGCATTGCCGAACCCTCGCGCAGCATATAGTAATAAAGCGGTTTTTCGGTGAACAGTATTTTTTCGGCGGATCCAAGCGCACGGTATATAAAATCGTAATCCTCGTAGTATTTAAACCCCGCGGGAAATTTAAGCCCGTTTTTTTGAATAAAGCTTTTTTTAAGCAAGAGGTTATACACCCCGTATTTCGTGGGGTCGTTGACCATTCTGTTAAGCACCGAAATTTTTTCCGCCTCATAAGGCTGCGAAGAGTCGCTTTTCGGTACTTTTTTGCTCTCATCCCTTACACGCACACTGCCGAACATAAAAACATCAAAGTCGTTTTCTTCCGCCGCGTTCTTCAGCGTTTCAAAATGGTCGGCTGTAACAAAATCGTCAACATCGGCAAAGGTTATATATTCCCCTTTCGCGCGTTCGATTCCGTAATTTCTGGCTTCGCTTACGCCGCCGTTTTCCTTTGAATAAACCGAAAGCGTAAAGTGCTGTTCGTCTGCAAGCCTTTCTAAAATTTCGCGGCTTCCGTCGGTACTGCCGTCGTCCACAAAAACAAGCTCCAGACTCTGCCTGTCCGCTCCCTGAGCACGGAAATTATCAATTAAGCCGTTTATATACTTTTCGCCGTTGTAAACCGGGATTATAACGCTTATCATTTTTTATCTACCTGCCTTAAGGCGCGCAAAAAGCTTTGTGTTGCCGCTTTTAACATACGAAATGAACTTGCCCTCAAGATAGGTAAGTCCCGTGTTGTTCCACTTTATGGGAACAAGCATAAGCTTCATATATTTTGAGTTTGGCTTTGCCGTTTTAAGCGCGTTTCGGACATTTTCGGAAGAAATTATTTTTTTAATTTCCGCCTTTTTTTCCTTTGCCGTTAACGTGCAGCTTTTATTGGTTATGTTTTCAATACAACCTATAATGCGTTCAATATATCTTCTGGCAATAAATTCGTTCGCCTGCTGAGAGGATACCTGCCAATATTCGTAAAGCTCTTTAAGCCAGCGGTTTTCCTCCTCGCGTTTTTCGTACATATCGCTCCTGTACTTGGCGGTTTCCGATTCCGCGCGTTTTCTTATGAAATGATAAAATTTGTCCGACAGCACGGCAACGCGCTCAACGTCCCTTACAACGCTTAGGTTAAAGGGGAAATCGTCCCAAAATGTCTGCGGAAAATAAAGCTTGTTCTTTTTTATATATTCCGAAAGATACAGCTTGTTCCACGGAGTGTAAAGCAGGTTTTTATCAAAAAGACGGTGCGCGTTCTCCCTGAATTCCTGTTTGGTGCCGTATACCGCGTTCGGGCAAAACTGTTCCTGCGTGAATTTTTCGGTATCGGTGTAATATGTGTCGATATAAAAACCCGCAACCACAAGCTGAGAATTGTTTTCCTCTGCCGCGGCAACCATTTTTTCAAGCATATCCGGCTCTGCCCAATCGTCCGAATCAAGAAAATACATATATTTTCCGCTCGCCATATCTATTGCAACGTTTCTGGCGCTCGGCGCACCGCCGTTTTCCTTGTGGATAACCTTGATGCGGCTGTCCTTTTCGGCATATCCGTCGCAGATAATTCCGCTTTTGTCCTTTGTGCCGTCGTCAACACAAAAGAACTCCCAGTCGGTCAGGGTCTGTGCCTGCATACTCTCTATTGCTTTTCCGACATAATTTTCAACGCCGTAAACCGGCATAATTATACTTACCAAAGCCAACTCTGTTTCCTCCGTGTGCCGTATTTCAAATTTTCAGGCAATGCATTGCCTATATAGTCTTTTCTGCCAGCTCAAGCGCCGCTTCAACCGTATCGTCCATATCGTAATACTTATACTGTGCAAGCCGCCCTCCGAAAAGAACGCCCTCTTTTTCCGCCAACGCGGCGTAGGCTTCATAAAGACTGTTGTTTTTATCGTTATTAACGGGGTAATAAGGCTCCATACCCTCCTGCCAATCGGTTGGGTATTCGCGCGTAACAACCGTTTTGGGCTGTGTGCCGAAATTGAAATGCTTGTGTTCGATTATACGTGTGTACGGCACTTCACGCTCGGTATAATTAACAACGGCCACGCCCTGATAATTTTCGCAGGGCAGTATTTCGGTTTCAAATCTTAAACTGCGGTATTCAAGTTTTCCGAGTTTGTAGCCGAAATATTCGTCTATCGGACCTGTGTAAACGCAGGTTTCGGCAGAGGAGAGATACCCGTTTTTATCATCCAAAAAATCCGTGCCGAGCCTTACCTCGGCGCCGCTAAGCAGTTTTTCTGTAAGCGCCGTGTATCCGTCTACGGGTATTCCCTGCCAGCGGTCGTTAAAATAATTGTTATCGTAGGTGTAGCGCACGGGCAGTCTTTTAATAATAAACGCAGGCAGTTCCTTGCAGTCGCGTCCCCACTGCTTTTCGGTGTATCCCTTTATAAGCTTCGTGTAAACATCCCTGCCGACAAGGCTTATTGCCTGCTCTTCAAGATTTTTGGGTTCACCTTTTATTTCCGCCCTTTGTTTTTCAATTATGTCCTTTGCCTCTTGCGGGGTTGAAATGCCGAACATTTTTGAAAATGTGTTCATATTAAATGGCATATTATACATTTCGCCCCTGTAATTCGCAACGGGTGAATTTATAAAGCTGTTAAATTCCGCAATATCGGTAACGTAGTCCCACACGCGCTTGTTTGACGTGTGAAAAATATGCGCGCCGTATTTGTGAACGTCTATCCCCTCTGTTTTTTCGGTATAGATATTTCCGCCGATATGTTTTCTTTTTTCAAGCACCAAAACGCTCTTGCCTTTTTTTACCGCCTCATTGGCAAATACCGCTCCGAAAAGTCCGCTGCCTACTACAAGATAATCGTATTTCATACTCACTGCTCCAAATATCATTTTTTGTGTGTGCCGTGGGATTATTATTCCATTAAATACGGAAAATACATATTTTCGGGCGCTCCTAAGTTATTTGAAAAGAACATTGCCCTAAACAAGGGTTTGCGGCTTTTTTCCTCACTTTGTGCAAGGTCGGCGAATCCACCTTGCGGAACAGCCCGAATGCCCGACTCTTCGCCTGCCGACGCGTTAAACGGGACGAACCCCAGTTTTTGATAAAAACTTACAAGCCCCGCGTTTGCCGGGACAAGAAACAGTGGTTTACCCTCTGCTTTAAGGCTTTCTATAAGCGAGGACATAAGCCCTCTTCCCCTGTATTCCGCCTTTGTTGCCGCGGCGTAAATATACACGGCAGAGAAAGCTCCGCCGTCCCCGTAAATACTGCACGGCAGCGCAAAGAGCATTGCCGCCGCACTGCCGTTTTCTTTCAGGACTCTGCAATATTTAAAGCAGCAGCCGAAAAGTTTATTTTCAAATATGTCGTTCGGGTCGCAAAAAGCCTCGCGGTATATTCCGCGGCATTCTCTTTCAAGTTTTCCGCTCATTGTCCCGAAGATGCCGCAGATGACGCCGAAGAGTCGCTTGACGCATTTTTAGCCGCCTCTTCCGCCGCCTTCTGCTCTGCTTTTCTTATTTCGTCAAGCGTGGAAAGCGCCTTTCCGCCGTGCGTTTTGCAGGCGGCGGGGGTGTTGCTCTTTTTGTACCACCCGATAGCCTTTGACGGGCAGGACGATGTTGCAAGATCGCCCGTTGAGGTGCAGTAATACCGCTCGGTTGCGTAGCTGCTGTTTTCAAACTGCTTGGGTTCCAGTCCCGAATGTACTCTGGACATTACCGCTCCCCACATTTTCATTGCAATTCCCGAATTTGAAATTGCCTGCTGTTTATCGTAACCGCACCAGCACGAACCGACGTAATAAGGCGTTCCGCCCACAAACCACAGGTCGTTTGAGTTGTTTGAAGTACCTGTTTTTGCGTATATTTTCATATCCTTAACGTAATTCCCGGCGCCCGCGCCCGTACCCTTAGAGCCGTAGACTACCGTTTGCAAAAGCTTGTTCATAACAGTTGCGGTGTCCTCGCTTATCGCCATGGCGGGCTCGGAATCGTATTCAAGCACGGTTTCGTTGTGTTGATCGGTCACCTTGGTGTAAAACGTCGGCTTGTGGAACTGACCTAAATTGCCGAATACGGCGTATGCCGCCGCGGATTCCAGCGTTGTGATTCCCCCGTTTGTTCCGCCCATTCCAAGGGGTGAAAGGTTAACGTCCTCGTTTGTAAGGGTTGTTATTCCGAGCTTTTTTGTAAGGAAATCAAACGAAGTCTGCGGTCCCATTTTGTTGACAAGGTAAACGGGGATTGTATTGACCGAGCGCTCCAGCGCATACTGCACCGTAATATTTCCCCAATAAGATTTATACCAGTTAACCGGAGTCCAGCCGTTATAATTCGTCTTTGTATCGTTTACAATGCTTGAATAGTGTATTATATCCTGCTCTATTGCCGGCGCGTAAGCCGCAATAGGCTTCATTGTTGAACCGGGCTGACGTTTTGCGCTTGTTGCGCGGTTAAGCCCGCGCTTGCCGGTTTTTTCGCCGATGCCGCCCACAATGCCCTTTACGTGTCCGTTATAATCCACAACCGTCATAGAGCCTTGCAGGGTAGTGCCGTCCTTGCCCTTTAATCCGTAGGTCTTGCTGTCGGTAAACACATCCTCCATTATCTTTTGAATTTTTGTGTCAACCGTAGCGTATACTTTGTAGCCGCTGCTGTAAAACAGGCTGTTAGCGTGGGTCTTTTCATAGCCGTACTTATCCATAAGGTCGGATACGACCTGATCGATCACCGCGTCCACAAAATAGCTGTTGTTGTCGCTTTCCTTAAGTGCTTCCTTTGATGCCGACACCTTAAATTCCGCACTTTTTGCCTCGTCGCGCTGTGCTTTTGTAATATATCCCTGGTCGCACATTTCATCAAGCACGGTATTGCGGCGCTTTAGGTTTGCGTCGGGGTAATCGTCCGGCGCATAGTAGGTCGGGCTTTTGGTAATTGCCGCAAGGCTGGCGCACTCGGTAAGGGTCAGGTCCTTAACATTCTTATCAAAATAATAGTTGGCGGCAACTTCAACGCCGTATATTCCGTGACCCATAGCTATTGTGTTTAAATAACACTCAATAATGGTGTCCTTTGTATAATGGTTTTCAAGATACCTTGCCCGCATTATTTCCCTTATTTTTCGGCTCGGGCGCTGCGATGTGTCGCCTGTAAGGTTTTTTACAAGCTGCTGCGTAATTGTTGAACCGCCTTGCTTTGAAGAGTAAAAATGCAGGAACATATTTGCAAACGCGGCGGTAGTTCTCTTCCAGTCAACGCCGTTGTGGTCCATAAAGCGCTTGTCCTCAATTGCAACATAGGCATTTACAAGGTTTTGCGGTATTCCCTCATAGCTTTCGTTTCCGGACTGAGCCTTATCCTTATCGTAAGACACCCATATGCGGTTAAACATACCGTGCAGGCGCTGATACTCGCTGTAATTGCCGTCGCCGTTATCAACATAAATGGTTGTGGTAAAATTAAGCTTTAAATCGTCAAGATTTTCGTCCATCTTACCGTCAACCATTGTAAACGCGTAAAGCAAAAACGCAGACACAACTATACTGACGGTTATAAGCCCCACAAGGAAGAGCGTAAGCAGAGTTCTTAACACCCTTTCCTTGCGGTTACCTTTTTTCCTGCGTTTTTTGCCGGATTTTCCGTTCTGCGTTTTCGGTGTATGGGAAGAAAAGCTGTTAAGGTCAAAGCTGGTTTCCCCTGTTTCTTCAAGATTGCCCGAATTATCGTAACTGAACAGATCTCTGTCGTCCATTTGGTACCTCCTGCCGTCGGCGCGGCGTTAATATGCGCCCGAAACGGTGTTTTGCAGTTAAAAAATCAGTCGTCAAGTCCCCTGCCGCAGCAACGCTTGTACTTCTTTCCGCTTCCGCACGGGCAAAGCGCGTTCTTGCTTACAACGCCCTTACCCTTTACGGTCTGTGGCTTGTCGCCCGCATTCGATTCTTCGGCGACCTTCTCGCGCTTGACCTCCTCGTCACGGCGCACGCGAACCGTAAGCACAAGCTTTGCGGTCTGCTCGCGTATGGTGTTGGTCATAGCCTCAAACATATCGTAGCTGTCGTTGCGGTATTCAACAACCGGGTCGTGCTGACCGTAAGCGCGCAGTCCTATGCCCTGACGGAGCTGATCCATAGCGTCAATATGATCCATCCAGTTGGTATCAACGCTGCGCAACAGCATTACACGCTCAATTTCACGCATAATGTCACTGCCGAATTCCGCTTCACGCTGTTCGTAACGTCTGTGCGCCTCTTCTTTCAGCTTTTCCGCAACCTCTTCGCGTGAAGTGTTACCAAGCTCCTCTGCCGTAAAGTGCAGATCATCAGGCGTTGTCACCCAGCCGAGGAAGTATTCGCGCATACCGTTTAAATCCCAGTTATCGTGAACTGCGTCGTCCGCAAGGTATATCTTCGCATACTCATCAACGGTTTCGTCAATCATCTTAAGCACGGTGTCCTTAAGGTTCTCGCCGTCAAGCACCTTGTTGCGCTGGGCGTAAATAAGCTCGCGCTGTTTGTTCATAACATCGTCATACTGAAGCACGTTTTTACGTATGGCGAAGTTCATACCCTCTTTCTTCTTCTGCGCGCTTTCAATTGTATGCGAAAGCATTTTGCTTTCAAGCGGCGTGTCCTCTTCAACCTTAAGGGTATCCATCATTGTGGAAATTCTCTCGCCGCCGAACAGGCGCATAAGGTCGTCCTCAAGCGATACGTAAAACCTTGTTGTACCGGGGTCGCCCTGACGTCCCGCGCGTCCTCTGAGCTGATTGTCGATTCGTCTTGAATCGTGGCGCTCCGTGCCTATAATTGCAAGACCGCCCGAATTTCTCACCTTTTCCGCCTCGGGCGCTATCTCCGCCTTGAACTTATTGTAATATTCCTTATATTTTTCGCGCGCCGAAATAATATCCGCATCGTCGGTTTCGGCAAATCCGGTTGCCTCGCTTATTATTTCCTCGCTCAGTCCGTCATGGCGGAGCGCCGCCTTTGCAAGATACTCCGCGTTACCGCCGAGCATTATATCCGTACCGCGGCCTGCCATATTTGTGGCAATGGTAACCGCTCCCGGCATACCTGCCTGAGCTATGATTTCGGCTTCCTTTTCGTGGTGCTTTGCGTTAAGCACGTTATGCTTTACGCCGCGGCGTTTAAGCATACCGGACAGAACCTCGGATTTTTCAATAGTCACCGTACCCACAAGTACAGGCTGACCCTTTTCGTGGCGGGCAATAATATCGTCTATAACCGCGTTGAACTTAGCCTTCTCGGTCTTGTAGACCACATCGTTTTCGTCAACACGCGCAATCGGCTTGTTTGTGGGAATTTCAATAACGTCAAGTTTATATATTTCCTGAAACTCCGCTTCCTCTGTCATTGCGGTACCCGTCATACCCGAAAGCTTGCCGTAAAGGCGGAAGAAATTCTGGAACGTTATCGTCGCAAGCGTTTTTGATTCGCGCGCAACCTTTACGCCCTCTTTAGCCTCAATTGCCTGGTGCAGACCTTCGTTATAACGTCTGCCGTACATAAGACGGCCGGTAAACTCGTCAACAATTATAACCTCGCCGTCCTTAACCACATAGTCAACATCACGTTTCATAACGCCATGCGCGCGTATCGCCTGATTTATGTGGTGGGCAACGGCAATGTTTTCTGTATCGTTAAGGTTTTCAATATCAAAATACTGCTCCGCCTTTTTAACACCAGACGCGGTAAGGGTTGCGGTGTGCGCCTTTTCGTCAACAATGTAGTCGCCGTCGTAATTTGCGTCCTCATCGCTCTCCTTGTCGTCCATTTCCTTAACCTTTGTCATTTTAAGGGTTAAGGCAAAACGGTTGGCTTTGGTATAAAGGTCGGTAGACTTATCGCTCTGACCCGAAATGATAAGCGGCGTTCTTGCCTCGTCTATGAGTATTGAGTCAACCTCGTCCACAATGGCAAAATTGTGACCGCGCTGAACCTTCTGCTCCTTGTAGATAACCATATTGTCGCGCAGGTAATCAAAGCCCAACTCGTTGTTGGTGCAGTAGGTAATATCCGCGTCATACGCGGCTTTTTTCTCGTCGTGATCCATTCCGTGAACAATAAGTCCCACGGTAAGACCCATAAAACGGTAAAGCTTGCCCATCCACTCGGAGTCGCGCTTTGCAAGGTAATCGTTAACCGTTACAATGTGAACGCCCTTGCCCGAAAGCGCATTTAAGTAAGCCGGCAGAGTGGCAACAAGCGTTTTGCCTTCTCCTGTTTTCATCTCGGCAATGCGTCCCTGATGAAGTATTATTCCGCCTATTATCTGCACGGGAAAATGCTTCATCCCAAGCACGCGGCTTGCGGCCTCACGGCAGGCGGCAAACGCCTCGGGCATAATGCCGTCAAGCGTTTCACCCGCAGCCAGTCTTTCCTTAAATTCATCGGTTTTGTGCCTTAATTCATCATCCGTAAGCTTTTGATACTCTTCGTCAAGCTCCAGCACCTTAGCCTGTATGGGCTTTATTCTTTTAATTTCCTTTTCGCTGTAATTTCCGAACATTGCTCTTAATATATTCATCTTAAATTACCTCTTAAAATATATTTTGTCGTTTTCGCGGTACAAGCCCTGCGTAAGGGTTATTTTGCCGCCGCGGTCAATAAATACCGCCTCAGCATTGTTTTTCTTTAAAATTTTGGCGGCACGTTCTGTCCCCACAAGCATACAAACGGTTGAAAGCGCGTCGCAGTCGCAGGAGCTGTCCCCTATAACCGTGACGGACGCCAGCTCATTCTCGACGCCGTACCCCGTTTCGGGGTCCAGAATGTGGTGATAAATTTTACCGTCCTTTTCAATATACCTTTCGTATATGCCGGACGTGGCGGCACTTTTTCCGTTCAGCTTAACGGTTGCAACGGTTTCGTTTTCAAACGGTTTTTTAATTCCCACGGTAAATTCGCCCACCGTTTTAACGTTCCCTCCGAGGTTTACAATTGCCCGACCTACGCCCTTTTCCTTAAAATATTCCGCAAGCCTGTCGGCAATATAGCCCTTTGCAATTGCGCCCAGATCAATTTTTCTGCCGCCTGCCGAAACGCCGTTCTCGCTTACCCTGACGCTGTGATAATCAACATTTTTAAGCGCCTCGGCTATTTCCTCGCGGCTCGGAATTACCTGATTTTTAAAATCCCAAAGCTGTGATACGGGACATATCGTAATATCAAACTTGCCGCCCGAAACCTCCGAATAATAAAGCGAGCGCTCAATCAAAAAACGTGTTTCATCGGACACATCGGTAAATCCGTCCGAATTATTAATCCTTGAAACATCACTTTCGCCGTTCGTTCGGCTTAAGGTCTTTTCAAGCTTTTCGCAAAGCGCAAAAGCACCGTTCAGGGTTTCGTCGTCGCAGTCGGCCGAAACGGTGCATACGGTATCAAGCAAAAAGCGTGTTTGTTTATTAAGCTTGTCTGTGCCGTTGCCCGCGCATCCGCAAAGCACCAGCAACACAAGGCATAACGGTAGCGTTGTTCTTTTACTCATAGCTTTTATTATACAATGTCTTTCTTTTTTTGTAAAGATGTGTTAAAATTAAAAAGCCCGATTTTTAAAAAAATTTACTTTCGGGAGGCAATTATGACGTCAAAATTACTGAAAAAAGGCGATTTTATTATTGCTTTTGCTGTTTTGTGTTCGGCACTGCTATCATTTTTTATGTTCGGAGCAACCGTCGGCGGCGAAACCGTGACAATAACGGAGAACGGAAAAACGGTTTATTCGGGCTCGCTTTATGTGAACAGAACCGTAACGCTTAAAGCCAACACGGTCAGAATAAAAAACGGCGGAGTCACAATGGTCAGCGCAGACTGCAAAAATCAGATATGCGTTAAGACCGGGGAAATAAGAAAAAAGGGCGAGAGCATTGTCTGCCTGCCCGAAAAAGTTACGGCGGAGATAAAATGAAACACGGAAAAATTGCGCTTTACGGAATATTGACCGCGACTGCGATGATATTCGGATATATTGAAAATCTTTTTCCCCTTTCTTTCATAGCACCCGGCATTAAACCGGGCATTGCAAACTCGGTGTGCCTTATTCTGCTTTTAAACAACGATTTTAAGGGCGCACTGCTTGTCAACACCGCAAGGATAATGCTGACCGCCCTCCTTTTCTCGACGCCGTTTTCACTGCTGTTTTCTCTTACTGCGGGTATTGTTTCCCTGCTTGTTTCCTTTTTGATATCGCGTTTAAAATCGGTTACCGCCGCAGGCTTCGGCATTGCGGGCGCGGCAGCGCATAACATAACCCAGATTTTTGTTGCAAGCCTCATTTTCGGGCGGGGAGTTTGGTATTATCTTCCCTTTCTGCTTACAGCCGCGCTTATCTTCGGCGGGGCTGTGGGAATAATATCTTTAATTATTTTTAAAAAAGTAAAGACAAAACTTAATTTATAGTGTATAATAGGTATAATATTCTATAAGGAGCGGTTTTCTTATGTGTGGCTTTACCGGCTTTACAAATTTTATAAACGACGACGGCACGGTACTCGGGCGGATGATGGACAGAATAGTTCACAGAGGGCCTGACGCATCGGGTCAGTTTGTAGATACCGACATTGCGCTGGGCTTCAGAAGGCTCAGCATTATAGACCTTGCCGAGGGCGGTCAGCCCATGTTCAACGAGGACAAGTCCCTTGTGCTTGTGTTTAACGGTGAGATATATAATTTTAAAGAGCTGCGCGCGGAGCTGCTCGAAAAGGGTCACATTTTTGCAAATAATTCAGACAGCGAGGTGCTTCTCCACGGTTTTGAGGAGTGGGGAGAAGCTATGGTACCGCGCCTTCGCGGAATGTTTGCGTTTGTTATTTTCGACCGCCGCGACCGCTCGCTCTTTGCCGCGCGTGATATGTTCGGAATAAAGCCTTTTTATTATACATTTATGGGTGAAAGCTTTATTTTCGGTTCGGAGATAAAATCATTCCTTGAGCACCCCGATTTTAAAAAGGAGCTTAACGAGGACGCGCTGGCACACTACCTTTCGTTCCAGTATTCCCCCACCGAGGAAACGTTTTTCAAGGACGTTTACAAGCTTCCGCCTGCGCATTACTTTACCTTTAAAAACGGCGAAATGAAGAAAACACGCTATTTTAAGCCCGATTTCAACGCGCAGGACGGCGTGCTTGAATACTTTGCCGACCTTACGGATAAAGCCGTGCGTGAATCGGTTGCGGCGCACAAGATAGCAGATGTTGAAGTTGGCTCTTTTCTTTCAAGCGGTATTGATTCAAGCTATATTGCCGAGGCGGCAAATGTTGATAAAACCTTTACCGTGGGCTTTGATAGCCCCGACGGCGACCGCTACAACGAAATACATTTTGCAAAAAAATTTGCCGATACAATAGGCGTTGAAAACATTTCCAAAATAATTACGCCCGAAGAATATTGGGGTACTTTCCCGAAAATTCAGTACCATATGGACGAGCCGCTTGCCGACCCTGCCGCAATAGCGCTTTATTTTGTGAGCGAGCTTGCGAGCAAATACGTTAAGGTTGTAATGTCGGGCGAGGGTGCGGACGAGCTCTTCGGCGGCTACCGCATTTACCAAGAACCGATAACGCTCACCGCTTACGATAAGCTTCCCTTCGGTATTCGCCGCGTTATTTCCAAAATATGCGAGCATCTGCCGCAAAAGCACGGAATAAACTACCTTGTACGCCGCGGCAAAACAATTGAGGAGCGCTTTATAGGCAATGCGTCTATTTTCAGCACAAAGGAGCGGAACGCGCTTTTAAAAAGCGAAACCGCAAAGAAAGCCGTATCGCCGCAGTTGATTTGCAGTAAATTTTACGACGAGGTCAGCGATAAGGACGACATAACAAAAATGCAGTACCTCGATATTAATATGTGGCTTATGGGCGATATCCTTCTTAAAGCCGATAAGACCAGTATGGCAAATTCACTGGAGCTTCGCGTGCCGTTTCTTGATAAAAAGGTGATGGAGCTTGCCGAAACCATACCGCTTAATTGCAGGGTAAACACCAAGACCACAAAGCTGGCGCTCAGAAAAGCGGCGGAAAAGACACTGCCGAAACTTACCGCCGAAAAGGACAAGCTGGGCTTCCCCGTGCCGATAAGGGTGTGGCTTAAAGAAGATAAGTACTACAATACGGTTAAGGAACAGTTCACGGGGGCGACAGCAGAAAAATTCTTCAACACCGAAAAGTTGGTTGCCCTGCTTGATAACCACCGTGCGGGCAAGACGGACAACAGCCGAAAGATATGGACGGTGTACACATTCCTGATTTGGTACAAACAGTATTTTGCAGAGGCTTAAAATTAAAACCACCGGTTCAGTGCAATAGTAAAATAAAGGTAGACACATAGAAAACCACTATGTATCTACCTTTTTCTTATGCTAAAATGTATCAGGGGGTATTAATTTGTTCCGAAAAAATCATTTCGCAAACTGCTTATAAAGCTCTATCTGTCCGTTAAACGCCGGCCAGCGTGATGAATTTTTAAGCGTTACCGCAATATATTCGTTTCCGTTTTCGTCATTTGTGCCGTAGCTTGCGATGCAGTAGCCCGATTCATTCACAAAGCCTGTTTTACCGCCCATAATTGTTGCGGTTCCCGGTTCTGTGCCGTACATATAATTGAACAGCGTGCTTGAAAGCGGAATACCGTTTGGGTGCTGTTCGGTTTTACGCGTGGTGTACTGATAGGTTGAAAGCACCTTTTTGCAAATCGGAATTTTAAGCGCCGCCTCAAGTATCAACGCTAAATCATAGGCGGTGGTGTACTGGTCGGCGTCAAAAAGCCCGGTACAGTTTGTAAAGTTAGTGTCCTTAAGACCGAGTTCTTTAACCTTTTTGTTCATAAGCTCGGCAAAAGCCGTCTCACTGCCGGCAGTTTTTATTGCAAGTGCCGTTGCGGCGTCTGCACCGGACGGAAGTATCGTGCCGTACAGCAGGTCGGTCATTGTTATCTGCTCGCCGCTTGAAAAGCCCGCAACGGTAGCCTCGGCGATATAGAGCGGATCGGTTATATCAAGCGACATTGTAAAGGTATCGTTGAAGTTTTTAATATTTTCCGCCGCTACAAGCACCGTCATAATCTTTGTGGTAGACGCGGGGTACAGCCGCTCGTGCGGATTTTTCTGCGCGGTAATCTCGCGTGTGGTTGTGTTTACAACTATTCCGCCCGCACAGTCGTTATCGGCAGGAAAATCCGCCGTTGCGGCGGTTTCGTTAAACACGGGCGCTTTGGTTATACCTGCCCGGGGTTCGGCTGTATCCGCGCTCTCGACCCTGTGTGCTAAGCCCGCGTTTTTACCGCCCGCCTTTGTTTTTATTACTGCGGCTGAAGTTATAATTACCGCGGCGGCTGCCGCCACGCATATAACGGGTATGGGTCTAATTCTTATAACCCTGTAACGGCGGTCGGACTTCTTTGGCTGATTTGTTTCCGCACGGGGTTTTTCGTGCTTTTCGGTAAGGTTTGTTTCAAGCGCTTTAAAATAATCGCCGTAATCCTTGTCTCCGAAATTGTAAGACACCGAAAAAACCTCCCTTAAAAACTAAAATCCTCTTCCTGCGCCGCCGCCCCCGAAAGAGCCGCCGCCACCGGAAAATCCACCGCCACCGGAAAATCCACCGCCCGACCCGCCGGAAAAGCCGCCGAAACCGCCAAAGCCGCCCGGACCGCCGCCGAACCAGAAAAATCTGCGGTGTCGCCGCCCGAATACCAATGAAAACAGTATTACCGCCGCAATCATAACTATCCAGGAAACAACAACCTCGCCTATGTCGTCCTCATTTTCGTAAGCGTCTATCGGGGTATATCCCTCTTCGGGCTCTTCCCCGTATTCAATATAGACCTCGTTTATAACGGCTTTTGAAATCTCAAGCAGACCCTTTGAAAAATTGTTCTGCTTTAGGTGATCATATCCGTATTTATCAATTATCGCCCCGGTCTTGCTGTCGGGCAAGGCGCCCTCAAGACCGTTTCCGACCGCAATTTGCACCCTGCGGTCGCCTTCGGACAGCAGAATAACAACACCGTTGTTCTTCTTTTTCTGACCGACGCCCCACTCTCTGCCCAGCTTCAGCGCATATTCCGCCGGGTCCGCGCCGTCAAGACTCTCAACCGTTACAACTACCACCTGCGCGGTGGTTTTTTCCTCAAGCGCCGCCGCGCGGGACAGTATCTCGTTCTCGTCCGCCTCATCGATAACGTCCGCAAAGTCATCAACAAAAAAGCTTTGCGTCGGTTTCGGGTAGCCCGCCGCCGCAACCGTAAGCGAAAACAGGGCGGCAATGCCAAGGCATAATACTGCTATTTTCTTCATACGCTCATTCAAAGCTTACCTGCGGAACATTTTCCGTTCCCGACTGAGCCTCAAAATAATCTGCCTTTTCAAAACCGAACATTCCCGCAATAATATTCTTCGGGAATTTCTTTATTGCCACATTGTACTCTTTAGCGGCTTCGTTGTAATCGTTTCTCGCGGTTGCAACTCGGTTTTCCGTACCCGCAAGCTCATCCTGCAAGGCTCTGTACTGCTCGTTTGCCTTAAGTTCGGGGTAAGCCTCTGTAACGGCGTTCACCCAAACGGATATTGCGCTTTCCAGCTGTTCCGCGGCTTTTGACTGATCGCCTGCGGTTTTAGCCCCCGAAACGGCAGAACGCGCCTCGGTAACGGCGGTATAGGTCTTCTGCTCATAATCGGAATATCCCTTTACCGTAGCGACAAAGTTCGGTATAAGGTCGGCACGGCGCTGCAGCTGCGTGGAAATTACGGACTGAGCGTTGTCAACCTGCTCGCGTTTTTCAACAAGACCGTTGTAAGAGCCCGCAATCATACCTACGATTATACCTATGACCGCAAGAATTACAACCGCAATAATTAAACCTTTTTTCTTCATTTTAACTTTCATCCTCTCGGATTTATTATGCACGTTACGTTACACTCTTTTAATTATACAACATTTGCGCGCATTTTTCCACTGTTATTTTATTCTTTAGGATACGGCATCTGCGGCAGACCCAGAATATAGTCCGCCGAAACGTTTAAAAGAGCGCATATTGTCTTTAAATGCGTTATCGGCAAAAGATTAATTCCCTTTTCGTATCTTGCGTACTGTTGCTGCTTTATTCCCAGATGTTCGGCAACCTCTTTTTGAGTCAGATTACGCGATTCTCTTTCATATTGTAATTTTTCATTATAATACATTGCAGTCACCCCGCAAATATATTATTTCCTTTTACAACAAAAATGTTGAAAAATGAACACAAGTGTTGTAGAATAACAATATATCAAAACAGGAGTGAACGGTATGAATGTTTTAATTGCGTCTGACGAATGTCCCCGCGGGAAAAGATCGCTGCTTGTAAAATACGCCATAGTTGAAATGATTGAGAAAAACGGAGCGGACACTTTTTATATACGCAATTCGGGAAGCTTGCAGACCTTTTCGGTCTATATACTAAACTCACTTAAAAAAAATACAACGTCCGCATAAATCTTTACACCCCGTTTATTGAATATAAGCACCCGAATCTGATATATTACAGTAACCCGTCCGTTCATTGCTTTGAAGAGGAGAAATTACCGGGATATAACCCCGTGGAAAAAGACAGGATAATGCTCGACAGGTGCGAGGGTCTTATAACAAACTTCAAAAATAAATCGGCGGGCATTTTAAAAACAGCCGCCGAAAGAAAATTAAAAATTATAAATATTACGGATTATCCCGACCCCACAGCCGAGCCGCTGTATGAAACAGAGAAAACATTATACCGAATTTAAACGGGCTATACGGCGACAATAACCATACCGAGCAATATCCCGCCGACAGCCGCAAACGCTCCGGTTGAGTTGTTTGCATTTTCGGATTCGGGTAAAAGCTCACCGAAAACAACATAGAGCATAGCGCCCGAGGCCAGACTTAACGAAAGCGAAAGCCACATATTGCTCAGTGTCCCGAGGAAATAGCCGAAAATCGCACCCAGCACCGTAGGTGCGCCCGCCAGAGCGGTAAGCGTGACCGCTTTTATGCTCTTCATTCCGCCAAGCTTCAGCGGCAGCGCAATCGCCGCGCCCTCGGGAATATTATGAACGCCTATAACAACAGCAAGCGCGGCACTGCCGGACGCTACACCCCCAACGCCCGACGAGCCTATAACCATACCCTCGGGGAAATTATGCAGAGCAATTGCGGCGGCGGTGAACAGGCCGCTCATATAAAGCTGTTTGCCGCTCCCGACGCCCTGCCTTTTTGCGGGGCTCATTCTTTTTGTGATTTCGCTTAAAATGTAGATGATCAAAAATCCCAGCGCGGTTCCGGCGCAGGTTAAAAAAACGCCGCCCGTTTTTAATGACTCCGTCAGCAAATCAAAACATACCACCGAAAGCATTATGCCTGCCGAAAGGCTTAATAAAAAGGCAACCGTTCTTTTCTCGGCACTGCCGGATATAACGCCGAACAGTCCGCCTATGCCTGTGCCTATAACTCCGGCGGCAAATGTTACAACGCAAATTTCACTAAGTACAGTCAACGGCGGCACCCCCCTATGTTAATTTTTTTCCAAGCTTAGTGATAATAGAAAAGCTTTCTTTATTTAATTTTAGTCTGCCGAACGCCGGTTTATTACCGAAAACCGCATCTGCGCCTGTAAACTCCGCGGAAATTTCAATTTCCCGCTCTGTTTCGGTGTTGTTCACCGCCGTAAGCACTTCATTTTTGCCTTTTTTTCTGATATAACAGATAACACCGTTATCCGCGCACACGGGAATAAATTCGCCCGAAGCGAACACGTCGGTCCCGCGCCTGAAATTACCCAGCTTTTTGTAAAACTCAACAAGCTCCGTGTTTTCCCTGCCCCACGGGTATCCCGCGCGGCAGAACGGATCGCCGTAGCCCGTAAGACCCGCTTCGTCACCGTAATAAACGGACGGCACGCCCGGCAGTGTAAACTGGAGCGCCGCGGCAAGCTTTAAAAGGCGTATCCCGCGGTCGTATTCCTCGCGGCTTAACATTTTTACCGACTGCTGACTGCGGTCGCCCGAAAATCCGCTTTTATCGCCCAGCACCGTCAGTATCCGCGCGGTATCGTGCGTGCCGATATGGTTCATTAAAAGCTTTACGCACTGCGGCGGGTAGTTTTCAAGAATATCAAGCACCGTGTTTAAAAGCCTTTCGGGTCTGCCGCCCTTTACAAAATCCACAATTGCGCCGGCAAAGGGATAGTTCATAACCGAATCAAGCTGTCTGCCGCGCAGGAAACGGCGCCTTGAGCCGTAGCTTATTTTATTGGTTGCGTCCTCCCAGACCTCTCCGAGCAGGTAATTGCCGTTCCCCTCAGCTTTAACGGCAAGCCTTATTTTATCAAGAAAATCGTCAGGCAGCTCGTCCGCAACATCGAGCCGCCAGCCGCGCACTCCCTTTTTGAGCCAGTAACGGATAACGCCGTTTTCACCGGTTATAAAATTAGAAAAAGACAAATCATCCTCGTTGGTTTCGGGCAGTGACGGAACGCCCCACCAGCAGGCATAACCTGTGGGGTAATCGCCGAATTTATACCATTTGCGGTAAGGCGAATTTTCGTCCTTTGCGGCACCCACGGTATTATAACGTCCCTTGCTGTTGAAATAGCGGCTGTCGTCCCCCGTGTGGGAGAAAACACCGTCCAGCACAAGGTATATTCCTGATTTCTCAGCCGATTTTATAAGCGACACCAAGTCCTCTTCTGTGCCGAGTGCGGGGTCTATCTTCATATAATCCGCCGTGTTGTAGCGGTGGTTGGAGTGTGCCTCGAATATGGGGTTTAAATAAATACAGTTTACCCCGAGCGACTTAAGGTACGGCAATTTTTGTTCTATGCCCTTAAGGTCGCCGCCGTAATAATCATTTCCGAGGGTACATTTTTCGTTTACCTGGCGGTATTCGGGCTGTTTGAACCAATCGTCGCAGATATAGCGGTCGTCGGGAACGTTATCCTTCTTACTGCCGGATGAAAAAAATCTGTCAGGGAATATCTGATATATGATTCCGCCGTCAAGCCAATCGGGCGTTTCAAAATTTCGGTTGTAAACCGTAAGCTGCCAACGGTTTCCGCCCGACGACACTATACCGAGCGATGTTTCGGTCTTTGTTACGAAAAACTCGCCGTAGTCGCTTGTGTAACGAAACTGATACCAGTACAACCCCTCGGTAAGGGTAATTTCACAGCCGTAAAAACGGTAGTCCTCTTTTTCACCGCCCGGCTGCATAAGCGTTTCAAGCGGCGAGCTTTCACCGTCGCGAAACAGCATAAAATATGCGTTATGTACTCTGGCATCACGGTGCAAAAGCAGCTTCAGCCGAAGGGTGTCCCCCTCGGCCAAAGCACCGATATGACTTATATATAAGCTTTTTCTCGAATCGAACGGATAGTAATTCATTATTTAACCGGCTTTAAATTCCAAATATTCTTTGCATATTCCTCAACCGAGCGGTCCGCCGAGAATATGCCGGATTTAGCGGTATTAACAAGCGACATTTTGCCCCAGACCTTGCGGTCGTTATAAAGGGCGGATGCCCTTTGCTGAGCCTTGCGGTAATCCGCAAAGTCGGCAAGAGCCATATAGGTGTCGTGTGTTTTAAGCGTGTTGTAAATGTTATCGAACGGCTGACCGCCTATGCCCTTTCCGATAAAATCAAGCGCCTGCTTAAGCTCGGAATTATTGTTATAATACATCATCGGCGAGTAACCGCTCTTTTTAAGCGCCAGAACCTCGGGCGTCTGCATACCGAAGATGATAATGTTATCGTCGCCCACGGCTTCGTGTATTTCAACGTTCGCGCCGTCCTCGGTGCCCAGGGTAACGGCACCGTTCATCATAAGCTTCATATTGCCCGTTCCGCTGGCTTCGGTGGAGGCAAGGGAGATCTGCTCGCTTATATCCGCCGCCGGTATCATAAGCTCGGCAAGCGTTACGCGGTAATCCTCAAGGAACAGTATTTTAAGCTTATCGTTTACGGCACGGTCGTTATCAATAACCGTTGAAAGCTTGTAGATCATCTGTATAATTTCTTTTGCAAACAGGTAGCCTGCCGCCGCCTTTGCGCCGAAGATATAGGTTTTCGGTGTGAAATGGGCATTGGGATTGTTCTTTAAATACAGATAATCCGCAATAATGTTAAGCGCGTTAAGATGCTGACGTTTATATTCGTGCAAACGCTTTACCTGCATATCAAATATCGAGTCCGGGTCAAGAGTGATGCCTGTGTTTTCCTTAACGTAATCCGCAAAGCGGAGCTTGTTGCCGCGCTTTATTTCTTCCAGCCTTTGTATAACGGTTTCGTCATCCTTAAATGCCATAAGTTTTTCAAGCTCTTCCGCATTCTTTACAAATCCCGCGCCGATAAGCTCGGTAAGGTACGAGGTAAGCGCCGGGTTTGCCTGGCACAGCCAGCGGCGGTGTGCAATCCCGTTTGTAACGTTGGTGAACTTTTCAGGCGTCATTTTCGCGTAATCGCGGAACAGCTCGTTAACAAGAATTTCGCTGTGAAGCTTTGATACGCCGTTTACGGTATGGCAAGCGGCAACACAGAGATTTGCCATTCTTATAATACCGTTCTGTATTACAGCGGTGCGCTCAACAACAAGCGGATCGCCCGTGCGGGAAAGCACTTCACCTCTGAAGCGGCGGTCAATTTCCTTTATTATCTGGTAAATGCGGGGTATGCGCTCCTTTATAAGCTCAACCGACCAGCACTCAAGCGCCTCGGGCATAACGGTGTGGTTTGTATATGCAACGGTGCGCGTTACAAGGTCCCACGCCTTATCCCAGCCGTAGCCGCACTCATCAAGCAAAAAGCGCATAAGTTCGGGAATAGAAAGGGTCGGGTGAGTATCGTTGATATGAATGGCAACCTTCTCGGGCAGGTTGTCAAGCGTGTTGTATTTTCTTAAATGGCGGTTCAAAATATCCTGTACCGAGGCGGAAACCAGGAAATACTGCTGGCGCAGTCTTAATGACTTGCCCTCTATATGATTATCCTCCGGGTACAGCACCTTTGAAATCGTTTCGGTCATTGCACGCTGTTCAAGCGCCCTTACATAATCGCCCTGATTAAATGCCGACATATCAAAGTCCTGGCATTCGGCGCTCCACAGTCTCAAAACGTTTACGGTTTTGCCGTCCTTGCCCGCAACCATAAGGTCGTAGGGAATTGCGTGTACGGTGTGATATCCCGTATGTTCAATGTGGTGATAATTGCCGTCCCACCACTCGTTTATTTTGCCGTCAAAATGTACGTCTACCGCAGATGCCGGGCGCTGTTCAAGCCACACGCCGCCGCCGGGAAGCCAAAAATCGGGCATTTCGGTCTGCCAGCCGTCAACCAGCTTCTGGCGGAAAATTCCAAGCTCGTAACGTATGCAGTAGCCCATTGCAGGGTAACTGCCCGTTGAAAGCGCGTCAAGGTAGCAGGCGGCAAGTCTGCCCAGTCCTCCGTTGCCCAGTCCCGCGTCGGGTTCAAAATCGTAAAGTCTATCAAGCTTGACCTTAAATTTAGCGAGCGCTTTGCTCATTGTTTCGGTAAGTTCAAGGTTAAAAAGTGTGTTTTTGAGCGAGCGCCCCATAAGGAACTCCATACTCATATAATAAACGGTCTTTGCTTCTTCCTCGTCGGTGGATTTTTTAAATTCCGCGCGTCTGTCACTCATTATTTCAAGCAGGCAAAGTACGCACGCTTTGTAAAAAAGCTCGTCTGACGCCTGTTCGGGTGTAACGCCGAAATTGTGTGAAAGCTTGCGCTCAATCATAGCGGAAAGAGCGGTAATAGTATATTTAGCCATAACATATTCCTCCGTTAATATTATTACAATTATATAATACAATATTCAAAAGTTTTTTGCAATAGATATCTATAACTATTATGCAGCAATTATTTATGCAAACAGTACAGTTTTTGCTCGCAAATTACCTGTTTGTGGATTATTTTCGTTATTTGTTACAATTAAGGGGCAAAAGCAAAGTATAATAAAAGGCCCTGCTTATAGAGTGCAGAGCCTTTTTGTCACACTTCGTCGCCGCCGTCACATTCAAGGTAGTCACCCTTAATGCGGTACTTGTTAAGCACGCGGTCCAAAAGCACCAGCGCACCGAACACAGCGGAAACCACGGCAAATGCCGAAAGCATAAATTTTAAAAAGCCTTTCATTTTAAAAACCACCTTTCAGAGTATTTCGGAACAGATATTAAATGGTGTAATAATTATACCATTAAATGCCTTTTTTGTCAATCACATAAACGGGGCAAAAATATGCAGAACAGCCTGCTTCAACCGCTGTTTAACGGGGCGTTTGCTCCATTTTTCAAGCGTTATTTCCTCGGATTTATCAAACAGGCCCTCAAACTGCTGTTTAATATCGCCGACAGCCTTGCTGCCGCATATCCACGCGCCGCACTCAAAGTGAAAAATAAAGCTGCGGTAATCCATATTAACAGTACCTACGGTTGCAATTTTATCATCAGACACGAAAAGCTTTGAGTGAATAAAACCCGGTGTGTATTCGTAAATTCTAATGCCCGCTTCAAGCAGTTCAAGGTAATTGTACTGCGTTACGGGGTGAACATACCATTTATCGGGTATGTGCGGCGTAACGATTCTTACATCTATTCCGGATTTTGCCGCCATTCTCAGCACCGACATCATTGTGTTATCGATTATAAGATACGGCGAGGATATATACACATACCTTTGCGCTGTGCTTAATATCTGCATATAAATTCCCTCGGCGGGGTTTTTGTCGTTAAGCGGGTCATCGCAGTAGGGGAGCACAAATCCGTCGTCGGGCATACAGCAATCCGCGATGTGGCTCTCAAAATCTATTTGCTGACCGGTGGTAAACTCCCACATACAGCAGAACATTGCAAGACAGCTTTTCACCGCGTCGCCCTTAAGGCAGATGCCGCTGTCGAGCCAGTGACCGAACCGTATCATTCTGTTGATGTATTCATCCCCTATGTTAAAGCCGCCGGTGAATGCGGTTTTGCCGTCTATTACCACAATTTTGCGGTGATTGCGGTTATTCATAAAGATATTCATTGACGGTTTAATGGGGTTAAACACCGAAACGTCGATGCCGTCATTATGCAGAACATCAAGGAAATTTTTATGCTGGCGCTTTATCGAGCCGAAATCGTCAAAGATAATCTTTACCTCAACGCCGGCAGACGCCTTTTGCCTTAATATACTGTGTATTTTATCCCACATATATCCCTCGGCAAGAATAAAAAATTCCAAAAAAATGTATTTTTCCGCTTTTTCAAGCTCCGAAAGCATACAGTTAAATATTTCCTCTCCGGGGGAAAGATACTCAACAAAGGTGTGTCCGTACAGCGGATAGCCCGATTCGCCCGACAGATAATCCGCCTGACGCGAATGGAACATATCGTAATATTTAAGGCGTGCCCTTTCGTCGGCGTCGTCATGTAAAAACGGCAGATAATGCTCCTCGCACACCTCCATTTTGCGGCGCAGGTGCGGAAAAACTCGACCTCCGCCCCACAGAAGAAATACCGAAATACCGAAAACCGGAAATACAAGTATAAATATTATCCACGCAATTTTATGGTCGGGGTTGCCGCGCCTGTTTAAAATGTAAATTACCGTTATTATACCGGCAAATACGGACAGCACGTACAAAAGCGCCGAGCCTTCGGTTATGTTGTAAAGCACAAAAAAGAGAAATACAAACTGAACCAAAAGCAAAAAAGCCGAAACAATTATTCTTGTCTGTATTCTTATTCCGCGTTTTCTTTGCGACATTTCTTCTCACCTTCCGGTATATTTTATCATATAATATCGAATTATGCAAATATAAATGACTTGTTTTTGTCCTTGCAATTTGTTATAATATATTATGTAAAAGAAAAAGGAGTGTTTTTATGTTCACTGATAAATATAAACTTTGGTGCGAAAAAGCTGTCGGCGACCCCGACCTTGCAAAAGAGCTTAAAAGCATGGCGGATGATAAGGATGCAATATCCGACGCATTTTATAAAGACTTGGAATTCGGCACGGGCGGACTGCGCGGCGTAATAGGCGCGGGAACCAACCGAATGAATATTTACACCGTGGGCAAAGCGTCACAGGGGCTTGCCGCCTACGTTAACTCCGTAACGGAGAACGGCAAAATAGCCGTTGCGTACGACAGCCGAATAAAATCCGATCTGTTTGCAAGAACAGCCGCGTCGGTTTTTGCAGCAAACGGTATTAAGGTCTATATTTGCAGCGAGCTTATGCCCACCCCGATGCTTTCATATGCCGTAAGACGGCTTAAGTGCGACGCCGGCGTTGTTGTTACGGCAAGCCACAACCCCGCAAAATACAACGGCTACAAGGCGTACGGTCCGGACGGCTGTCAGCTGGGGCTTGAAGCTGCGGATTACGTTCTTTCCATTATGAACAAGGTCGATATATTCGACGACGTTAAAACAACCGATTTTGACAAGGCGGTAGCCGAAGGAAAAATTGAATATATATCCGAAGACGTTATTGAAAGCTACCTTGACTGCGTTGAGGCTTGCCGCGTTGCCCCGAATACGGATGTGGGTTCTCTTAATGTTATTTATACCCCGCTGCACGGCTCGGGAAACAAGCCCGTGAGAAAAATTCTTAAAAGAATAGGCATCAGCAGTGTTACCGTGGTTCCCGAGCAGGAAAAGCCCAACGGCAATTTCCCGACGGCTCCGTACCCGAACCCCGAAATACGTCAGGCGTTTGAGTGCGCACTTAAATTGGCGCAGAGCATAAAGCCCGACCTGCTGATTGCAACCGACCCCGACTGCGACCGTGTCGGCATTGCGGTTAAGGACGGCAGTGATTACACATTGCTCTCCGGCAACGATGTTGGCGCGCTGTTACTCGACTTTGTGCTTGCAAGAAGAAAGGAAAGCGGCACACTGCCTAAAGACCCGCTTGCGGTAAAAACCATTGTTACAACCGAAATCTGCCGCAAAATCGCCGCGGATTACGGCTGTGAATTAAGAGATGTGCTTACCGGCTTTAAGTTTATAGGCGAGCAGATAACAAATCTTGAAAGGGTCGGCGAAGAAAACCGCTTTGTTTTCGGATTTGAGGAAAGCTACGGCTACCTCGGCGGCACATACGTAAGGGATAAGGACGCCGTTATTGCCTCAATGCTTATATGCGAAATGGTGGCATACTACAAGGCAGAGGGCAAAACACTGCTTGATGTGCTGGACGGCATTTACAAAAAGTACGGCTATTACCTCTGCTCTCAAAAAAGCTTTGTCTGCGAGGGCGAAAGCGGTATGAACCACATTAAGGAAATTATGGAAAACCTGCGTTCGGACTGCCCATCGGATATAAACGGTCACGCGGTTGTAAGATTTGACGACTATGAAAACAGCGAAAGCCGCAATATTAAAGACGGCGGCGTGACAAAAATAACCCTCCCGCGCTCAAACGTTGTAGCTTTCTATATGAACGACGGAAGCTCGCTTATCGTCCGTCCCTCGGGCACAGAGCCTAAAATCAAGCTGTACCTCGGTTCTGTGGGTAATACCCGCGAAACGGCACAGAAGGAATTATCCGCCCTTGAAAGCGCCGGAACCAAAATACTTGGCTTTTAATTAATGTCTACTGAATAATTGCATTAGCAAATGCAATTATATAAAATCGAGTTAAAATCTCGATTTTATAGGTCAAAACCTTTGTTTTGACCGTCAGTATCCATTGATTGTCACCTGATTTTAAAAAGAATCAAAATGTGATTCTTTTTAAAGTGCAAGGTTTTTTCGCAAAATTGCGCAAAAACCTTGCACCTGAACAATTCAAAAGTTTACACCAACATGCTTGATTAAGGTACTTTTGAATTGTTCAGCAGGCATTAATTAAAAAATACAGAAAATGCGTTCTTGTCGTGCAAATGCCCGGTAAGAACGCATTTTTATTATTTACTCGCTATCGCTTACAAACTGCTCAATATCGCCGAGTACTTCTTTTTTGCACCCGTCGTTGTGTATTTCGTGGCGGTATTTTTCATAAATTTTAAGGGTAACATCCTGCATACCCGCGGCAAGAAGTCGGTCAAACACCTTTTTAACGCCCTTACCGTAGCTGCCTACCGGGTCGTCGCTGCCCGAAATCAAGAGCACGGGCATATCGCGCCTGAGCGATTTAAACCACGCCGAACGGTTTGCGGCAATATTAAGCTTTACAAGATCGTGCATTGCCGAAACCGTAAATGAAAATGTGCAAAGCTCATCCTTTTCATACCGCTCAAGCGTTTCACGGTCGGAGCAGACCCACTCGTAATCCGAGCCGCCCTTAAAGCGCTTGTTATAAGCACCGAACGCAAGTCGGTTAACAAGCTTCGAGCGGTGATATTCGCCCTTAAAGAGCCTTATAACGTCCGTTGCCAAAAGACCGAACGGTGCCGCGGGATTCGGTCCTCCCGTGCCGCAGATAATAAGCTTGCTTATGCCGTCGCCGTAATTCTCGGCGGCAATGCGGGCAATAAACGAGCCCATTGAATGTCCCATAAGCACAAGCGGCTTTCCGGGATACATTTTCCTGACCGCGTTTTCAAAGGCATTGACATCGTTTACAAGATATTTCCACCCGTTGCGGTGGGAAATAAAGCCAAGCTCGCCGCTGTTTCTCACGGTTCCTCCGTGGCCCAGATTATCATAGCCGCAGCTTACATATCCTTTTTCCGCCATTGCGGCAAAAACATGGTCATAGCGCGAAATATATTCGCACATACCGTGGACAATATGAAAAATGCCCTTTATTTCGCCGTCGGGTATATACAAAAATCCCTTAAGCGTGTGTATGTTGTCGGTGCTGGGGACTTCTATCGACTTTATCTCATATGACATAAAACAATCACACCTTCAGTCCGCGTTCTGTTTTATTATACGCGGAACTCTCTTTGAAATACCGCATACAATTTCATAATTCACCGTGCCGCACTTTTCGGCAAGCTCGGTTGCCGAAAGCTCACGGCCGAGCAGTATCACCTCATCGCCCTGTTTAACGTTCTCAATATTGCTAACGTCTATCATCATCTGGTCCATACATACCCTGCCGATAATATCCGCCCGCTTACCGTTTACAATAACCTGACCTCTGCCCGAGAGCAGTCTTGGGTATCCGTCCGCATAGCCTGCGGTAACGGTGGCAATTTTCATTTTCCTGTCCGCGGTAAAGGTTCTGCCGTAGCTTACGGTATCCCCCCGACTTATATATTTAACCATTGAAACAACGGATTTAACCGTCATAACAGGTATAAAATCTTCCTTAAGATGAAGTGACGGCGAGGGCGTCAGCCCATAAAGGGTTATTCCCGGGCGGCAGCAATCGTTGTGCTTTTCGGCGTCAAGACAGGATGCCGCGGAATTGCAGCAATGGCACATTCCGGGATTCAGTCCCGCGGCGCTTATGCGGTCTGCCGCGGCTCTGAAACGGCGGTACTGCTCGTCGGTAAATCCGTCCTCTTCTTCCGCGGAGCGGTCGGAAACGGCAAAGTGCGTAAATGTACCGCAAAGCTCAAACCCCGGCAGGCGCGCCGCTTCTATCGCGTCGTCAATACCGGGAAGCGAATTTACGCGGCAGTTAAACCCTATGCGGCCCATTCCCGTGTCCAGCTTTAAGTGAATTTTAACGGTGACCCCGCTTTTCACTGCGCTGTCTGACAGCTCTGCCGCATATTCCGAAGAATATACGCATTGGATAATGCCGTTGTCGCTTAAAATTTTCGCACACCCCGACGGGGTGTATCCCAAAATCAGGATCGGTTTTTTAATCCCGCAGGCTCTGAGTTCCAGTGCCTCGTCAATATTTGAAACGGCAAAGTAATCCGTTCCGCATTTTTCAAGCGCGGGGGCAATGAGCTTGGCGGAGTGGCCGTATGCGTCCGCCTTTACAACGGACATAATCTTTGCCCCTCCCGATTCCGCCTTTATTATTTCAAAATTATGTATCAGGGCGTCAATATCAATTTCAGCCCATGTTCTGTGCAGAAAATCCAAATTTTTCACCTTATTTTTTTAGTTTGCAGGCGTTTGCTTATCCTGCCGGCAAACGGAATACCTACAATGCTTAAAAGCACCCAAAGGCAGGAATACGGCATACATATCTGACCTATAATATTCATAGGCATTTTGCTGTAATCCCAAACGTTTCTTTTAAGAATAATATTAAACACTACGCCGAAAATAAATTCAATTCCCGTAATAAACGTACTGCCTATTATTCCCTTTATAAAAATACCGGCTTTTTTAAACTTTTCGCTTACCGTGCCGAAAAACATAAAGCATATTCCGCCCGCGCCCAGCATTGACCAGTGCGTATAACCGCGCCACAGCACCTCTATAAGTCCGTATCCTACGGCGCCTATTGAGAAAAGCATAAATTTTACTCTGCGTTTTTGCATTTCTACCACCCGATAAGTAGTATCGGCAAAAACGCTTTCTTATATGCGGGTTTTTTATCGCCTTCTTTTGGTAACCGCCAAAAGCCGTATCAACTGCGTAAGCGATACCAGCAGAGCCGCAACATAGGTCATTGCCGCAGCGGAAAGCACGCTTCGTATTGCCTTTTTTTCGTTTTCATCCTTAACAAGACCGGACGTTTCCAGCGTTTCCATCGCCCGGCGCGAGGCGTTGAACTCTATCGGCAGTGTTAAAAGCTGGAAGACAAGCGCGGCGCAAAAGAAGATAACGCCGAGCTTTACAAGAAAATAAAAGTTAAAAACAAGCCCGATAATAAGCAGCGGAACAGACAGCTGAGAGCCAAGGTTGCAGACAGGCAGTATAACCGAGCGCACCCTTATTGGCATATACCCCTTTGCGTACTGCACCGCGTGACCGGCCTCATGCGCGGCAACACCCACTGCGGAAAGATTGTTTGCGCCGTATACCGAATCCGAAAGCCTGATAACATTGGTTCTCGGGTCATAATGGTCGGTAAGCGACCCCGAAACCCGCTCGATTTTTACGTTGCCTATCCCGTGGGCTTCAAGCACTCGCCTTGCGGCGTCCGCACCGGTGAGTGCGGAATGGAACGCGCTGTACTTTGAAAAGGCGGTCTTTACCCTTATCTGCGACCAGATCATTATTATTATAGCCGGGACAACCAGATAAATATAGAGTGAATCCATACCATAGTAATAAAAATCGTACATAAAATATCAACTCCGAAAAAATCAAACATTAAAGCGGAAGAGAACTATGTCCCCGTCCTTCATAACGTAATCCTTTCCCTCACTCCTGACAAGCCCTTTTTCCTTAGCGGAAACCATATTCCCACCGCATTCGTTAATAAACTCATCAAAGCCGATAACCTCGGCACGGATAAAGCCGCGCTCGAAATCCGAGTGTATTTTCCCCGCCGCCTGCGGAGCCTTTGTCCCCTGTTTTATAGTCCACGCTCTGACCTCCGGCTTACCCGCGGTAAGGAAAGAGATAAGACCTAGCAGGTGGTAGCATTTTTGAATCATTCGGTCAAGCCCCGAGCGCTCAAGTCCCAGTTCTTCAAGAAACATAACCTTTTCCTCGTCCGAAAGACCGGATATTTCCGCCTCAAGCGCCGCGCATATGGGCAGTATTTCAGCCCTTTCACGCTCGGCTATTTCTTTTACGGCGTTGAAATTTTTATTGCCCTCAATACCGGCGGTAAAGTCGTCCTCGCTCATATTGCAGGCATAGATAACGGGCTTTGCCGAAAGCAGTGACGTGGTATCAAGCACATTTTGCTCGTTTTCATCATTAATTTCAACCGAGCGCGCAGGTAATCCCTTTTCCAAATGGTCAATAAGACGTTTTAAAAAATCGACCTCGCCCTGAAGCGATTTGTCGCCCTTAAGCGCCTTTGAAGCTTTGTCGAGCCGCCTTTGCGCCGTCTCGATATCGGAAAAAATAAGCTCCAGATTAATGGTTTCAATGTCGCGCGCGGGATCTACCGAGCCCTCTACGTGGATAATATCGTCGCTTTCAAAGCAGCGCACAACGTGAACAATCGCGTCCACTTCACGTATGTTTGAAAGGAATTTGTTGCCGAGTCCCTCGCCCTTGGAAGCGCCCTTAACAAGACCCGCAATGTCAACAAACTCTATAACCGCCGGAGTAAATTTATCCGGATTATAGATTTCTTTAAGCTTTTCAAGCCGTTCATCGGGTACGCTCACCATTCCGACATTCGGCTCTATTGTGCAGAACGGATAGTTAGCCGATTGCGCCCCGGCATTTGTTATCGCGTTAAACAGGGTCGATTTGCCGACATTCGGCAGCCCCACCATTCCTAATTTCATTTATCCCCATATCTCCTTATTTTATTAGTGTTCGGGGCGTTTTTATTCGCCCCACTGCACCGTTTCTTCACATTTTTCGCATATGTAAATAATATACACCGACTATTATAACACAATATGCGGTCTTTCACAAGTAATTATATATATTTTCCGTAAATAAAGCTGTATGTCCCGTAGTTTTTAATCAAACAAATCAAAAACCGCCGTCAGCTTTCGCTGACAGCGGTTTTTTAGCCTCAGGATAATTTATCAGTCCGCAAGGTAAGCGTACTGGAGATACCAGTAGCCATAGGGGCTGTGCCATGTTCCCTTGAGGTTGGTGCTCTGGAGCCAGAAGTCATTGTAGTAAGCAACCGGGATAAATCCGTAATCCTCGCTTACAATCTTCTCTGCCTCGTGGAGAGCAGCAAAGTGAGCAGCCTTATCGGCAACCTTAGAGTCGTTCATAGCCTTATCAAACGCCGGGTTGTTGTACTTACCGTCGTTGTTGCCGTTGGTAGACGTAAACAGCTCGATCATATTCGAAGCGTCGTTATAGTCCATAACCCAACCGTTACGAGCCATTTCGTACTCGCCGGCACGGCGCTTAGGAGTAAATGAGGACCAGTCAACAACATCGATATTCATAGTAATACCGAGCTGCTTATAAGCCTGCTGCAAATACTCTGCAACTGCCTTGTGGTAGCCTGTGTCGTTGGTTGAATAGGTGATGGTCGGGAAGCCCTTACCGTCGGGATAGCCTGCCTCTGCAAGAGCCTTCTTAGCTTCTTCAAGGTTAGCTTTGTAATCCTCGCTGATATAGGTCTTGCCGTCGTTTGCAGCCTTTGCGTTCTCAAGGAACTTACCGGGGTCAACGTCGTCAACGCCGGTTCCTACATAGTTGTAGGCCGGTGAATATGTGCCCTGCATTACGGTGTTGGCAACATAGTCACGGTCGATAGCAAGACTTAAAGCCTTACGAACGTTCTTGTTGTTGAAGGGAGCCTTGTTGAGGTTCATGCTCAGGTAATAGGTACCGAGAATAGGATCAACATTGAATTCATCCTTCTTATCCTTTTTAAGGGTCGGGATTTCCTCGGTCGGAACGTCCTTTATAAGCTGTGCGGTACCGCCGGTGTAAGCGGTATAAGAAGCGCTTGAATCTTCAAGCAGTAAGAAAGTAAGCTTATCGTTTACGATCTTGCTTGAATCCCAGCCACCCTTGTAGTTCTCGTTCTTTTTGCAAACGATCTTCTCGCTGGGGGTCCACTCGGTAATGGTGTACGGACCGTTGCAAACATAGGTTTCGGGTTTTGTAGCCCAAGAGTCGCCGTTCTTTTCAACGGTAGCCTTCTGAACAGGGCTCATAGTACCGAAAGCAACAATCTTATCAAAGTAAGAGCAGGGGTAAGAAAGCTTAATTGTAAGGGTCTTACCGTCTTCACTCGCCTTAACATTGAGCTTTTCGGGGTTCTTGCTGTCAATAGCGTCTTTGTAGCCTTCAATCATACCTATAACAGTTTCGGCATAAGGAGCTGCAACATTGGTATCGGCTATACGCTTAAAGGTGTACTCAAAGTCCTTAGCGTTAAGCTCTGTACCATCCGACCACTTAAGTCCGTCACGCATAGTGAAGGTCCAAGTAAGTCCATCGTCGCTTACAACGTACTTTTCAGCCTGTCCCGGCTGAACCTTGTTGTCCTGATCAATAATGAGCAGGGTTTCAAACAGGGTAATAAGCATATTACCGCCGTCAACAGCACTGTTAAGGGCCGGGTCGAGCGTTTCGGGGTTCGGACCGATCTGAACAGTGATGCCATCTGCCTTCTTCTTACCGCAGCCGGCAAAGGCTGTTACAAAAAGAGCGGCAGACAAGAAAATAGCAAGCATTTTCTTGAATTTCATTTTGATCTCCTCTTTCTAAAATTTTACGGCTTTTGCCGCATTATTATATCCATTGCGCCACGCGCAATAAATACCGTACTAATTCAACCTGTCAAGATGGTGACAGGCTGCAAAATGCCCGGGACTTACCTCTTTAAACTCAGGGCAGACCTCGGCACATTTTTCATCCGCATAGGGGCAGCGTGTTCTGAAACGGCAGCCGCTGGGCGGATTAAGGGGCGACGGAACATCGCCCTGCAAGGGAATACGCTTAGAGGCGCGCGCCGTAATGGGGTCTGCCTCGGGTATAGCGGAAATAAGGCTCTTGGTATAGGGGTGAACGCTGTGGGAGATAAGCTCGTAAGCATCCGCCAGTTCCACCAGTTTACCGAGATACATAACGCCTATTCGGTTTGAAATATGTCTTACAACGCTTAAATCGTGCGCTATAAACAGGTAGGTAAGGTTCAAATCCTTTTGCAGGTCCTCAAACATATTTACCACCTGCGCCTGAATTGAAACGTCAAGCGCGGAGACAGGTTCATCGCATACTATAAACTCGGGGTTTACAGCCAGCGCGCGGGCAATGCCCACCCTCTGGCGCTGACCGCCCGAAAACTCGTGCGGGTAGCGGTTTGCGTGCTCGCTGTTAAG
>CAKSFK010000020.1 GCA_934454655.1 uncultured Eubacteriales bacterium | reverse complement strand
TGTTCTCGACCGTGGCAGAGTCGTAAATGTTCTTGACAGTGGCAGAGTCGGAAATGTTCTCGACCGTGGCAGAGCCGTAAATGTGCTTGACCGTGGCAGAGTCGGAAATGTTCTCGACCGTGGCAGAGCCGCAAATGTACTTGACCGTGGCAGAGCCGCAAATGTTCTCGACCGTGGCAGAGCCGCAAATGTTCTCGACCGTGGCAGAGTCGCAAATGTTCTCGACCGTGGCAGAGTCGTAAATGTTCTTGACAGTGGCAGAGTCGGAAATGTTCTCGACCGTGGCAGAGCCGCAAATGTACTTGACCGTGGCAGAGCCGCAAATGTACTTGACCGTGGCAGAGTCGGAAATTTGAACATCCTCACAATCTTTAATATAATGATTTCTTCCCGCAGCAATCTTTAAACTGTCAACACCTATATGAATATGGTCTTTTGCCCATTCCTTGACCGCTTCTACAACCTGCGGTTCGTATGTATCCTCGTCGTACCATTCAGGCGTTATGTCTTGGTCTACGGTCAATTTCCAAGTATCGATATCTGAAAATACATCACCATCAGCGGGCGAAAGTTCCACTCTCACGAACGTTTTGCTTGCGCCGAGGTAATCGTCTTTAATACCGAGCTCTTCAAGCATTTCGGTATGACTGTCATATTCGGGTACAAACACCCTGTTTTTTAATATAATTCCCGATTTTAACCTACACACATTTATCTTACCTTTCTTGACAATCAGGATTTGCCGTGCTATAATTCAAGCAGACCCTTGTTGGTTTTTGTTTGTGCCGCTCCCGTTTGTCGTGTTTCGGGGGCGGCGGTTTTATTTGTTGCATATGTCGTCGGACAGTATACGGACACCCAGTTTGCCTGAAACGCACAAAAGGTCAAGCAAATTATAGCGTAATGGTTTGTTTATTATTCTGTTTACCTTCGCCTTATCGTAGCCGACTATTTTCGCTAAATGCTCTTGCGTCCAGCCTTTGTTAAATAGAGCGATTTTAATCTGCTTAGTTATAGCCTCGGAGTATATCTGCTCGGGGCGTTTTTTTATTGCCGGCATATTTTCACCACCTTTTAT
The DNA here is from genome assembly GCA_934454655.1 of uncultured Eubacteriales bacterium. Taxonomy (GTDB): domain Bacteria; phylum Bacillota; class Clostridia; order Oscillospirales; family Acutalibacteraceae; genus UBA737. The sequence continues at coordinate 36,761 of CAKSFK010000020.1, read as the reverse complement.
TCCGCATTCCGAATTACGCATTACTTTTTGTTTCCCGCTCCCGGATTATATCGGATATTGCCGTCATAATTCGGGCTTCGGCGTTGGCGGGTTTCTTTTTGCCATTTAAAATCATCCAAATGTAATCGTTGGTCACGCCCATTTTCTTTGCAATGTCAGTCTGCGACACTTTATTGACGTGCATTTTGCCAACAGCATTTGCTATCCATTGTTCCAAATTTCAAACCTCCTGTCAGTTATTTTTAAAAAACAGTTGTATTTTTCTAACAAACGTGCTATTATATCAATGTAGAGCGATAAGCAAACAATGCGTTAGAAAATTCAAACTATATCTTGATTATAATTCGAAGTTTTGAATTTGTCAACGAAAAAGTTTAGTTTTTCTAACTTTTGTTGTACTGCCTAATTTTGGAGTGAAAAATTATGTTTTTTGACAAGTATTCGGAACTGTGCAGAGAGAAAGGAAAGACACCTACGGGCGTTGCTATCGAATTGAATGTGTCAAGAGCAACCGTAAATTATTGGAAAAATGGCAACGTTCCCAAGCAAGACACTTTGATTAAAATTGCAAAATATTTTAACGTTTCCGTTGATTATTTACTCGGTAATTCGGTTGACGCATTTCTCAGCAAAGCCGATTCAAATGCAAACGAGCCGAGCGAACACATAAACATAATAAAAATCGCCGGTAGGGACGGCTCATATGAAGAACGTGCCCTTACCGACGAACAAGTGGAATTATTTAAAAAGATGATAGATGCATTGCCCGAAGCTACGGATTTGTAATAAACAAAAAACAAATTCAATTTAGGAGGTTGTTATGGCTAACAGAGGCGGATATTCTTGGAAAAGAGCGACGGGGGTTTCAAAAGCGAAGGGCAATCTTTCGCGGACAACCGGAATTCCTGCTACAAAATCAGGAAGGCAGCGCAAGGTCGGAGCGGCTATGTCAACCGGATGTTTAATTCAGATATTAGCGACATTGGCAATTGTCATATTTATATTTACCGTAATATCAATGTAAATATTTATCTAAGGGATAATTAAAATAATTTTAAGGAGTTTGAAAAATGGATTTTATCGATGAATTAAAACAATTTTCAAAGCGTGTTGAGACTATTAAAGACGGCATACAGACAGAAGAAGCCACCAAGACTTCTATAATTATGCCGTTTTTTGCTATGCTTGGATATGATGTTTTTAATCCGACCGAATTTTGCCCGGAGTTTACTGCCGATGTAGGAATTAAAAAAGGCGAAAAAGTAGACTATGCGATTTTAAAAGACGGGTCACCTATAATTTTAATTGAAGCTAAATGGATAGGCGAAAAGCTCCAAAAGCACGATTCTCAGTTATTCAGATATTTCGGAACGAGCAAAGCGAAATTTGCAATACTTACAAACGGTCAGATATACAACTTTTATACCGACCTTGAAGAGCCTAACAAAATGGACGAAAAGCCATTTTTAACTATCGACATATTAGATATTAAAGAGCCGCAGGTTGCGGAATTAAAGAAGTTCTGTAAATCGTCTTTTGATATAGATGCGATATTCGACATTGCGTCCGAACTTAAGTATGTCAACGCGTTTAAAAATCTGTTTTTAGAGCAATTGCAAAATCCCTCTGACGATTTTACAAAGCTGTTTTTAAACGATATATATTCGGGCGTAAAAACGCAGAATGTAATCGATAAATTCCGCCCAATACTTAAAAAGTCGCTTAATCAGTGTATAACGGAAACAATGAATGATAAAATCAAGACCGTATTGGATAAAAACGACGGCGCAGAGGAAAACGAAGAAACCGCTCCCGAAGAACAAAAGCGCGAGAAAAACATCATTACCACCGACGAGGAACTTGAAGGTTATTTTATCGTAAAGAATATTTTAAAAGATATTGCACCTATGAGCGATATATTCTACCGCGATACCGAATCATATATGAGCGTTCTTTACAAGGACAACAGAAACAAGTGGATATGCCGTTTTGTGTTTACTGATACTTTGAAATATATTCTAATACCCGATAAGGATAAAAAGTCGGTACGCCACGATATACAAAACGTATATGACATAAAGAATTATGAAAACGAGCTTACAGACGCTTTAAAGCGGTATATGTAATTTGTCAAGGGAGGTAATCCAACGTTCAACGGAGACGAAACCGACCCATATTTTATTGTAACCCACAAGGAGCAGTAAATGCTAATGCAGCTTCGTGAGCTTTCCGACGAGGACCGCGCAGAGGTAACGAGAAGATTTCTTGAAATCGCATTGAAATACGCCGAGTGGGGTAAATAAGCGTCTTATAATTTATGTGTTTCTATGTACCGTTTAAAGTTCGCATATACTTCGCGTTCGAGCGGTGATGTCAGAAAGGCATTACGCTTATATAGAATATCCATACGCTCCGCACGGTATTCGGCGGCTTGGCGGCTTATTTTGCAGTTGACTGCAATTTCGTCCGCCGTATGTATCTTGCAACCCCAAAGCACGCACGCCGGAGCAAGCAGTCGGGAAGCAAAGACATTTGCCGCCTGTTCTATCGGGTTATCGGCTGCGGAAGGCTCTCGGTTTACCAGCTTGTATTTGCCGACGTGTCCGAGCATAATATGTCCCAATTCGTGAGCGGCGGTAAAGCGCTGCCGTTCGGGCGTATCGGTTCGGTTCACAAATATGACGGGTTGCCCGCTTAAAATCAAGCTTTTACCCGAATTGCCGTCAGTGCTTTCGTACAACTGTATAGGTATTTCCATACTGCGGCATAAGGCGCTTACCGAAACAGGCAGCTTGCATATCCGCTCCCGTATAAGGATTTCCCATACGAGATCCCGTGTGTTTTTGTAGTCTTTATAATTCATATATAATCACCCTACTTAATTGTAGAGTGCAACATATAAAAAATCAGCAGGTAAGTTCTGGAAATAAAAAGCTCCCACTCGGATAAACCGGGCGGGAATAATTAAAGCGGGTGATATTATGGCAAAAGCAAAAAAGCTTCCAAGCGGAAACTGGAGAGTAAGGGCATCTAAAAATGGCACTACTAAGTCTTTTACAAATGAAGATCGCAAATTGGCAGAAGCAATGGCCGCACGCTGGGTTGCAGAACTAGATACTTCATTTTCTGACAAAATGACCGTATACGAGGCATATGAACGTTACATTAAATCTAAGGAGGCCATATTATCCCCAAATACATTACATGCATATAAAACTATGGCAGACAATTATTTTGTATCGCTTAAAAATATCTATATTGACAAGCTTAATGATGAACAAATACAGATTGCCGTCAATGAACTTTCGGCTCAGAAATCAGCAAAAACCGTAAGAAACACATACGGCTTGCTAACCGCCGTCCTTGGAATGTATCGACCTGCATACCGGCCTAAAATAACATTGCCGCAAAAACGAAAGACAGAAATTCGTATTCCCACACGGCAAGATGTAAAAAATCTTCTTGAATACTCCAAAAATAAAAATATATATGTCCCTATTATATTAGCTGCATTTTGCGGAATGCGTGAGGCCGAAATATGCGCTTTAACCTCGGAAGATATAAAATCCGGAAAAATCCACGTTAACAAATCTATGGTTTATGTTGACGGCAAAGGTTGGTGTTTAAAGCCTCCTAAAAGCTTTGCCGGAGATAGATATATTGAGATGCCGCCTGCAGTTAAAAACGCCATAGCGGGTAAGGATGGCAACATAGTCAATTATACCCCAGATGGTTTGAGAATGACATTTAAAAAAACACTTAAAGCTGCCGGCATAAACAATATGCGTTTTCACGATTTGAGACATTATTACGTTTCAGAATTGTTTGACATGGGGTTGCCGGAAAAATATATCATTGCACAAGTCGGACATAGTTCCGCCTCCATAACAAAAGCTGTGTACGATCATTTATCTAAGGAAAAGCAATCACAATATTTGGATGCTATCGCGGAGCATTTTAATTTTTTCAATTAAAAATTGCCACGAAAATTGCCACGCTTTTAAATAACTCCTTTAAATAAAGCATTTTGATGATTTTTTCAATGGTTCGAATCCATCCTCTCCCACCATAATGTGGAGACAAAAAAGATGTTTCCTGCGAAAAGCCCGATTTATCGGGCTTTTTTGCTACCCAAATGCCGGGATTTCAGGTTGCATATTCGTAGATGTAAAACGGTTGTTTTTGCTTTGCGTATGGATTTGAACTCCTGTACAACTAAATATCTGCACAAACGGCAGACAAGTCATTTAAAACTTGTCTGCCGTTTTTTGTTACCCACTGCCCGAAGTTTTGCAAAAGACTTCGGGCTTTTTTCATTTCACGATAAATGAGAAATCAAAATGTATTTTACCAATACCCCTTCCCTTAACAGCATGGAGGCGTTCATGATACGACCGCCCGGTGGCATACAGCGAGGCGGCGGCAGAAACCGCAGCCAATACAAATACACGAAGAAAGACTGCGACTGCAGGTTTTGCCTCTACTTCTGAAAAAAGGACGGTTTCACTGTCCCGATATGTCCTGTGCCGGACATTCGGCTTTCCTGAGGCGCCGCCTCCTTTAACGAACAATCAAATCCGTATTTTCGGAGGCGAAGCATATTCCAATACATCAACGGATTTTATAATTCTTTAAGACCTCATTCCCATAATAACGGCTTATCTCCTAACCGGGCTGAGTTATCTCTTATTTAATTTCCCTTTTTTACTGTCCGATTTATTGACATTGGTCCGGTAGGTGCATGACCTTCGTGACCGTGTGCGCAAAATTCTAAAGGTATGGTGCCTGACGGCGAGCCGGAAAACAGAATTTTAAGGTTAAAGCACGGTCCTGAATTTATTGCCGATACCGCGAACAAAATAACCGAGGACAATTTATATAAGCTTTACAGGATGACTGTCGGCAACTTTCTACCAATTACGATAAATTGTCAGAGGGCAAATTTTACAGACATGATACGGTTTATGTTGTCAGCGACCATATTGAACATTCAGGGCTTGACGCCCAAAAAGTGCCCGAGTTTATGAGGTCGCTTATCGCATTTGCTAATGCCGAGGATGCCATTAATGATTTAATTAAGGCGGCAATTATTAATTTTTACATTGCCTTTTTGCATCCGCATTTTAACCGGAACGGCAGAATTGCACGGCTCGTTCATTTATGGTTTTTAATTCAAAAGGGTTATCAGTCAGCGCTGTTTATTCAGTTTTCAAGCAGGATTGAAAAAGGCCGCAAGGCATATTATGATGCTTACACACTAATTGAAGAAAACAGAAAATTAAGCGACAAGATAGATGTAACCCCGTTTATTCTTTACTTCATAAACAATGTTCACAATAAAATGAATGAGGGTTATGCCGCCGAAACCTCAATTGTTTATAATGATGCCGTTAGGCAAGCGAGAATTTTCTGCAAAGCGACTCGAAAAAGATTTCGGGGACGCCGCCTATGCAACGATAAGGGGTTTTGTTTTAAAGTTTGAAAATTTAGGATTTTTTTCCTCTTTAAAATACGGTGCAAGGGTTAAATACAAGGTTGTAAATTGATAAATTCTTGTTCCGGTATGCGGATCAAAGTTAAAATAATGTTAAATTTACTTTTTTTAATGGAAATTTTTACACTGCAATGATATAATTGATTTATGTATTACGAAAGAGGGATGGAATATGAATATTACAGCCAATACAATTGATTTTAACAAAAAAAAGGGCTTTATTTGCGATATGGACGGCGTTATCTACCACGGAAACCGAATCCTGCCGGGTGTGGCTGAATTCATACAATGGCTGCACGACGAAAAAAAAGAATACTTGTTTCTCACCAACAACAGCGGTTACACACCGAGAGAGCTTAACCAAAAGCTGGCACGTATGGGGCTTGACGTGCCGGAAGAGCATTTTTACACCAGTGCGCTGGCAACGGCGGCTTTTCTTAAAGAGCAGGCGCCCGGCTGTTCGGTTTTCGCAATCGGCGAAGCCGGACTTTTAAACGCCCTTTATGATGCCGGGATTACTATGAATGACGTAAACCCCGACTATGTTGTTGTAGGCGAGGGAAGGTCTTATTCGCTGGATACCCTTACAAAGGCAACCAACCTTGTTATGGCGGGCGCTAAACTGATCGGTGCTAACTCCGATGTTTCGGGTCCAATCGAAAACGGCATTGCCCCCGCCTGCCGCGCGCTTATCGCCCCCGTTGAAATGGCGACGGGAACGCAGGCTTATTTCTGCGGAAAGCCTAACCCGCTTATGATGCGGACAGGCCTTCGTATGCTCAACTGCCACTCGGCCGAAGCCGTAATGGTGGGCGACCGTATGGACACGGACGTTATATCCGGTATGGAAAGCGGTATGTCCACGGTTCTGGTGCTTTCGGGTGTTTCCACACGCGAAACGCTAAAAACCTACGCCTACCGCCCAAGCATTGTTTTAAACGGAGTCGGCGATATTGCCGCCATCGCAAGAGAAAGCAAAAAACAGTAATTCCGAAACTTAATTGTTCATACCCGAAGAATCGGAAGTGATCATACATAAGCTTGCATGCCTAGGCAAACGAGAATAATCCGAACCTGTTTTTTGAGTGCGGATTTCTCGCATTGCCGCGTTAAAATACTCGTTAATCCGTTAGGATTAACTGCGTTTTGTGCCTTGCTCTGCAAAAAATCCGCTCCTCAAAAAATCTGCGACCCAAAACGAGCGCGATTTTCGTGTGGATTTTTATGTGGAGGATGCGATAAGGCTTTCGCCTTATAAAGACGACAAGTGAAAATACGCCGAAAATATGCCGTTTTGGGCGGATTCGGATTATTCTCGCTTGCCTAATGTAAAAGCCGCAATTCGTCGCTTGTAAGCTTAACACCCGATTTTCCGCGTTCCGAAACGGTTACCCTACAATCCTTCTCCAAATCATTTATCATACGACTGATACCCGATTTGAAAATATTAACCGCCCGGCAACGGTGTTATCCAATGTTCGGAATATGTGATACGATGTCATATTGGTTTTATCGGGTGCGATTGCACAGATATTGCTTAATGCCGACGACATTGATTGGTAAAAAAAAGGAAAACTTGATCAATACCTTTAATGCCTTGCCTGAAATGGGTGTTATTTCTGTTGTAAATTAAAATGACTCTGTAAGTTATACAGAAATTGATTCTATTGATGAAGGAGTGTATTCCCTTGCCGGAGGTACAGGCTCGCGGCGCGGAACGGGCAGAATAAAAACAAAAACTGCAGGCCGCAAATTCGGCAACGGCACAGGGAATAGACACTGTAATTATAAACGAAAAAAATCCATCTGCTATATGCCACATAATTGGGGAAAAAAAAGTCAGTACTCTGTTCGCCGGTGGAAATAAATTTCTTCCGAATAAGCACATATACATGGAGGCAATATCATCGGCAAAAAAATATAACTGAAAAGGATCTTTCCGCATTTTTGTGCGAATTTAAACCCTCACATAAACCCAACGTCAAGTGATATTGTGCAAACAGCTAATTTTTATACCGTTGTAATACAAAAAAGCGCAAGGCGTAACCTTGCATTTTCAATCGGCGGCAAAGCCGCACCTATTACCTCCTACATATTATTTATTACTTCCCAAAATCCCGTTACCGATTTTGTTTTGAGGTAATAATGAAGAGTGAAGAGGTAGGAAGTAAAAATCCCGTTCGCTTTTGCGAACGGGATTTTTGGTGCGGGTGACAGGACTTGAACCTGCACGCCGAAGCGCCAGCTCCTAAGGCTGGTGCGTCTGCCAATTCCGCCACACCCGCATACCAACAGAGTAATTTTACCTCAAAAAGATATAATTGTCAAGAATTTTCGGGGCACCGGCGCGTCGCCGCCGCACAAATGTTCTTTTTTATGTTGTATTCCGTGAATTTTTCTGTTATAATTTAGTTCGGCAAGGATTGCAGGAGGGCGGTGACGGTATTGTTTAATGCAAGCGAGTTAATTAAAAAGATTCTTTCCGGCGCTAAGCTGTCGGACGAAAAAATATACAGTGACGAGCCGATTATATTTACGGCGTCAAAAATGAAAAATTACACTCCGCCCGAATACACAAAAATGAAAAAGCTTATTTCGGAGCGCGAACTCATCTATTCACCCGCCAATGAGATTTTTTATAAACAGGGTAAGTTTATGGAAAACTTTGAGGATGACTGCGAGTACAGCGTCGATTTTATACGCTATTTCCCGACATACAGCGTAATGAGCACGGCACAACTGCGCGGGTATTTTACCTGGCGCGCAAAAATACGCAAGGGCATTTTTGAAAAAACCGCTGTTCCGTTTGCGTTTATGTATATATACGAACTGCTTAACAACATCGGCGTTGCCTCATCCGAAGGCGGGTTTTATCAGCTAAAGGAATTTGCCGGGAAATACGGCGCGCTGGACAGCCGCATAACACCCTACACCTGCCGCTGGCTCATCGATTACGCGGCGTATTACGGACTTGACTCCTCTGTTCTGAACGACAACGCGCAGCTTGAACGGGACAGCGCGGTTATCTGTCTTAAAAAATACAGGGAACACACTCCGCACGAAGTTCTAAGTTCGCTCAACAGCCTTTCTTCGTACAAAATATTAAACTCCGCGCTTTACAAAAAGCATCCCGACGCGGTTGCCGAAACCGTTTACGGGCTTTATTCCCTGCTTGACGGATACTATCTGAAACGCGGAAAAGACATTGCCGACGCGCTGCTCGGGAAATCGGTTGACGAACCGTATTTGATTTTCCGCTCGGCAGTATTTTATGAGCAAAAGCCGCATAAAGACTGCGAATATATTATTAACGATATTTTTTCATACACCTGCAAGGGCAACTCATGGCGGTGCGTACGTTTTTTCCCCGTAAAGGACAAGGCGGGAAGGCTCGGTGCAATTTTAAAAAATACAGATTTTTGCTTAAGGCAGACGCTGGGGCTTAAATCGTCCCTAAAAAAGGCAGAAACCTCAAAGGCGTTTGAGGCGCTTATAAACAACGCCGTAAACGATTACACGGAGAAAAAAAGGCAGAGGGAACGGCAAGTTGTTAATATTGATTTTTCAAAGCTTTCGGGAATCCGCAGCGCCGCCGAACTGACGCGCGAAAAACTTATTGTTGACGAATCCGAAGAAGAAACGGAAAACGTAACCGAACAAACGGCCGCGCCGCCGCCCGATGATGATGGAACAAACATACCCTACCCCGAAATATTAAAGGCATTGCTTACCGGCGGAAACGCCGAAACGGCGGCAAGGGAATGCGGGGTTATGCTTTCTGTTGCGGTTGACGAAATAAACGAGGCATTGTTTGAAGAGCTGGGCGATACCGCCGTTGTTTACGAAGGCGACAGCCCCTGTGTTTTAGAGGATTATACAGACGAACTGAAAGGATTGTTGAAGATATGAAGGTACCGAAAAGAATTGCAACGGTAATTATAAATTCGCTTAAGGGCGGAGTTGTGCCGAGGATAGGTCTGCCCTATATAACCGTGGGAAGGGAAACCGAAATTGACGCGTTTTTGCACGATATAGGAATAATTGAGGACGGCGGGGCTTCGTTCCGTTTTATTGTTGGCAAATACGGCAGCGGAAAAAGCTTTCTTTTGCAGACGGTGAGAAATTACGCTATGGACAAGAATATGGTTGTGGCGGACGCCGACCTCTCACCCGAGCGCAGGCTTATGGGAACGCGCGGACAGGGGCTTGCAACCTACAAAGAACTTATAAAAAATATGTCCACCAAAACAAGACCCGAGGGCGGAGCGCTTACATTGATACTCGACCGCTGGATAAGCAGTGTGCAGACAGAGGTTGTAAAGGAAAACGGCATAGGTCTTGACGACCCGAATGTTGCGGCGCTGACCGAGAAAAAGATAAGCGAGGTAATATCGTCACTCAGCGAAATGGTACACGGTTTTGATTTTGCAAAACTACTCACCGTTTATTACCGTGCATACGTCGGCGGCGACGATGAGGCGCGCGCCCGTGTGGTAAAGTGGTTTCGCGGCGAATATGCCACCAAAACCGAGGCAAAGAGCGAGCTTGGCGTTAATATTATAATTACGGACGACGACTGGTACGAATACATCAAGATTTTTGCGCTGTTTCTTAAAAAAGCGGGTTACGGCGGACTTTTGATACTTATTGACGAGCTTGTGAACATTTATAAAATTCCGCAAAGCATTACAAGACAGTACAACTATGAGAAAATCCTTACAATGTATAACGACACGCTTCAGGGCAAGGCTCAGTACCTGGGAATAATAATGAGCGGAACGCCGCAATGCATTGAGGATACAAGACGTGGCGTTTACAGCTATGAAGCGCTTAAGTCGCGACTTACCGAGGGGCGCTTCGGCAAGGGGGATTTAAAGGATATGCTGGCGCCCGTAATCAAGCTTTCGCCGCTCACCTATGAGGAAATGCTGGTACTTACGGAAAAGCTTGCGGAGATCCACGCCGGATTGTTTGAATACGAGCAAAGGCTCACGGAAGATGAGCTTGTTACATTTATAAAGACGGAGTTTTCAAGAATAGGCGCCGATAAAGCGATAACCCCGCGCGAGGTTATACGTGATTTTATTGAGCTGTTAAACATTCTGTACCAGAACCCAGGCGTTAAAATGGAAGAACTTTTGAATTCGGAAGAATTTAAGTTTTCAAAATCCGAGTCAGCCGACGGCGTGAGCGAAGAATTTGCGGAGTTTACAATATGAGCAGTATTTTTGAGCGCTACGCCCCTTTTATTCAGGACTACATTTACAGAAACGAATGGGAAAGCCTCAGGGGTATTCAGATTGCCGCCGGCGAGGCGGTTTTTAACACGGACGACAACATTCTTCTGTGCGCCTCGACCGCATCAGGAAAGACCGAGGCGGCATTTTTCCCCATTTTAACCCTGCTTGAGGAAGAACCGCCCGCAAGCGTGGGCGCGCTCTACATAGGCCCGCTCAAAGCCCTTATAAACGACCAGTTTTTAAGGCTGAACGAGCTTTGCGACGAGGCGGGGATACCCGTGTGGCACTGGCACGGCGACGTAGCGCAGTCACACAAGGAAAAGCTTTTAAAAAATCCCTCGGGAATATTGCAGATAACGCCCGAATCGCTTGAGGCTCTGCTTATGCACAAGCACAGCTTTGTGCCTAAATTATTCGGCGACTTAAGGTTTATCGTTATTGACGAGATACATTCCCTTTTGCGCGGCGACCGCGGCGGGCAGACTCTCTGCCTTATTGAAAGGCTTTCGCGCCTTGCGGGCGTTAATCCGCGCAGGATAGGTCTTTCGGCAACCGTAGGCGACCCCGAGGAAACCGGCAAACTGCTATCTTACGGCACGGGGCGCAGAACCGTGATACCTAAAACGGCTGACGGCGGAATAAAATGGCGGCTTTCAATGGAACATTTTTTCACTACTCCGGGTGCAGTGCAGGCGCAGGACGACAATCCCGACGCACTTAAAGCGCTTGATGAAAAAACCGATACCGCGCCTAGAAATTCCGACCCCGCGTTCGGCTATATTTTTGAACACACGCGGGGCAAAAAGTGCCTTGTCTTTGTTAACTCACGCGAGGAATGCGAGGCAGTAACGACAACACTGCGCGGATACTGTGAGGCAAAACGCGAGCCGGACAGATTTTTGATTCACCACGGCAATCTTTCGGCGTCGTTCAGGGAGACCGCCGAAGCGCTTATGAAGGACGACAGCCAAAGCCTTACCACCGTTACCACCGCAACGCTGGAACTTGGAATTGACATAGGCAGGCTGGAGCGCGCGTTTCAGGTAGACGCACCGTTTACCGTTTCCTCATTTCTGCAAAGAATGGGGCGTACCGGCCGCCGCGGTCTGCCGCCCGAAATGTGGTTTGTTATGCGTGAGGAACTGCCCGAGGCGCGGCAGCTCCTGCCCGAAACCGTACCGTGGACGCTACTTCAGGGCATAGCCCTTGTTCAGCTTTACATTGAGGAACGCTGGGTTGAGCCGCAGAATACCGACAGACTGCCTTACAGCCTTTTATACCACCAGACTATGAGCACGCTTGCCTCCTCGGGTGAATTATCCCCCGCTCAGCTTGCCTCTAAGGTGTTAACGCTTGAGCCGTTTGCAAAAATAACACAGGACGATTACAGGCTGATGCTTAAGCATATGATTGAAACCGACCACATTGAACGCACCGAAGAAAACGGGCTTATTGTGGGGCTTGCCGGCGAGCGGCAGACAAATTCCTTTAAATTTTATGCCGTATTTAAAGAAAACGAGGAGTACACCGTGCGCTCGGCTTCCGAGGAACTGGGAACAATAGTAATGCCGCCGCCCGTGGGCGAAAAAATCGCTATTGCGGGACACGTGTGGATCGTTGAGGAGGTTGACCGCAAACGTCATCTGGTATACTGCGAAAAGGTACGCGGAAAAGTTCCGGCATATTTCGGGCAATGCCCGGGCGACATTAACACCAAGGTTCTCGAACGTATGCGACAGGTTCTGCGCGAGGATAAATCTTATCCGTATCTTATGAAAAACGCGTCGGGCAGGTTAAGTGAAGCAAGGCAGGCGGCACGCCTTTCGGGCATTACCGAAAAATCGCTTATTAATCTGGGCGGAAATATGTGGTGTCTGTTCCCGTGGCTCGGCACATACGCTTTTTTGGCACTGGAGCGCTTTTTAAAGCTTAAATGTGCAAAAAAACTGGGCCTTACGGCACTCGACACCGCAAGACCCTATTTTATGATGTTTAAAATGACCGCAGGCGAAAAAGATTTTTGGGATGTTCTGGCAGATGAGGCTCAAAAGCCGCTTGACCCTATGGAGCTGGTTTACAAGGGCGAAGTTCCGTTGTTTGAAAAATATGATGAGTTTTTGCCCGCCGAGCTTGTAAGAAAAGGCTTTGCCTACGGAGTGCTTGATATAAAGGGTATGAAAAACAGAATAAAGTCACCGGCGGAGGGCAATTTTTAACAAAATGCGGCGTAACAAGGTTGAACCGGAGTTTTTCGACAGTCTGAAATAGATTTTAATCAGCCCTTCTGATTATCGCCGTTATCACGGTTATATCGTCCTCGTGGTTGTCGGAGCGGCGGCGCTTTGCACCTTCGCAGATGCGTTCGGAAAGCTGTTCGGCACTGCCGCGGTCAAAGCGGTCTATTTCGCTTTTTATCCAGTCTGTACCCTCGCTCACAGCCCCGTCGGACATAAGAACCACTATATCCCCCTCGCGGCACTTTACAATCGCCTTGTCAAACGACACCTCGCGCAAGATTCCCGCCGGCAGAGATGTGCTTTCGGCACAACCGGTTCTGCCCTGGCGGCGTACAAGCGTGGGGGCGGCGCCCGCCTTGTAAAGCTCCACCTTACCCGTAAACAGGTCAATGCTTGCAATATCAACCGTTGCCAGCGATTCATCGGTTGATTTAAACAGCATTGAAGAATTAAGTATTTTAAGCGAGCAGTCATAACCGAACCCGGCTTTTATGAGCCTGCTCATAAGTCCCGACGCCATTGCACCGTCAACCGCGGCCCTGCCGCCAGTTCCCATTCCGTCAGATAATATTATTACAAAATGACCCTTCCCGTCATAAAAGTACCTGTATGCGTCGCCGCACATCATAGATTCGGCGGCGCATTTTTGGTCCGCGCCCATTTCAACCCTGTAAGCCGCATGCTCGGTAAGGGTTGCGTAACCGTATCCGCCGGAATAGCTTAATGCGGGGACATCAAAATCACGCTCACACACAACCGACATCAGCTTCATAACCTGAAATCGGTTAAAAACAAGTCCGGGGTCTTTTTTAAATTTAAACGATATCGTCATTCTGCCGTATTTATCGGTACAGCAGGTACACTCATCGGCTCTGATGTCCAGATTTTTAAGCGCCGCCGCGGCAATCTGCGCCGTGGAGTCGTCGTATTTCGCGCTTTTTTCAACATCGCCCGCCAATTCCGAAAGCATTTGCGAAATGCCCCCGAACTGATCCGACACAACAGAGCGCACTTCATCAATGCGGTTTTCCGCCGATATATGCGAGGCATATTCCGAATACCGCCTGTATGCCGCCCCCGCAACCGAGCCAATCCTCATACATCTGCCCTTAAACTCTTCGGGGGCGGCGTCCTCGGGACACTTTTCGCCCTGTTTAACGGCGTTTGTCATTTTAAGCACGGCGTTAAGCGTGTCGTCCCGCTTGCTCTCCCAACAGTGAATTCTGAGCTTGCAGCCGCCGCAGGCGTCCTGCTCAACAGCACCTATAACCGCCCCGAAGTCCGGGGCGTTGATTTTTGAAAGCTCCTCTGCCACCTGTTCAACGGTTTCGGAAACGTCGCTCAGCGCCGCCGCCGCCGCATTAAGGCGCATTGAAACGTCCTTTTGGCAGCCGTCGTCCGCACGGGTCTTGGGATTTACGGTTAACGCCTTGCTTAAAATAATGCCGTATTTTCTGGGCAGCAGCAAAAACAAAACCGCGCCCAGTGACGCCTCAATAACCGTTTCGGCGATAATAACGGGGTCGCCCGATATTACCGAGCCGGTAAGCCCTATAAGAAGCGGAGCCGCCGCCTGTGCATATTTTCCGAACGATGCCGTAACGCCTGCCGCAAGCCCGACAAAACCGTACAGCACCGCCACACTGCCGGGAACTCCGCCGAGCGCCAGCGCAAAGGACACAACAGCGCCGCTTACGGTGCCGGCAAGTATTCCGCCGTATTTCCCCGCAATAAGTATCAGCGCGGTTGCGACAATGTGTCCTAAAGATATGCCGTTAAACCCGACATTGCTTATTCCCATAATAAGAATACCCGCAACCGCAAGCAGAGAAACCAGCCCGTCCGCCTCGGGACCTGCGCGGCAGCCCCTTACCGCTTTAAAGGCGCGGCTTACAAAAAATGTTCCCGCCGCAGCAAGCAGCGATTCCGCCGTTACGCTTAAGAATTTAAATCCAAACCCGCCGAGCGTTACCGCAGACGTAAGAAAGCTTGCGAGAAACGTTATAAAGCTTAAGAACAGCGCATTGCCCGAAAGCTTTTTTATGCCGCTCGTTAAAAGCTTAATTGCAAGCAGTGCAAACAAAGCCGCAATATAGCGAAAACCGCCGCTTCCCAGCGCCGGGAAAAAATATCCCAAAAAAGCGCCCGTTGCCGCTGCGGGAGTATATGTAAGCGTACTGCCCGCCAAAAGTGAAAGTCCGAACGGCAGCAGCTTGTCCGTTACCGAGGCACGGGCGGCAATAAAGCCGCAGACAAATACCGCCGTATGGTAAAGAAACGCGGACGCAATGTCCGCCCTGCTCAGCCTGCCGGAAGAACCGGAAACCTTAACAATATCCTTCAATTATTATCACCGCCGTTTTTAATGTTCCCCTTGTATATTATATAAAAATTTTTTATAATATTTTGTCACAAACGGTCACGGCAATTAAATTTTTTAACAAAAAGGAATTTTTTTCATATAATCGGCAAAAATATTGCGGGAGGGAATAAAAAAATGAAGAAAACGGTTAAAATAATTGCAATGGTTTTAATAATCCCCGTCATTTTTTTGTCGGCTCAGGGCGTAAGCGCGCTGTCACGGATGGGTTCACGCTCCGATGAGGTTAAAAGTATTCAGCAGGCGCTTAAAGAAAAAGGCTATTATACTTATACGGTGGACGGCATTTTCGGAACACGCACACGCTCGGCTGTGATTAAATTTCAAAGCGACAACGGGCTGAACCCCGACGGAATTGCGGGAGAAAAGACCCTTAAAGCACTGGGTATAGGCAATTCCGACGGTTCTTACGGCTCGTTTTCATCACAGGAATACGACCTGCTTGCAAGGATCATTTCAGCCGAGGCGCGTGGGGAAAGCTATATAGGTCAGGTTGCGGTGGGAGCCGTCATATTAAACCGCGTGGAGCACCCCTCGTTTCCCGACAGCATTTCGGGAGTAATATACCAGAAAAACGCCTTTTCGTGTATTAACGACGGTCAGTTCTACGAAGCCGTGGCAGACAGCGCGTATTCCGCCGCCAGGGACGCCATAAACGGCCTTGACCCAAGCGGCGGTGCAATTTACTACTATAATCCCGATAAATCAACAAATAAGTGGATATTCTCCCGACCGATAATTACGGTTATCGGCAATCACAGATTTTGCAGTTAGGCAAGCGAGAAATCCGCACTCAAAAAACGGGTTCGGATTATTCTCGCTTGCCTTAGAAAAACAGGTTTAACTCTTATCTGCCCGATCAAGAGTTTTCCTTATAAACTCCTCGGCAAATTTGTTCAAAGCTTCAAAATCCATTGCCTCAATGTAATAGGACTCAAGCTCGTCGTGTATCTCTTTTGCCTCCGCCAGCGTACCCGCCGCACAGGAAAGCAGGCTGTCGGCGGCTTTTTTGTTGAATTTAAGTCTGCCGCGGCTTAAATGCAGCTGCTTTTGCGAAACAAAACGCCTTGAATGTATGCGTCTTGCGTCGCAGTTAAAGCGGGTATAGGCATTTTCCGTTACAACCGCAAACCTAAGTTCGGGTATTATTATATGATCGTATATAAGCGACGGCAAAAACGGATTTTTAAGGGATATAACATCATAACCGCATTTAAGTGCGTATGCCCTTACGAATTCGGTTATTACAGACGCCGCACCGCCGTAAACATCGTCAATTATAATAATATTGTCCGCCTCGGCGCATACCGTATCCGGGTAAGAAACAAACCCTTTCGGCGTAATGCCGCCTATAAACCTCACCCATTCTTCGCCGAGGCTTTGCCCGCACCCCGACGGAATGTACCTTTTGCAGACCGATAACGCAAATTTTTGCGCCTTTTGCCTGTCGGTGCAGGCAAGAGAGGTTTTGTAATTATCCTCAACAAGCTGACCGATTGCGCGGATATACCGTGACGCAGAGCGATGATATGCCTTGTTGCGAAGCGTTGCACCGATTATTTGCTGCTCCTTGCCGCCGAATTTGCCGTCAGCCCAAAATTCGCCGAAATTAAGTATTTTTTCGCAGGCACCCGGAAACGCGGGGTCTACCGTGTGGGGCGCCGTGCCGTCCATAATAACAATTTCTCTCTCGGGCAGTATCACCGCGTCAAGCGAATCGGGGTCGGAACTGCAAGGGCAGAGCAGTGTTTTAATGTCCCTGCCCTCCGCCGCGGCGGCAAAACGTTTCATAAAGGACGATTTCCCCGTTCCCGGTCCGCCCTTTATAATATATGCCCGCCATTCTCCGTTCGGTGTGTAGCTCTTATCAAACACGTGGTAAAAACCCTCGCCGGAATTTGCGCCCAAAAAGTATTTAAAACATTTCTTTTCCATAAATCACCCTCCAAACACTACATATTATTCCCGAAAAATAGTTTTGACACAGAGTGAAAATTGTGTTAAAATGGTTTGGAGTCGGTCAGACGGTTGCGGATAGAAATATCTGAGGAAAGTCCGAGCCCCGCAGGGCAGAATAGCGGCTAACGGCCGCCGAGGGTGACCTTAGGGAAAGTGCAACAGAGATATACCGCCGCAAAAGGCTTGAATTTTTTTCTTGATGATGCCCTTCGGCATCGCCCGTTTGCGGTAAGGGTGGAAAGGCGAGGTAAGAGCTCACCGGTTTCACGGGAACGTCGAAACCCTGTAAACCCTATTCGGAGCAACGCTGACTGTAACTGTACGCCTGCCCGGCGTGTTACGAAAAGCGGCTTGAGCGCAGCGAGCAATCCTGCGTCGAGATAGATAACCGTCCACGACAGAACTCGGCTTACCGACCGACTCTTTCCTTGTGCAGTCACAAACCCCGGCAGAGGCGGAGGCTTGAATAAGCCCTAGAAGGGCATTTTACATGCCACACCCCTAAAGAGGCTCCGAAAGGTTCTGCCAATCGCATTACTTCCTCGGGCAACCCCTAAAGAGGTGTTTTATTTAGCCTGCTTTGTCTTGCTACCCGTAAACGGGTCTATATATTCTTGAATGCTCATCTGGTCTGCCGTTTCATCTTCCTGCAATTGGTTCCTTATGTATTCCGCTATTTGTTTTTTATTGCGTCCTACGGTATCCACATAATATCCTCTTGCCCAAAAATGACGGTTCCCATATTTATACTTCAAATTTGCGTGTCTACGATATTTTGGTGCAAATACAATATGGTATTGACATCTCCACTTAGTATGTTCTAAACTATTTATGTCCTTCTCTTTCATGGTTAGGACCTCCTTGATATATTTTTGTTGGGTTGGCGAACCTCAACTTCAAATATATCAAGGAGTTTTTATTCTGTCCATATCTAAAGCTTTATTCCCACTGGCAAAGCCAGTGGTTGTCCTACGAATACAAAAAAGGGTGACGAATAGAGCTTCCTGTGTTACAGTTAGAGTTGCGACACCAACAGGCTGCTCGATTCACTTTTTTATCTTGACAATTGAGCAGGTAAATGCTAAAATTTGAGCAGTACCGATGGCTTCGGTCATTCTTGCAATACGCTTTTCTGTTGCTCTGTCTTGCGGCTACGCAAAATTTAGCCGGGAGTTGTGTATGAACACTATCTTGAGAACCTTAAGTATCTGCCTGTGTCCATAAACCCAATCACATGCAGAATACGATGGGGTTGCGTATTCTAGGAGCAAATGAAGATTGATTTAAGGCTCTCACTAAACTGCAAAGCCTTACAACACGTATAAAAGCAAACGCTCGTCGGTTCGCTGAAAAATTTGAGTATTGAAACCGGTAAACACGGTTTTTGGATTGATAGGTGAAAAGTAAATGCTTAGAGGCCTAAAACGGTGGATAAAAATCATAAGAATAAAAGCAAAAATCAAGAATGTTATCTTCTGCAAGGGAGCCAATATTGACCGCCATGCAACTTTCGAAGGTCAAAATAAAATCGGTGCAAAATCATGGTTTGATGGTTTTATGGGATATGGCTCTTACATAGGAGAAGAATGCACTATGAAAGCCAAGATTGGCAGGTTTTGCAGCATTGGTCATAAGGTTGTTGTTCTTACAGGCACTCATCCAAGCCATAAATACGTATCAACAAATCCGGTATTCTTTTCACTCGGACGTCAAAACGGTACAACATTTGTAAAAGAACAGAAATTCAAAGAATTAGTTTATGCCGATGAAAAAAATAAGTATGGAGCAATCATAGGAAACGATGTATGGATCGGATACAATGCAACTATAATGGGCGGAGTTACAATAGGTGACGGAGCTATAGTAGCCTCGGGAGCCCTGGTAAGAAATAACGTTGAACCCTATACGGTAGTTGCCGGTCAGCCGGCTCGAGTGATCAGAAAAAGATTTACAGATGAACAAGCAGAATGGCTTGTCAATTTTAGATGGTGGGACAAACCTCTTGACTGGATAAAGAATCATGCTGACGAGTTCGAAGATATAGAAGAGTTTATTAAAATAAACTCAGAGATGGAGAGAGAAAAATGAAATCAGCAATTCTTCTCATTAACATTGAGGGACGACATGTGCGCTTAACAAACGAGAAATCAATAAGTTGTTGATAATCAATACTTCTCGGATAATTATCCTCAATGCTATAGCAACAGTCGGGAAATATGTACTAGTGAATACAATTTTTATAATATTCTGATGATACTCATTATTTGGCAGCAAAGAAAGCATAACGATTAAGCAAAAAGTTACCATTGTCTTTGCCCTCCCCCCTATCTGATAGCTTTTTAACAAATGATTGGGTCCTATAGCTTTTCTTATAATTATCCGTAAAATCCAAAATTCAATATAAAAAGCAAAATGATTTAATCATAGACATCCTTAAGAAGTCACAACCCCCGCAGAAGCGGAGGCTTGAATAAGCCCTAGAAGGACATTTTACAGGCCACACCCCTAAAGAGGCTCCGAAAGGTTCTGCCAATCGCATTACTTCCTCGGGCAACCCCTAAAGAGGTGTTTTATTTAGCCTGCTTTGTCTTGCTACCCGTAAACGGGTCTATATATTCTTGAATGCTCATCTGGTCTGCCGTTTCATCTTCCTGCAATTGGTTCCTTATGTATTCCGCTATTTGTTTTTTATTGCGTCCTACGGTATCCACATAATATCCTCTTGCCCAAAAATGACGGTTCCCATATTTATACTTCAAATTTGCGTGTCTACGATATTTTGGTGCAAATACAATATGGTATTGACATCTCCACTTAGTATGTTCTAAACTATTTATGTCCTTCTCTTTCATGGTTAGGACCTCCTTGATATATTTTTGTTGGGTTGGCGAACCTCAACTTCAAATATATCAAGGAGTTTTTATTCTGTCCATATCTAAAGCTTTTTTCCCACTGGCAAAGCCAGTGGTTGTCCTACGAATCAAAAAACCTCTGTTACAGTCAAACTGCAACAGAGGTTTTTGTTTTATTCACCGCCGGGGAAATCGAACGTTCCGCCGCCCGAGCTGTTTCCGGAATTATCGCGGTTACTTCCCGAGCTGTCCTGACTCTTTATTTCATTAGTATAGCTTGATTCGCTTGTGTTGGCTTTCAAAACCGCCTCGAATTCTTTTGTTCCGCCGGACTTTGTTTTAACCGCTACGGTGATCTTATCCCCCGCGGAAGAGTCCTCAATTATATCAAGCACAACCGAATCGTTAACGGCTTCAATACCGTTTATATGGGTTATAACATCACCCTCGGATATTTTTCCGTACAGGTCGCTGTCCTCAGAAACAGAGGCAACATAAAGTCCCACACAGTCATAACCGTTTATTTCGGCTGTAACGGAATTAATTGCGGTATACGTGATTCCAAGCTTTGCGCGGCTTACAACCTTGCCCTCGCTTATAAGCTCGGAGCATATGCGCTTCATCGTTTTTGTCGGAATGGCAAAGCCCACGGTGTCATATTCCGTTCCCGCAAGCTTTGAAGAGGTTATTCCAACAACCTGACCGTACATATTCACAAGCGCGCCGCCCGAACTGCCCGGGTTGATGGCGCTGTCGGTCTGGATAAGCTTTGCGGAATAATTTGTGGTTGTTCTGACACGCCTTGCAACCGAGGAAATAATGCCCTTGGTTATGCTTGATTCGCTCGTGGCGTCATTGGGTCTGCCAATCGCAACCACATTTTCGCCGTTGATGATCTCATCGGAATCACCGAACTCGGCGGGAGTAAGGTTTGCTCCGTCAATTTTAAGCACCGCAAGATCGCTGACCTTATCGCCGGCCACATATTTAGCGTCGTATTCCTTGCCGTCTGCGGTGTAGACCTTAAATTTTGCCGCAGGAACTTCGGAATAAATGTGGTCGTTTGTAACAATATATCCGTCCTTTGAATACACAACGCCGCTTGCCTGCGCGCCGTTGCCCGCCGTGTTATACACGGTAATTCCCACAACCGAGCCGTCAACCTTTTCGTAGACCTGCGCGGCAGTCATTTCATCGGTGTCCTTGGGCTTTGCCGCCAGACTCACGTTAACCTTACTGCGCCTCAGCGTTCCCGTGCTGCTTCTGCCCAGAAAATACCCCGCAGCCGACGCGCCCGTAAGCATAATAACCGCCGCCATAACCGCCGCAAACACCTTAAGTCCGCGGCTTACGGGCTTATAATCCTTAACGGGTTCAACAGGAGAATAATTTATTTGATTCATCACCGGAGGCCCGCCGAATCCCGCGGTGTTATTGCCAAGCGGTGCGCCGCCCTCGGTGTTTTCCGTTTTGCCGTCGGCACTTTCAATGTTTTTCGTCGGCACCGCGGTGTTATCAGCCGAATCCGCACCCTCATCGGCGGCGGGCTCATTCACGTTTTCCGGTTCGGTATAATTGTTATCGTTGTTGTTCAAAAAATCGTCCATTTTGTTTTCACCTGTTCCTTTCAAGCGGCAATGCTACACTGAAGGACGTAAACTCGTTTTCCCTGCTGCTGACCGAAATGCTGCCGCCGTGCGCCTTTATAATGGTTTTTGCGATATACAGACCAAGCCCCGTACTGTTTTTGTTTGCGGAGCGTGATTTATCAACCTTGTAAAATCTCTCAAAAACATACGGGAGTTCGTTTTCGGGTATGCCTTTGCCGGTATTCGCAATTGAAAAGTGTAAGTTTTTACCGTCTGTTCCCGCCTTAAAGCTTAAGTTGCCGCCCTCGTCCGCAAACTTCACGGCGTTGTCAACCAAATTGTAAACGACCTGGTGTATTAAGTCACGGTCAGCGGTTACGGATATGCTCTGTATCTCGTCAAGCCCCACAATGTCAAGCCGTTTTGCCTCTATCCGCTGTTCCTGGCTTATTACAATGGTGCAAAGCATCTCGCGAAAATCAAACAGTTCGGGCTTTAGCACAAACTCGCCCGCCTCCAGCTTCGCCATACTAAGCATTGACTGCACAAGTCTTGAAAGCCTTTTTATCTCCCCGGAAACGATATTAAGGTAATATTGCTGTTTGTCCGCCTCAATAGTTCCGTCCAGAATACCGTCAATAAATCCGCCTATGGTCGTCATGGGGGTTTTAAGCTCGTGCGATACATTCGCCACAAAGCTTTTTCGCATATCCTCCAGCTGAACCAGAGAGTTAGTCATTTTATTAAACGAAACCGAAAGCTCGCCTATTTCATCATCACTCATAACGGGTATGCGCTTTGAGAAATCGCCCTTTGCCATTGCTTTTGAGGCTTCCGACATAAGCTTTAACGGCTTTGTCATTCTGTAAGTCATTGCGTATATCGCAAAGAACATCATAATAATGGGGATAACCGCCGATAAAAGATACAGCTTTATAACCGTGCTCATTATCTCCCTTATGGCGGAAACGGGCGTTGTGCTGAAAATTGTTCCGGTAATTTTGCCGTCAGAACTGCTTACGGGCTCGGTTGCGGTGTAGTGCGGCGTGTCGTAAACACCAAGAGTATCAAGCTTGAACGTATCCTTGCCTTTTTCCGAGATCAGCTTGTCCGCGGAAATAATATGCTCCGAATGAAAGCATTTTCGGTTCTGCATCCACTCTTCACAGCTGCATATAATAATTCTTCCGCTGTTGTCGGCAAGAAATATATCAACATCCGATACCCTTGAAAGCATATTTATTGTTTTAAAAAGGTCTTCGCTGTTTATTTCACCGCTGTCAAGCTGGGAAAGATAATCCGTGACCTCTTCACAGCATTTCCCGAGCGTACGGTACTTTGTTTTTGCCAAATAATTATTAAGCACAAACGAGAGAATCATCATCATAACCGTAAGGCTAAAAATAATTATAAGCGTGGTGGCAAAAAAATATTTATTGAAAAGCTTAAGCTTCATAAGTTTATTTTACCTCAAACTTATAACCTACGCCCCACACCGTTTTAAGGCACCATCTGTCCGAAACGTTTTCAAGCTTTTCACGCAGACGTTTAACGTGAACGTCAACCGTGCGCGAATCGCCGTAATAATCAAATCCCCAAACCTCATCAAGCAGCTGGTCGCGCGTGTAGACACGGTTGGGGTTGCTTGCAAGATGATAAATAAGCTCCAGTTCCTTAGGCGGCGTGTCAATTTTAACGCCGTTGACCTCAAGCTCGTAATTTGTAAGATTAATTCTCAGCTTGTCGTACCTTACTTCTTCGATCTTGTCGGACTTGTCCTTATCGGCACTGCGGCGCAAAACCGCCTTGACGCGCGCTATAACTTCCTTTGTGTCAAAAGGTTTGCTCACGTAATCGTCCGCTCCGAGCTCCAGCCCCAAAATCTTATCAAAGGTTTCTCCCTTTGCGGTAAGCATAATAATGGGCGTATCGAAATTCTTTCTTATTTCGCGGCACACCTGCCAGCCGTCAAGCTTAGGCAACATTATATCAAGCAGTATTAAATCGGGGTTATACTTGGATACATATTCAACCGCGGTTTCTCCGTCGTTCGCAACAACGGTTTCAAATCCGTCCTTTTCAAGATAAAGACGTAAAAGTTCGCATATATTTACATCATCATCAACAATAAGAATTTTGTTTGACATCTGCCGCATCCTCCCTTTCAAGTACAATTCATATTTAAACACAATATTATAATAATTTTATTACAAAAATATGAATAATTGTAATTTTTGTGTTAAATGACGCCAAACGGGTCTTTCGACTTGACAAAAGAATTAATTTGATATATTATTAATAGCGGTAAAACGGCTTTATTTGTGAACGGGAGATGTTGTTATGTCTGTTTTAATTACCGGAGGCGCAGGGTATATCGGAAGTCACACCTGCATAGAAATGCTTAACGCGGGGTATGACGTTGTAGTTGTCGATAACCTTGATAACGCCAACAGCAAATCACTTGAAAGAGTTGAAAAAATTACCGGGAAAAAGGTCAGGTTTTATAAGGAAGATGTCCGCTGCAAGGACGCGATGCGTAAGATATTTTCGGAAAATAAAATTGACGCGGTAATTCACTTTGCGGGTCTTAAGGCGGTCGGCGAGTCGGTTCGCGAGCCGATTATGTATTATGATAATAACCTTATCAACACAATTGTTCTGCTTGAGGTTATGAACGAGTTTGGGGTTAAAAAGATAGTGTTCTCTTCCTCCGCAACGGTTTACGGCGTGGCAACCCAAATGCCGCTGGTGGAAGGTATGCCGCTCGGCGCAATCAACCCTTACGGCAGAACCAAGCTGTTTATTGAAAATATTTTAAGCGACCTTTATGTCGCCGATAACGACTGGTGCGTTGCGCTGCTGCGTTACTTCAACCCGATAGGCGCACATAAGAGCGGTCTTATAGGCGAAGACCCCAAAGGTATACCCAACAATCTTATGCCCTACATTTCGCAGGTTGCGGTAGGCAAGCTTGAAAAACTGCACGTTTTCGGCAACGATTATAAAACGGTTGACGGTACGGGAGTGCGCGATTATATACATGTTGTTGATCTTGCCGTGGGTCATGTAAAGGCTATCGAGTGGGCTTTGAGTCACAAGGAGTGCGAGGCGTTCAACCTCGGAACGGGAAACGGCACCAGCGTTTTGCAGCTGCGTGACGCCTTTGTTAAGGCTACGGGGGTTGATATTCCTTATGTGATCGATCCGCGCCGCCCCGGCGACCCGGATGAGGTTTACGCAAACGCCGATAAAGCCAAAAGGATTCTCGGCTGGACCGCAAAACACGGCATTGAGGAGATGTGCGAGGACACCTGGCGCTGGCAGAAAAACAATCCTAACGGATACGAAGATTAACAACATTTTCGGCAAATCAACATATCGGCGGAGCGGGGCTTTTCCTCCGCCCCGCATATCCGCCTGTGGCGCAGCTGGATAACGCAGCAGATTCCGATTCTGAAGAACGGGGGTTCGAATCCCTTCGGGCGGGCCAAAGAATAAGGTTGCACCGTAAGGTGCGGCCTTATTTTTTTGCAGTAGATTTTTTTATATCGCCTTTTATTACAACAAGGTCGAACTCGGGTTTATTGACATTCCGGGCTCCCCTTGTCAGGGGGGGCTGTCGCCGCAGGGCGACTGAGGGGTAGTAGTCGGAGTCGGCTTAAAAAGGTCTGGCGGCAGTCGGGAAAAATTCATATGCCCTATCGGTCATTCTCCAGAAAACTGTGTGTAGAAATATACCTAAAGTGTAGAAATGTGCATTGACAGTAAAAATAATGAACGTTATCATAACAGTGGGCAAACGAAAATTCAAAACAGATTTTCGGCATTGCTTTTAAAATAACATATCAGCGAAGTCGGGGTGCTTTTTATGTATTGTTTCAGCCGTGAATTGCCTTTTAACAATGATTTTGATATTATAGTCGCCGGGGGGAGGGCCGTCGGGCTGCACAGCCGCCGCTTCCGCCGCGGGCGAGGGCACAAAGGTTCTGCTTCTGGAAAGCGGCGGATGCCTCGGAGGAATGGCAACCGCCGGGTTGGTGACATCCTGGGCGCCGTTTTCCGACGGCGAAAAGCCCGTTTACAGAGGACTTGCACAAACGATCCTTGACCGCGCAAAATCAGGCATAAGGCATATACCTCGCAGTATGCTTGATTGGGTTCCCATTGACGTTGAAAAGCTTAAAAGGGTTTATGACGATATTCTTGCGGAATACGGCATGAGCGTTTTGTTCAACACGTCTGTTGTGGGGGCGGACACCGATAATAACGGCAAAATGATGGCGGTTATTGCGGCAAACAAATCAGGTCTTACGGCATATTCGGCGAAGGTGTTTGTTGATTGCACGGGTGACGCGGATCTGACGGCGTTCGGCGGCGGAAAATTCCAGACCGACGGTGACAAAGACGCCAAGCCTATGCCCTCAACGCTTTGCTTTACGGTTGCGAATGTCGATACCTATGCTTATCTTTACGACCCACGCTACGGACAGCTGACCGCCGGCGGAATGTTGCTTTCCTCCAACCCCGAGAGCTTTGTAAAGTATCTGCCGGACGACAGCAGGTTTCCGAATATAAAGGACACACATATGTGCAACGATCTTGTAGGCCCCGGGGTTTTGGGTTTTAACGCGGGACACATTTTTAATGTTGACGCCACCGAGCCTTCATCGGTCAGCCGCGCGTTGGCATTGGGCCGCGTTATAGCCGAGGAATACTGCCGCGCGTTCTCTCTCTATTTTCCCGAGGCGTTTGCAAATGCATTTTTGGTTGAAACGGCTCCGTCGGTCGGGATAAGGGAGTCAAGACGCATTCTGGGCAGATATACACTCACTCTTGACGATTATTTTAAGCGCGCGCAGTTTGAAGATGAAATAGCACGCAATTGCTATTTTCTTGACAAACACCTGACGGAAAGTGAGCTTGAACTTGAACGCCGCGGAAAATTGCAGGAAAAACAAAAATACGAAAATTACAAAAAGGGTGAATCGCACGGAATACCTTACAGATGCCTTGTGCCCGAGGGACTTAAAA
Source organism: uncultured Eubacteriales bacterium (assembly GCA_934454655.1). Taxonomy (GTDB): domain Bacteria; phylum Bacillota; class Clostridia; order Oscillospirales; family Acutalibacteraceae; genus UBA737. Next base: position 9,979 of record CAKSFK010000020.1, on the reverse strand, counting down.
ATGTTTTGGTTGCCGGAAGGACTGTATCGTGCGAAAAAACCGTTCAGTCGTCACTGCGCGTAATGCCGTGCTGTCTTGCAATGGGTCAGGCGGCGGGAACCGCGGCGGCACTTGCCGCGGCTTCGGGCAGGGACGCGGCTGACATTGACTGTGACAGGCTGAGAAGCATACTGCGCGAAAAAGGAGCGTACATCTGCGGCTGATATTATGGAAGGATACAAACTTAAAATAAACGGTATGCCGAGGCCGTTGTTTGCCTTTCGCATATCGGCGGAAAATTACGAGTGGGAAAACGCGCCGAAAGCGGGCGGCTTGGAAATTGCGCTGACAAAGGGCGCGCCGCTTACAAGGCGCATCGGCAATACGGTCATACACGACCCGGAATGTGCGTTGAGGGTTATTTCCGACGGCGAAGATATAAGCCTTAAAAACAGTTCGGACAAACCGATAACCATTGCAACTGTAAAGGTTATTTTGCCGTCTGTCGAAATTGAACGGGTAACATTTACCGCCGCGGACGCGGGCGACGCGGATAATATTTTGCTTCCCCTGTGTATAGACGCCCGCGAATTTTGTATGGTGTTTGATAAGCTTATCAATTCTTACATATCCGCTGCCGCGAAACCGAGGGGCTGCGCCGGCAGTTTAAAATGCGCCGCGGCTTGGCTTGAAATTGTTACGGAGGTTGACGGATTTTTAAGACAGGCGCTTTGCGGCAAACCGTTTACCGGCACGGAATATTACATAAAAAAAGTCGACTCACTGATTGAATCGCGTTATAACGAAACGCTGAACATTGCCGACATTGCAAAGGTTTTGGGAATCACTCCGAATTATTTAAGCTCGGTCTACAAAAAAGGGACGGGCAAAACAATAACCGAGGCTCTTAACTGCAAAAGAATAGAAACAGCGCACAACCTGATTGCCGATGGAGAAAAACCGCATGCGGCGGCGGACAGCGGGCTCATTATCGACGTGCGTGCAGCCGAAATTTTGGCGGAGCGCGGAATTGATGTCGGAATAAAGCGTGTGAAAGGCGTTACGGATATAAGAGAAGAATACTTTATTTCGGAAAATGAAACCGTAGGCTACGAACAACCCGTGCGCGTGTTTGATTCGGAGCTGTCAGACGGTGCCGTACCGTTAAGCGTCGGCGGAGATAATAAAACCGTGACGGCGTTTTATTACGAAAACACAAACCGTCAGCGTTTTTGCGTGCTTAATGTTGATATGGCGGTGTGCGCCGAAGAGGTGTACCGCAATTATATGTTCGCCCGTCGGCTTACAGAATCCGCAGGATATGTTGGCAGAAGGCGGCTGCCCGCGGTGTGTCAGGGCAACCCCGATTTATATGTAATCGCAAAAAGCGACGGCGACAGGCTTTCGGTGGGGCTGTGGAATTTTTCCCCCGACGGAATTGAGAAGCCGTATGTTGAAATTTGCGGGAAATGTTCGGTTACGGACGCAATAAACACGTCGGCGGCGGTAATCGACGGCGGAATCGAGTTTTCCCCCTTAGCTCCGTACGGTTTTGCGGCAATCGAGGTAAAGATTATTTGAATTTTTTTAAAAAAGGGTATTGACAAAGAAAAAAAAGTGATATATAATATACCCAAATTTAAGACAGCACCTGATAGAGGCGCGGAAATAAAGAGTATCCCGAGGTTAACGCCGGCAAGCGGCTTTTGGGAAAAAGGTGTTTCCGCCGAAGTTGCTTTGCGGTTGCCGCCGCACTGCTGCTGGGGTTGCGTTTAATAAGCGTAACACTGTCGCATTTTGCGGAGAGCTATCATAAGTATTTGTTTTTATTTGTTTTTGAATATCAGCAAAGCCTGTGATACCTTTCGGGTCGCAGGCTTATTTTTTAATATTTTTTTGGGAGTGTTCAAAATGAACAGAGCAGTAAAAATTTTATCGGCTGTATTATCGGTCGCCCTTACGGCGGCATTGTTTGCGGGCTGCGGCGGCAAGAAACAGTCGGCGGCAAAATCGGGCGTTGAGGACGGCGTTTTAACCGTTGCTATGGAGTGCGCTTACGCGCCCTACAACTGGACTCAGAGCGACGACTCGAACGGCGCGGTTAAAATTAAGGACTCTAACGACTACGCTAACGGCTACGACATTATGATGGCTAAAAAGATATGCGAAGCCAACAACTGGAAGCTTGAGGTTGTACGCCTTGACTGGGATTCACTTGTACCGGCGGTTCAGACCGGCAAGGTTGACGCTACAATAGCAGGTCAGTCAATGACGGCGGACCGTATGCAGCAGGTTGATTTTGCGGGACCGTACATTTACGCCAGCATTGTTTGTATGACAAAGCAGGACAGCAGATTTGCCTCTGCCACAAAGCTTTCCGACCTTTCGGGCGGCAAATGCACTTCACAGCTCGGCACGATTTGGTATGACACATGCCTGCCGCAGATAAAGGGCGCAAGCATTCAAACCGCGCAGGAAACCGCGCCTTCAATGCTTATGGCGCTTGAAACAGGAGCCGTTGACTTTATCTGCACCGATATGCCCACCGCTCAGGGCGCGCTTTTGGCTTACAGCGACCTTAAGATACTTGACCTTGAGGACAACGCATTTAAGGTTGACGACGGCGACATTAACATCGGCATTGCCGTTAAAAAGGGCAATACCGAACTTAAGAGCAAAATTGACGCGGTACTTAAGGATATGACCGCGGACGACTTTAATTCCATTATGGCAGAGGCCACAAAGATTCAGCCCCTTGCGGAAAAGTAATAACGGAGAAAAGCTATGAACAAATTTGCCCAGCTTTGGAGCGATATAGTTAAATGCTGGGGCGACAGCTCGTCACAGTATTTAACCGGAGCGCTTAAAACAATTGAGCTTGCGGTTGTCGCAACGGCAATAGGCTGCCTTATCGGTCTTGCCTGCGGAATAATTCAAACTATTCCATGCTCAAAAAACGATAATATAGTAAAGCGCGTCCTTTTGGGACTGGTAAAGGCAATTGTACGCATTTATGTTGAGGTGTTCAGAGGAACGCCTATGATAATTCAGGCAATTTTCATTTACTACGCAATACCTTACTTTACCGACGGCGCGGTAAATCTTGAGGTGACCTTTGCGGCATATCTGGTTGTTTCAATAAACACAGGCGCGTATATGGCTGAAACCGTGCGCGGAGGAATTATGTCTATCGACATAGGACAAACCGAGGGCGCAAAGTCCATAGGAATGAGCCATTTCAAAACAATGCTGTATGTAATATTGCCGCAGACCGTACGCAATATTATCCCACAGATAGGCAACAACCTTATTATAAACGTAAAAGACACGTCGGTTATGTTTGTTATAGGCTATGCCGAGCTGTTTGCGGCGCACAAGGCAATCGTCGGCGCTAAGTACATCTATTTCCCGTCGGCGGTTATAACGCTTACCATATATCTTGTTATGACAGTGATATGCTCATTGCTTTTAAGGCTTTGGGAGAAGAAAATGGACGGCCCCGAAAACTTCGACGTTGCCACAAAAGATACCCTGGCGCTTACAAGCGGCACCTACTCATATGTTAAAAAATCCGGAAGGAGAAAAAGGTAATGTCAGAACCGATTTTACAGGTAAAACATCTTTCAAAAACTTTCGGAAAGCACGAGGTTCTGCGCGATATTGATTTTTCTGTGAATCCCGGTGATGTTACAAGCATTATAGGCGCTTCGGGCTCGGGCAAATCAACCCTTTTGCGCTGTATAAATCTGCTCGAAACGCCTTCCTCGGGTGAAATACTTTATCACGGCACCAATATCGATAAAATAAAGGGCGGCGCCAGCGCGTACCGTTCCCACGTCGGAATGGTGTTCCAGTCCTTTAACCTTTTTAATAATATGACCGTGCTTAAAAACTGCATTATAGGTCAGACAAAGGTGCTCGGAAAACCCAAGGCTCAGGCAAAAGAGGCTGCTATGAAATACCTTGAAAAGGTGGGTATGGCGCCTTTCATAAACGCAAAGCCCTCTCAGCTTTCGGGCGGGCAGAAACAGCGTGTTGCAATTGCGCGCGCGCTTGCGATGAACCCCGAGGTGCTTTTGTTCGACGAACCCACAAGCGCGCTTGACCCGCAAATGGTCGGCGAGGTTCTGGAGGTTATGCGTTCGCTTGCGAAGGAAGGGCTTACAATGATTGTTGTAACCCACGAAATGGCGTTTGCAAGGGATGTTTCGTCCCATGTGGTGTTTATGGCAGACGGTGTCATCTGCGAAGAAGGCACACCCTCGGATATATTTGAAAACCCGAAAAATGCCAAAACACGCGATTTTCTTACACGGTTTCTTGAAAGATAATTTTTTAATTACATTCCATAAGACAAAGTGCGTGACAGCCCGTTCGGTTAAATAACCAAACGGGCTGTCACGCACTTTTTATATGTCTGTAAGCGCGCTGCCGAAATCGCCCTCTATTTTGTAAATGTCGTCAATACCGATCTCTGTGCCGTCGGCAAGCACCATGATCCGTTTGTAACGGTTAAGCTTCTTCACTGCCCCCGTTATTTCAACAAGTCTGCCGCCGGACTTTTTTTCATCCGGCACAAAGCAGGTGAGCGTTACTTCGGGCATTTCGCTCAAATGCTCGGCAACGGCGTTTATGCGCTCGTTTAAAACCGAAATTTCATATTCGCCGAGTGTCGGTCTTTCGTCGGTCAGGCGCGCCGCTTCCTTTACCTCGCTTTCGTAGCCCACCAGTGCCGCAAAAGGGGCAAACTGTGCCGCCCTCGCCATCGGCGACATCGGCTTTCTTTTTTTAGAGGTATGGTGCGGCAAATTAATAATATCTTCGTAATTATCAGCCATTATGCTCTGTGACCGCCTATCTGTCCGTTACGTTCCACTGTTGTTGCGCCTTCCTGCAAGTCCGTTCCCTTTATAACGGCGTTTTTTCCGTATTTATCCTTTAATTTAAGCATAGCTTTCTGCATATTTTTTTCTCTTTCAAGCTCAGCCGTTTTTTCATCAAAGGCATTTTGCAGAACTGCGGGGTCGTCAAACAAATTCATTTGTTCAAACCGCGCCCTTGCGTCGTTTTCCTTAACAAGATGATTGCAGGTGACCGTAAGCTTACGCACAGTAAGCCCCTTATCGGCAATTTTTTTAAAAAGCTCAACCGTATTTTGCGTGATTTCCTTTGAAGAGGAACTGTATTTTTCCAGATTTACCGTTCCGTGCGCAGGTTTCGGCATACGTCTGCCGTACCTGTCCTTTGCGACCTCGCCGTGATACAGCTTTGCCGTTTCGGCTTTTTTTAGGTTTTCGGTGTCATAAACAATGTCCAGCACGATCTGGTCGGTAACAAGCCCCTTTTGAACCAGATCAAGCGCCGAAAGCTCCGCCATTTCACGTATAACTATAAGCGCCTTGCCGTAAGGGTAAGGCTCTTTTAAAACCTGACCCGAGCTTGTACTGCTGTTCTCGGGCTTATAAGCCTTCACCTCGGCTATTGTGCATGGCTCATATCCCCACGCGTGGTCGATAAGCAGCTCGGCGTTAACGCCGAACAGCTTATACAGCATATCCTCATTGTAAACGGAACAACGCGCTATGTCCCCCATTGTATACATTGAGTTTGCCTCAAGCTTTTTGGCATACCCCGGTCCTATGCGCCAAAAGTCCGTAAGCGGTCTGTGTCCCCAAAGACTGCGGCGAAAGGTTATTTCGTCAAGCTCGGCTATACGCACGCCGTTTTCATCGGGCTCGGCGTGCTTTGCCATAATATCCATTGCAATTTTGCAAAGATACATATTCGTGCCTATGCCCGCCGTAGCGGTTATACCGGTTGTTTTAAGCACGTCGGTTATCATTGTCATTGCAAGCTTGCGCGCCGTCATTTTATAGGTCTTTAAATAATGGGTAGCGTCAATAAACACCTCGTCCACGCTGTATGGATATATATCCTCGGGCGCAATATATTTAAGGTATATTTCATAAATTCTTACGCTTATTTCCCTGTAAAGCGCCATTCTGGGCTTTGCAACAATAAAATCCAGCTGAAGCTCGGGGCGGGAGTCAATTTCGGGCTTGCTGTAAGACGAGCCGATAAATTTTTTTTCGGGCGCTTTAAAAAGCCTTGCGCTGTTAACCTCATTTACCCTTTGCACAACCTCAAAAAGCCTTGCCCTGCCGCCTATGCCGTAAGATTTAAGGGCGGGCGTCACCGCAAGACATATTGTTTTTTCGGTTCTTTCGGAATCCGCAACAACAAGGTTTGTGGTAAGCGGGTCAAGCCCCAGCTCGGCGCACTCTACGGACGCATAATAGCTTTTTAAATCTATCGCAATATATGTGCGTTCCATAAAATTCGCCCCGTTTTTTAAATAATAATATCGGTGCCTGCAAAACCAAGCACCGATATAATTATACCCAAAAAACATATGTTTGTAAACCCTTAAAAAATTTCCCCAACGATACCGAAATCGGCATACTTGAATATCGGGGCATCCTTATCCGTATTTACCGCAATCACTGTTCCCGACTGCTTTATTCCCGCAATATGATGCACCGCGCCCGAAATGCCCGCCGCGATATACACATCGGGGTTTACCGTTTTGCCCGTAAGCCCCACCTGCAATTCATAGGGCAGATAATCGCTGTCTGTCATTTTGCGCGTTGCGGCTATACCCGCGTTTATTTTTTCGGCGAATTCCTTTATTTCCGCTATATGCTCACGCGCGCCGTAGCCTATACCTATAATAATTTTTTTCTGCTCTTCCTCTGCGGTGCGCACGGTTGCCATAGGCGGCTTTGTTTCGCACTTTATTTTTGCAATTATATTGCCCGAGCATGCAGGACGGTACATATAAAGCGTTTCGCCGTCGGTTTCAAGCGCGGTGCAGTCGGCGCAAAGCCCCGTGTTTAAAAGGGCGGCAACCTGCGGCGCCAAAGCCTTCGATTTAATATCGCTCCCCCACAAAACCGCGTCGGGGTGACCCGAGCGGATCATTTCCGCCGTTTTTTCGGGGGTATCGGGATCAATTACGGTTATATTTTCCCCTACCGTTTTTGCAAACTCTGTCGGAGAATTACCCACACACCACACATTTTTAAGCTTGCTTGCACTCTCGGCGGGCTTTATTTTCTGTCTGCCCTTTTTAAGCCCCTCTTCTATTGCCCACATCAGCTTATCGCTTGGTATAAATGTGCAGTTTCGGCGATCGGAATCGTTTTGGAAGGTTTTTAAAACGCGCGTCGGCGAGCCTTTAAGCCCGCAAAGCGAGATATCGGCGTTTATATCGTTTGCCGAAAGTATTTCAATAGGTTTGATTTTAGAGCGAATGCTGGGCAGCCGCAGTTTTCGGCTTTTTTCAAGCGTTATAACCGCGGGTGCGGATATATTGCCGCCGTTTCCTGAGCGGTCGGTATAAGAAAGCCCGTTTTCCGCACTTTCAAGCGACATAACGTTTGTTACAAGCGAAAATCCCAATCTTACCGCAAGTGATGGACCTACCTGCCCCGTATCGCCGTCTACCGATTGCCTGCCGCAGAAAACAAAATCGGGGCAGAGCCTTTTTATCGCAAGGGAGAGCGCATACGAGGTTGCAAGGGTATCAGCTCCCGCAAAGGCGCGGTCGCACAAAAGCACGGCGTTTTTAGCTCCCAGTCTCGTTAAGCTTTCAAGAAACGGCACGGTCTTTTCGGGGCCCATACTCAAAAGGGTAATTTCCGCCCCGTCTATACCGAGCGCGGTTTCGTAAGCGCTCGCGTCAAACGGGTTTATTTCGCCGTCGGCAGACTGCTTTACACAAACAACAATTTTCATTTTCTACCTCGCGTCGTATATCGGGGCAAGCGCGTCGTGTATCTTTTTATATTCTAAGAATACCTTGCGGTATTTTTCGGTGTTTTCGGGGTTCGGCACGGTTACGGATTTCGGTTTAACACACCTTGCCACCGCGTCCAAAGGGTCTTTAAACACACCCGCGGCAATTCCCGCAAGCATTGCAGAGCCTAAAGATGAGTCACTGCTTATCGTGGTTTTAAGAGTTATTCCCAAAACGTCCGCCGTCATCTGCCGCCAAAGCTCGCCCTTTGTGCCGCCGCCTATCGCCGCGGCAACAGAGCCGTATTCAATACCTAATTTATCAAGCACCGCCTTTGAATCAAGCAGCGAATAGCACACGCCCTCAAGCACCGCGCGGGTAAAGTGCGCCCTTGTATGGGTTGCGCGGATACCCGTAAAGCTGCCGCAGAGCATAGGGTCGGCATAGGGCGACAATTCACCGTTGAGATAGGGGTGGTATATCATACCCTCGCAGCCTATCGGGATTTTTGCGGCGGCGGCGTCTAATTCCTTATAATCCCCGCCGAAGGTATCCCTGTACCAGCGGTAAGAGGCGGCGCACGCCTTGGTCGCCGTGCCGGGGTACCAAAGCCCCTTTGCTATATGCGAATAGTTTACAAGGTCACGGTCGGGGTAAGGCTTATCGGTAATAACGCAAATACGCCCCGCCGTTGCAAGCTTAACGGTTATATCCCCTTTTTGGGTAGCGCCCGAGGCGAAAACCTCCATACAGGTGTCGGTTGTGCCGCAAATAACGGGCGTACCCGCCTTAAGCCCCGTTTTTTTCGCGGCGCTTTCCCGTATTTTTCCTATAACATCGGTGGGGGCTACAATAGGCGGCAAAACCGAAATATCGATTCCGCAAAGAGCGCACAGCTCGTCCGACCATTTTTGAGAAACGCAGTCATAAAGCATACTGCCCTGCGCTTCGATATAATCGGTGCAGAACACGCCCGTTAAAAAGTAGCGTATGTAGTCCTTTTCAAAAAAGATATGCCCGATTTTTGAAAATATCTCGGGGCGGCTGTTTTTAAGCCACAAAAGCTGCGGCAAGGTCCATATGGTGTCGGGCTTATGGAACGTCTTTTTAAATATTTCATCGCCGTTTTCGCGCCTTAAAGCATTAGCCTCGGCGCGGGAGCGCGTGTCTGTCCAGTGAACCGCATTCATAAGCGGCGCAAAATTATTGTCGCAAGGTAAAAATGTATGTGTAGCGGAGTCTACCGCTATGCAGAGTATATCTGCGGGGTCAATCCCCGAATTTTCCAAAAGCTCTGAGGTGTTTTTGCAAAGCGCCGCTATCCAGTCGTCGGGCGACTGCTCACATGCGCCCTGTTCGGGGTAAAGGGTGGGATATTCCGCCGTGCTTTCGGCAACAATATTACCCTTTTCGTCTATAAGCGTTGCTTTTGACGCCCCGCCGCCGAAATCTATGCCGAGTAGGTATTTCAAAACACTTACCTCCTAAATAAAAATTGAAAACATTACGGGTATTGTAATAATCGAAATCAAGTGAGAAACAAGCGCCATTCCCGCGCCCGGGGTTGTATCGCCGCCGTATGCCGCGGGAAACACCACAGTGTTAAGACCGAGCGGCATAGCAGTAGCGCAAAGGGCTACCCTTATTATATCCTTATCGGTTTTAAGCAGCAACAACACCGCCATAAAGGCGGACGGCAATATTATAAGCCTTATAACAGAGGCTAAGTAAACCTTTTTATCGCTCGCAAGGGTTTTAAGGCTGTACTCCCCTATAACAAAGCCGGTAAGCAGCATTGCAAGGGGCGACATACACGCCCCCGCGCTTGATATTGCGGTTGTTATAAACTTTGGCAGCGGAACGGATAAAAGACCGCACACGGCGCCCAAAATAAGCGCAATAAAAATGGGGTTTACAAAGGTCTTAACGCTGAGTTTGCCGCCCTTTTCGGCAGGAATTAAAGAAGCCGTGCCGATAGAATAAACATAAAGGTTAAGCGGCAGGGTGAATATCATATAATCGAAAAGCACCTTTTCGCCGAAAACTCCAAGCACCACGGCGTTGCCCATAAAGCTGAAATTGGCAACGGCAAAGGAATATGTATATATCTTTTTAAGGTAGCCGTCCTTTGCAAAGAATTTTGCCAAAACAATGCCTATCGGCAGAGATACCGCCATAACAGCCGCACCGTAAAGCATATAT
>CAKSFK010000019.1 GCA_934454655.1 uncultured Eubacteriales bacterium | reverse complement strand
CTGCCACCGTCACTCTTGAAAACCCTTGTGGCGTATAAGGAAACGGTGGATTCGGAATGGATGTTTCCGTCACCGACAGATAACGGCAGACCGAGAAATCCGTCATCGGTTAGAAAACATGTGTCCTCGGCAACTACACTGGATATTTACAGCCATATCACCGATACTATGCAAAGGCAGGCGGCGGTGCATATAGACCGCAAAATCGGCGGCACAGACGCCCAAATGCCGACGATAGCGCGGGAGGAAAGGAAAGATACCTCCCCGGTCGAATTCACGCCGTACAAGCCGAAAATACGCAAACCCGGGACGGGCTGTGTCATCATGATTAACGACCACCTGTATGAGGGAAGGTACACGCCGACCAACGCCTACGGAAAGCGGGAAAGCCACAATATCTACGCGAAAACGCGCAAGGAATGCGAAGAAAAGCTCGCGGAAATGATTACAGAGGTCAGGGCGCAAATTAAGGCGGAAAAAGAGAAAATGACAGGGTGACCGCAAAAGTCACCCTGTCAAAATTTGAGATGCTGTAGACAAAGAAAAAGAATATTGCTTAAATTTTCCACACATTCAACGCTTTAGTTGCTAAATCATCAGCACGATTTTTAATGCTATTTTCATCCCAAGAATCAAGCTCAAGATATTCTGATAGTGTTTCAATACCCTCGGCGTATTTTTTGAGACCGCCTTTATCTTTTTTACCAGATTTTTTAGTTTGCCAGTCTGCATCACGGATTGAGGCATTAAGTGATTGTGTAATAATAGTTAAGTTGCCAAGTGTAAGTAACTTCCGATCTCTGGTTTCAACAGTGCAATCCTTCGAAAGTTGCCAAGAATTTTGCCACTTTTTCGGCATCATATGTTCTAGACTATATTTACTAATACCTAGAAGTTGAGTAGAATATTTGCTACGGTCACGAATCTTAGATTCAATTAAATACAAAACGCCTAATGCATATTTATTAGTTAAGCACGACTCATGGAAAGCATCCAAGACTTCTTTATCCGAAGGCATACGATTGATTTTGTCTTCTTGTCCTGAAATGTATTCCGCTAATGCATCTTTTGATAACACTTTGTTTAATATCAGGCGATCGGTAAATAACTGATTATAGTTCTTTGTTGTTTGGCGAGTAATTAATCTTCGCATTATATATGACTCAATATACGAATACAAGTCACTTCGTGCATTTACGTCACTAATATTATGTTCTGCGAAAAGCACATAAGGAATAAGTGTTGTGGTATCAAGAGCAAACATCACAGCATTAATTCTTTCAATACCTGCTTCTGAAGTCAATTCATTATTAATGACATCTAAATTAATCGCATTTCGGAAAGTTGTTGCATATTCTTTTATTTCCTGAAATAATAACTGGTTATTTCCGCCTAAATATTTTTTTACAAACATCTTGTATGAATCAAATAGTTTATCGACTTTTGAAAAGATGATCTTGTCATCTGATGAAACGGGAATATCTGTATTTTGTATTTTTATTTGTAAAAAAGCATAAAAAAACAGATCAATAAATGTTCTCTTTATTCTACCGGTTGTTATCTCCTGATCCCAATAATGTCTTGTTTCCTCATCCTTTTCGAAGATTTCTTGCCAGTATGTTTTATAGTCCGAAATATTATTTCGACTAAAAAAATAATTTTTTAGAAGTTCGGCTGTTGTAAGTCTAACGCCTAATGAATTAATAGTGTCGAATATTTGCTGTTCGTCCTCATCAACACTTAAATCGATACCAACAAAAAGGATAGAATTGCATATTGTATCAAAATCAACTTTATTTGTGTCAAGATGCTTAACAAAAAATTGATAGGCGCAATATATATTGTTTCCATCTGACATTGGAAGAATTTCTTCTAATGCCATGATATCATTATACGCTTTTATATCATTAAAGTTGTGTTTTAAAACCATACTATCATCATCAAGTCGAAAACGCTTATCGAATTTTTTAAGTGTGTCTGTTTTAAGACACAATACTTTCAGCAAAATACTAATGGTTGTAAGACGTTGCTGTCCGTCAATAACCGTTCTTATATCGCCAACAGAACTTCCTGTATTTGTAAGTTGCTGTTTCAAAATTACGGAACCCATAAAATATGGTGTATGCGTTTTGCATACGTTTTCGATATCGTCTAGCAGACGTTCCCATTGAGGCTCATCCCAAACATAGGCTCTTTGAAAAAAAGGTATTTCAAGAATACGACTGCCGTTGAAAATTTCATTAATTGTTTTTTTCCCTGCATCCATATTGACATCTTCCCAATATTTAATGTTTTTCTAGAACAAAATTTGCCCTGAATGTTAATTAAAATAACAATCTACATTACAAGGCAAATTTCATTTTTTGGTCGGGATGACAGGATTCGAACCTGCGAAATCTCCTGAACCCAAATCAGGCGCGATACCAAACTTCGCCACATCCCGATAACTATTTAATTGTGGTCATGTAAGTGGTCAAATCTGTGGTCAAACACATTTTTGACCGCCTTTTTTCATTTGCCAAACCGCCCGAAATCTGCACTGTTAAAGGGCTTTCGGCGGTTGTCGTTGTCATACAGTGCGAACACCGTCTATGCTCCCAAACCACCCGCGCTTCCAGCTGCGCCACACCCAGAAGAAAAACGGACAATTTCGCTTTGTCTTTTAATTTATTAAAAAAGCAGCCCGAGGGCTGCTTTTGGTGACCCGGACGAGATTCGAACTCGTGTTACCGCCGTGAAAGGGCGGTGTCTTAGGCCTCTTGACCACCGGGCCGATGGTGGCTGTAATTGGATTTGAACCAATGACACTGCGGGTATGAACCGCATGCTCTAGCCAACTGAGCTATACAGCCGCGTAACATCAAGACCAGTACATTATACATCTTGATGTGAGAAATGTCAAGAAAAATTTTTATTCCTGAGCAATTTCTTTAATTAGCACAATAAAATTTGCAAAACAAGGCAGCTATTAAGCACAATTACCTTTTACCGGTTGAGCCGAATCCGCCCGTGCCGCGATCGGTATCGGACAGTTCCTCACGCTCAACAAATTCAGCCTTTAAAAACGGAGTTATAACCAACTGCGCGATCCGTTCCCCGTCCGTAATTTCCTGCACGCAGTTTGAATGATTATGCAGTGACACCATAAACTCACCGCGGTAATCGCTGTCCACCACGCCGACCTTATTTGCAGGCGCAAGACCGCGTTTTGAGGCTATCCCGCTGCGCGCGTAAATAAGCCCCGCGTAGCCCTCGGGTATTTCCATTGCGATACCCGTGTGTATCATTTTTGTTTCACCCGGAGCAAATTTTACGGTTTCACCGTTTGTAAGAGCGTATACATCCGCTCCTGCCGCATATTCCGAGCCGTACGTCGGGGTATGCGCGTTTTTATCAAGCTTTTTAAAATTTACCTTCATTTTTACCGTTTCCCCTTTTAAAAGTTTCAGGCAAAACCATCGGCACACAGCAACCGGATTGCCTATTCATAAATATTTCCGTTTCCCATACTGCGCCGCCACACGCCGTCAAGCCACACGGCTTTGCCGCGTTCAAGTGATTTTTTAACATCAATTATTCTTTGATTTGAAGAACCTCTGAAAATAAGATCAGGGCTTTTCTTTTCCTCTACAAATCGTCCGTCAACCAACACATCGATAAGCGACAGCATCTCCCCTGCCTTGCCGTTTTTAAAATCCTCAAACAGGAAACCCGTGTAACACCATACGGGTTTATGCGGAAATCTGTTTTTTACTTCCCTTAAAAACGATGTGAGCGTCGGTATATTTTCGGGTTCAAACGGCTCTCCACCCAAAAGTGACAGACCGTTTATATATTCCTGTGAGAGCGCGTTTATTATTTCATCGGCTGTCTTTTCGGTAAACGGCTTGCCGTATCCGAAATCCCATGCCTCACGGTTAAAGCAGTTTTTGCAGTGATGGCGGCACCCGCTTACAAACAGAGAAACCCTAACGCCCGGACCGTTTGCAATATCAAATTTTTTTATAGCCGCGTAATTCATTGCAATACCTCTGTGACAAATATAGGGGACGGCATTACGCCGTCCGCCCGAAATAACATATTTTTTCGTTTCACAGATGCAAAACACGCTCTTTTATTTCCTGTGTTCTGCCCTGATTCCAGAACTGCGTGCCGATATACCCACAGGTGCGGCGCGCAACATTCATCTTATCCTGGTCGGTATTGCCGCAGTTTGGGCATTTCCAAACCAGTTTGCCGTCATCGTTTTCTTTTATTTCTATCTCGCCGTCATAACCGCATACATGGCAGTAATCGCTCTTTGTGTTAAGCTCGGCATACATAATGTTATCATAGATAAAACGCACAACAGCAAGAACTGCATCAATATTATTCTGCATATTCGGCACTTCAACATAAGAAATGGCACCGCCCGGCGATAACGCCTGGAACTTTGCCTCAAGCGCTAACTTATCGAACGCGTCAATATTCTCGGTCACATGCACATGATAGCTGTTCGTAATGTAGTTTTTATCGGTAACACCCTTAACAATACCAAAGCGTTTTTGCAGGCACTTGGCAAACTTATAAGTTGTGCTTTCAAGCGGAGTTCCGTAAAGCGAATAGTCTATATTTTCCTCCGCCTTCCACTTTGCGGTATACTCATTAAGCTTTTTCATTATACTGAGTCCGAATTTTTCGCCCTCCGGCTCGGTGAGCTTTTTGCCCGTCATACTGTAAACACATTCCCAAAGACCGGCATAGCCGAGCGACAGGGTTGAATAACCGCCGTGGAGATATTTATCAATGGTTTCGCCCTTTTTAAGTCTTAACAGCGCACCGTACTGCCAAAGTATCGGGGCGGCGTCCGAAACGGTTCCGGTAAGTCTTTCGTGACGTGCCTCAAGCGCCCTGTGGCAAAGCTCCATACGCTCATCAAAAATCTTCCAGAATTTTTCCTCGTCCTTTTCGGCGGAAAGACCTATGTCAACAAGATTAACGGTTACAACGCCCTGATTGAAACGTCCGTAATACTTAGGCTTGCCGCTTTCGTCAACATAAGGTGTTAAAAAGCTGCGGCATCCCATACAGGTATAGCAATGACCCTCACCGTTTTTATCAATTTTATTTTTAAGCATTACTTTCTCGGATATATAATCAGGCACCATACGCTTTGCGGTACATTTTGCTGAAAGCTTTGTTAAATACCAGTACTCGCTGTCCTCGGTTATATTATCCTCCTCAAGAACGTATATAAGCTTCGGGAACGCAGGGGTTATCCACACGCCCTTTTCATTCTTTACACCCTGATAACGCTGTTTAAGCACTTCTTCAATAATAAGCGCAAGATCCCGCTTTTCCTGCTCATTTTTAGCCTCGTTGAGATACATAAATACGGTGACAAACGGTGCCTGTCCGTTCGTTGTCATAAGTGTTACGACCTGATACTGTATCATCTGTACACCCTTGCGAACCTCATTAAGCAGGCGTTTTTCGGCAATTTCACACGCTTTTTCGGGAGATATTTCCGTCCCCGCTTCGCTAAACTCCTCCAAAACCTCGGAATATATCTTTTTACGGCTTACATCCACAAACGGAGCTAAATGTGCAAGGCTTATGCTCTGACCGCCGTACTGGCAAGAGGCAACCTGTGCTATTATCTGTGTTGCAATGTTGCAGGCGGTTGAAAAGCTGTGCGGTTTTTCAATTAAAGTGCCGCTTATAACCGTGCCGTTTTGGAGCATATCCTCAAGGTTAACAAGGTCGCAGTTGTGCATATGTTGGGCAAAATAATCGGCGTCGTGAAAATGGATAATACCCTGTTCATGCGCCTCAACAATATCACTGTCAAGCAAAAGCCGTTTGGTTATATCCTTACTGACCTCGCCTGCCATATAGTCGCGCTGGACGCTGTTAACGGTTGGGTTTTTATTTGAATTTTCCTGTTTAACCTCTTCGTTGTTGCACTCTATCAGGCTTAATATCTGCTCATCGGTTGTATTTGCCTTTCTTACAAGGGCGCGCTGATAGCGGTAGGTTATGTAACGGCGCGCAACGTCAAAGGCACGCTGGTTCATTATCTGATCCTCTACCATATCCTGTATTTCTTCAACGCTTAAAGAGCGGTTAACGTTCGCCGCCGCGCGCTCAACGTCCTCTGCGATGCGCTTTATCTGTATATCCGACATACGCTCGCTGGGCACAACGCTTTCGTTTGCCTTAGTGACCGCAATTTCGATTTTGCGCGGATCGAAGTCCATCTCCGCGCCGCTTCTCTTTATAATCTTCATTTTTTATAATCCCCCCAACGCGGCATACAACGCCGTAATTAACACAATATATTGTTATAACACATATTATTATACCACAAATTCTAGAAAAAACAAGTAAAAAAATGCACAATACTCAGTTTATTTTTTAAGAGTTTTGCTTAAATCCCTCGCCGTAAATTTCGCCCGCCTCGGCTATAACAACAAAGGCGCCGGGGTCGTTTTTTCTTATAAGACCGCATACCGCGGATACCTCGTTGCGGCGCACGGTACACATAAGCATTTTTTTGCTGTTGCCGGTGTAGGCGCCCGTAACGTTAATGGCTGTGATACCTCTGCTGACAAGCGACATGATCTGCTCGGACATAGCCTCCGGTTTATCGGTAATTACATATATTATTTTTCCCTTATCCGCACCGTAGAGGATTATATCCATAATTTTCGACTGGGCATACAGTGCTATGACCGAATACAGCGCGCTTTCGATATTTCTGTAAACAAAAGCCGAGCCGACAACGATAACGGCGTCTACAAGCAGCATCATTCTGCCCACGGTAAGGTGAGGAGAACGTCTGTTAATAAGCATTGCAACAATGTCGGAGCCGCCGGTCGTGGCGCCCCTGAGCATAAAAAGGCTGAGTCCCAGACCCATAAGAAGTCCGCCGAAAACCGACGCCAGCACCGGGTCAAGCTTAAGCGTGGGCAGGAACACGCCCGAAATATCAAGAGTAAGCGACATAACAAGCGTTGCGACAGCGGTTTTAACTATGAAAATTCCGCCGAATTTTATAAAGCCCACAACCAAAAGCGGTATGTTTAAAATAAAAACTACCGTTCCGACAGGAAGCAGGAAAAGGTAATTCAAAATTGTGGCTATACCCGTAATGCCTCCCGGAGATATCTCATTTCCCGAAAGAAAGAGCAAAACCGCAACCGCATAAATAAATCCGCCGGCGGTGTAAAAAAACAGATCGGTCAGGTATTCAAGTATTTTTCGTTTATCCGCTTTAATCATTTCACCATACCCCTTTCAAATTTCAGTTAACTATCCGTCCGTCCGCGCACATTCTCTTTATATAGTTTTCCCAACGGAAACAATCGGGTACGGCAAGGTCAGTAGTACTCATATTAATGACAGCCGAAAACACCTTTTCGTCTATTCCGTTCTCCCCTACTCGGTTAAGCAGTGAAGTTATAACCGTTCTCTTAAATTCGCCCGTATCCGCGGTGCGGCTTATCATATCCGTAACTTGCGCGCCGGTACACCGCAGGCGTTCGCCGTTTATTTCAAGTTCTATACCGCCCGCATAATCGACAATAACGGACAAAAGAGAATAATCGGACCTAACCGTGCGGTCAATGCCGTAGCCGTAAATTTCCTTTTCGTAAGTGTCGAAACCTTCGGGCGGAATTACAACATAAAGTGTTTCACCGGCAAAATCCAGATACAAGAACGTAAGATCGCCGTCAAGACTTAACAGCACACCGCAGTTCTCGGGCGGAGAAAAGCTGTAAGGCTCGTTTGATACGGTATTCTCCGTTTTTTTAAAGCTCTGCCTTAAATAGAAATAGCCTCCCGCAACAAGGAGCGCGCACAGTGCCATACACACAGCCGTGAATTTTATTACCTTTAAAGAAAATTTTTTCAAACAAATCACCGTTATTATTATTGATTTGTTCGACAGTTTTAATTCGGAATTTAACAGATAACTTGATTTAGTACAAACAATGAGTTATAATAAAAAAGCAATACAGTCAGGAGGAAAAACAATGCTTGACACAAAAAAATCAATTAAGCTTTGCGTTATCTTAACGGATATTTTTATGGTAATTTTAGGGCTGACCGTTATTTTTCTGCCGCTGGGCGTTTCATGGTACGTTGAAAAAATGCAGCGTCACGAGGATCTGGCTCAGACCATTATGGTAACCTGCTACCCCTGCGCGCCGTTTTTGGGCTTCGCGCTTTTCAGGCTGAGAAGAATACTTAAAAATATGCAGTGCGGGATAATCAACGACCAAAAAAACAAACACAATTTTTATGTTGTGTGTTTTTGCTGTCTTGCAATTTCGCTTATAACCTTAATTGCAGGAAGGTACTACTTCCCATTCTTTATTGTATGCGGAACATTTTTGTTCCTGTCACTTATAATATACTGCTTCGGCTCGGTAATAACCGATCAGTAACGCGCGGGTATACCGAGCCTGCGGCACTATCTCAGTATTTCAAAATAATACTTTCTGCGTGACTGAGGGAAATCGTCAAGCACGCCGTGTTCGGGGTCTAGGAACACCCCGTCGCGGTAAAGCGACCAATGCCAGCAACGCGGAGTTTCAAGGCTTAAAATACATATCGGTGGAAGCTCGGTCTTATAAGCCGCCTCGCGCCTTACCGGGTTACAGGCTATACCCATTTTATCAAGCGCCGAAAGCATATCCTTCAGCGTGGTTTCCCTTTCGGTACCAACAATTTCCACCACTTCCCGCACGCTTTTGCCCGAAAGCATCGCAAGCACTGCCTGACCGCACTGGAGCGGCGTGGGTTCGTGTATATATTCGGATTTTTCACACAGCGGCATATTTATTTCTCCGTTTCCGCCGAGCGGCTTTCGTGCTTTTCGTAATAACCTATGTACCGTCCGTTTTCGTCGCGCAGTGCCACCATATACACGTCCGTGTTTTCCTTAGGATTGTGATATGTAAAAACGGTATCGTTCCCTTGGCCTTTTTCAAAGCCGAGGGTTATTTTTTTAATAACTGCTCTCGAATTATCGTTATGGCACTCAAGCAGGTTTCTGCCGATAAGCACCGCTCCGCCGCGCTTTGCGTAACGAATTACAGCCGCACTGTTCATATAAATTATCGTATCGGAAGTATTGCATATAACAACAGGTTCTTTATCCTGTTCGATAACGCTTTTCAAAAAAACATTAATATCCATAACAGTTTACTCACTGACAATTCCGACTATTATATCGGTCATTTTTTTAAGCGCCTCTACCGGTACCGACTCGTATATGCTGTGGTAATTCATTCCGCCGGTTGAAATATCCGGACACGGCAGACCCTCAAACGAAAGGCGAGCGCCGTCCGTACCGCCCCTTATTGCCGAAATTACGGGTTCAACTCCGTTTTTACGCATTGCGTTTTCCGCGCGCGAAACAATTTCCATATGCTTTTCAATTACCTCGCGCATATTGTAATAGCTGTCGGTTATTTCGGCACAGAACGTGCCGTCGCCGTACTTTGAATTAAGAAAATCCGTAACGCTTAAAACAAACTGCTTGCGCGCCTCAAATCCGTCGCGTTCAAAATCCCTCACAAGCATTTCAAGCTGAGCCGAGGTTTCATCGCCGCGCATACCGCAAATGTGGTAAAAGCCCTCGCGCCCCTCGGTATGAGCGGGCGTTTGCTCTGCGGGAAGCATATTCACAAATTCGTTAAGAAAAATAAGAGCGTTCCTCATCTTGTTTTTTGCCGAGCCCGGGTGCGTGTTAACGCCGCCTACCTTAAGCTTTACGGCAGCCGCAAAAAAGTTTTCATACTCGATTCCGCCAAGCTCTCCGCCGTCAACCGTGTAGGCATAATCCGCCCCGAAGCGTTCAAAATCAAATCTGTCGGCACCGTTTCCTATTTCCTCATCGGGTGTAAAGCAAATGCATATCTTTCCGTGCTTTAGGTTCTTATCGGCTGTTATTTTTTCACAGGCGGAAATAATTTCCGCTACCCCAGCCTTGTCGTCCGCACCCAAAAGCGTGGTGCCGTCCGAAACAATAAGCTCATTGCCGATGTATTTGCTGTCGGTCATAGGCGCATTTTTGCCGTCAAACACAATTATGCGCGGCTTTACGTTTGCCCCGCTTACCGAGGGAGAGGTATCCATATGCGCTATAAGCCCCACGGCGGCAGCGTTCCCGCAGCCGTCTGACGCAGGAATGTGACCGTACACATATCCGTTCTTATCCATCACCGCGTCGGTCACGCCCACAGACTTAAGCTCGTCAACAAGGTGATCGGCAAAAACGAGCTGTTTATCCGTAGACGGAAATGTTGTGCTGTTTTCGCTTGACGCCGTATCAAAGGTTACATATTTTAAAAAACGTTCAATTACATTCATTTTTTGTCAGCTCCGTGTTTTTAAGTATCAGTGTTTCGTATGCCCTAAGGGCTATATTTCCGCTGACGGTTTCGCCGTTTTCGGCATTTGTCCAGACGGCATCTGCCGTAACGATTTTTTCCGTATTTGTAAAGTTCTGAAGAAATACATACACGTTTTCCCCATCGGTTCTGCTGTGGGCTGTCACGCCGTGCGGCATCTCTCCGCCGAACACACCCTTAACGCCGCACTCTTTAAGTATTTCCCCTATAACATCGCCGAAAAATTCGCCGTTGTCGCCGAAGGACTGGTAATATGCTCTTCCGTTCCCGAATTTATTGACCGTAAACGCGGGGCTGCCCGCATAGAAATCCTGTTCGTAAAAAGCCAGCGGCTCTGCGCCCCTCAGATGTATTATTTCGCAGCAGTCGGTCGCCTTATATTTTCTGCCGCCGACACACGCAACCGTGTTGCTTTCACCCGGATACAGCGTATCGGTTTCCTCGTTCCATATTCCGCAGACCTCTTTTAAACCCGCACCGGGGAATCCGCCGAGGTAACAAAGGTCGTTTTCGTTGACCATTGCCGCGGCATAGGAAAAATAAACCGTTCCGCCGCGCGATATGTATTCCTTAAGCTTTTGTGCGGTTTTCGTCGGCATCATATATTGCAAGGGCGCTATTATAAGCTTGTATTTTGAAAAGTCGTCGTCACGCCCTATCAGATCAACATCAATGCCGCGCTCCCAAAACGCTCCGTAATAGTTTGTGAGGGTGGGCATATATTTTTTATCGCAGTTGGAAAAGCCCTGCGCGCCCTCAAACGCCCAGCGGTTATCCCATGTGTGCATGACGGCAACCTCGGAATTTGTGAGCGTACCCACAATTTCGTCAAGTCCTTTAAGCCTTTCGCCGAGTCTGGATACTTCGCGGAACACTCTTGTATTTTCGGAGCCCTCGTGATCAACCACAGCACCGTGGAATTTTTCGCTAGATCCCCTGCTTTTTCTCCACTGGAAATAGAGCACGGAGTCGGAACCGTGCGCCACAGCCTGCATGGACGAAAGCTCATTAACACCCGGGCGTTTAAGCTTGTTGTACCTGTGCCAGTTAACAAGGCTCGGGGTGCTCTCCATCATTAAAAACGGCTGCATTTTAAGCGAGCGCATAAGGTCGTGCGTCATAGAAGCAACCTTTGCCGTATGAATATCGTTATCGTTATTTTGCCACTCGGGATAATTATCCCACGAAACAAAATCAATCTCCTTTGAAAGCTCGCGGTAATCAAGCCCGCCGTAAAAGCCCATAAGATTGGCTGTGACGGGAACATCCTGCGAATATTCACGCAGCGCCGCAATTTCCGCCTTCATAAAATCTGTGGTTTGGTATGTTACAAAGCGTTTCCAGTCAAGCGTTAAACCGTGAAGTCCGCTGTCGCCCAAGGGACCGGGCGGCACAATTTGCTCCCATGAGGTAAACGTGTGGGACCAGAATTTAGTCCACCACTCGTAATTTAACTTTTCAAGTGTGCCGTATTTTTTCTTAAGCCATTCACGGAACGCCGCGCGGCAGAGCGGGCAGCGGCAGTCGCCGCCGTATTCGTTTGATATATGCCACGCGATAAGCGCGGGATGGTCGGCATAGCGTTCAGCCAGCTTTTCGTTTATTATTCTCACCTTTTCACGGTATACGGGCGAAGTGTAGCAATGGTTATGTCTTTCCCCGAACTCGTTGCGTAAGCCGTCGTTCCTTACCCTTAACACCTCGGGGTATTTTTCCGCCATCCAAGCAGGTCTGGCGCCGCTTGGCGTTGCCAGAATAACGCGGCCGCCCGCATTATAAATATCATCCATCGCTTTATCGAGAAAGCTGAAGTCGAACACGCCCTCTTCGGGTTCAAGGGTGCTCCACGCAAATATCCCCAAGGACATCTCGTTGCAGCAGGCCTTTTTCATAAGCCGCATATCCTCAGCCAGTATTTCGGGGCTGTCCTGCCACTGATCGGGGTTATAGTCGCCACCGTGCAGCATATGCGGATATTTACCGATGATAATTTTCTTCATACCGTTTCTCTCCTTTTGTGTTGCACCCGATAAGGAACGCATTATCCGAAAAGCAAGAAACAGACAAAACAATCTTTTTTATAAAAAAAACCGATTGCCCTGTCTGCTCTTATATTTTGCCGCTATAAAGGCTAAAGCATATGGTGGGGACTGGCGGGCTCGAACCGCCGACCTCCTGCGTGTGAAGCAGGCACTCTGACCAGCTGAGCTAAGCCCCCGTTTTACCGCACCGCAAAGGGTACGGTAAGCCTATACCGACACTACTATTTTAACACATTTATGTAAATTTGCAATACCTGTTTTTAACTTTTTTAAATTTCGGAAACAAATCCCATTAATTCAAGCCAGGAAAGCACCGCGTTTATCCAAGCGCCCGCATGTGCCGTCTTTGAATCCAGTTCGCCGTTTGTCAGTCTGTCCACGGTTGCAAGTCCGTGTTCGCCGTAGGGATAAATATGCAGCTCAAACGGAACTTTGTTTTTGCTGAGCGCCTCCGCGTAAAGAATACTGTTCATCACGGGAACGCTGTTATCCTGCGCGGTATGCCACAAAAATGTAGGCGGAGTTTTTTCGGTAACGTTTTTCTCGCAGGAAAAATAATCGTCCTCTTTGGGCGTGCGCTCGCTTTTTCCGCTCAGATTATTAATACTGCCGATATGCGCGTATTCAGGGTCGGCGGTTATAACGGGATAACAAAGAACCGCCGCGTTAACAGGCTTGCTTTGCGGGAAAACGTTTCTGACCTCCTTGCAGTCATACATTGTGGAATAATGTGCCGCAAGGTGTCCACCTGCCGAAAAGCCGATAATTGAAATTTTTGAGGTATCGCAGCCCCATTCTTCGGAATTCTTATAAATAAGTTCCATAAGCGCGGCAACCTCAATGATCTGTGTGGGGAATCTGTTGGGCGCACAGGAATACTTGATTACAAAGACATTAAATCCCTTGGGCAGAAACTGAACCGCAATCGGTTCCGACTCTCTCTGCGAACACATAGCGTATCCGCCGCCCGGGCAGACCACCATACACGGGCGTTTTTTTGACTGTCGGTTCATTTCCGACATATTGTAAGGCAGGTATATCTCAACCGTCGGGTCACAGCCGTTCATTCCCAAAAAATCAAAATAATCCTTCAAATGTATTGTTTCGCACTTCATTTTTTTATCTCCTCAAACTTTAATTTGTTTTTTTGCTTTAACAGTGCTTCTCAGAACTATTCCCAACGCAACCGCAATCATTAAGGCGCACCAGATATCAACAAGACCGTTCCAGCCTATTACCCCGACCGCGCCCGAAAAAACCGCGTTTGAAATTGCCGCAAACAGATAACCTGCCGAATCCATAACACCGTTTGCACCCGAAACCATACCGCTTTTTGCAAGCGATGGGATATAAACGCTCCAGATTATCGCAACGGCACAGCAGGCGGACAGCTTTGCCAGCATAAACAACGTAATGTTAATATACGGAAACGGGCATATTCTGACCGCAAGGAAGAACAGTCCCGAAAGGGCATACATTATGCAGGAAAGTCTTACGTCGTTCTTTATTACCTTTTCGTAAATAAAAAGGGTAAGGAACGGACCTATCAGCCCGGAAAGGGATATAAGCGTAAATATGACCGAGGCCTCGTCACTGCTGAGTCCCAAGTGCTCGGTGATATATGTGGGAATCCAAAACGTTATAGACGAGTTAACTATTTCGCCTATGGCGCTGAGCAGCATATAAAACACAAAATTATCAAGCTTTAATATCGATACAACCTGCGAAATACCGCGCGCCTCGGAAAGAATACAGGTTATCTTCCCCGCCCTTTCCATTTTCAACAAAAAAAGCGGTGCCGCAGTACTTATAACAAAACCGATAATGCCGACAACAGCAAAAACACTGCGCCACGGCAAAAACACCGACAGCGCGCTTGCGACAAGCGGTCCCGCAAACGAGGCGGCGTTAAGCACGGTACACAAGAGCTTTGCGTGCTTAGGCTCGGTGTTTTCGGATATAAGCTTTGTTATGGGACCGCGAAGCATTGAAAGAGCAAGACCGCAAAGCGAAAAGCAAAAAAAGTGAACCGCCCTGTTAAGAAACAGGGGGATTGCGGTCATACAGGCACTGCTGATAAAAAATCCCGCAAAAATCATATTGCGCGGTTTAACGGCATCCCCCGCTATTCCGCTGAACAGCTGACCTACCGCGTAAAAGCAAAAAAACACTGACGACAAAAGCCCTATGTACTCCTTATCAAAAAAGGCGTTTTCAAGCATATGCGGCGTGCAAACGCTCAGAACATTGCGGGAAATATAGCTTACAAGATAAGCCGTGATACAGCACGTGCCGATCTTCAAAGATTTTTTTAAAGATGTTTCCATTAAAACCGTTCCAAACCGTTATTTAGTTTCGTGCCTTGCTGTTTTCAAGCACCTCGGCAAGGTTTTCCCTTATACCGTCGCACAGCGCGGTGTTGGCTTCTAACTGTCCCTTCGTTGCCGAAAGCGACTCAATAAGACCGTCTATTTCTTTTACAAATTCATCAGATGTACTGATAATGCTGTTTTTCAGTTCATTAAGCGAAGAATGTGTGCCGTCAATGGCGGCAATGTTTTTGCGGACCTCATTTTCGGCAATTTCTGCGTTTTTCTCGCTGTTTTCAACAAGTGAGCGGGCGTTTGTCTGCGCCACAAGATACAGCTTCCCTATGCTTTCCGAAAGCCTTTCTATCTCATCATACTTTTCGCTGAATTCATCTAATTTACCCGCAAGAGAATCCCTTTCACCGCACACGGCGTTATATCTGTTTTCTTTCTCTTTTAAAGCGGCGTTAAGCTCCTCGTTTTCCTTTGTAAGCTCGCGCTCCTTTTCGGAAAAGCGCTTTTGCGATTTTTCTATGTATTCTACAACTTCCTCAGGGCTGAAACCGAAAAGTCTTTTTCTGAACCCGATTGCCATTTTACATCCCCTATTTTACCTGTTTTATACCATTATATCAAACCACGTGACAATTTGCAACATTGACTTTTAAAAAAAAAGATAGTATTATTAACCTCGGGAATGAGTGATTATGGATTACATAAATTTAAGAAAACAGGTAATTAAAAAGTACTTTTCAAATATGAATAATATGCAGTTTGCCGCCGTAACGGCAACCGAGGGTCCTCTTTTGGTACTGGCAGGCGCGGGAAGCGGCAAGACTACGGTGCTTGTAAACCGCATTGCAAATCTCGTTAAATTCGGAAAGGCGTACAACAGCGACTTTGTACCCGCAAATTACGCGGCATCTGTAAAATACGGCGAGGACTATTTAAACGGAGCGGCGGACTATGTGCCGAACGGGGCTTTTTCGGTGTCGCCGGTAAATCCGTGGAACATTCTTGCGATAACATTTACGAACAAGGCGGCAAACGAGCTTAAGGAAAGAATCGCCGCCAAGATAAGCGACGGTGCAAGCGATATATGGGCGGGAACATTTCACTCGGTATGCGGAAAAATACTCCGCAGAAATGCCGAACGAATAGGCTATTCTCAGCATTTTACGATATACGATACGGACGATCAGCGCCGTGTTGTAAAGGAAATATTAAAGCAAAAGGAGATTGACGATAGGCTGTTCCCGCCGAAGAGCGTTCTTTCGGCAATTTCAAAGGCGAAGGATAAGCTTAAGACACCCGCCGAGCTTAAAGCCGAGGCAGGAAATGATTTAAGACGTCAGACAATGGCGGAGCTATACAGAATATACCAAAAAAGGCTTGCCGACGCCGACGCTATGGATTTTGACGATATGATAGTTAAAACCGTGGAACTGCTCAGTAATAATGACGATGTGCTGGATTATTACTCCGACAAATTCCAATACGTTATGGTGGACGAATATCAGGACACAAACTACGCTCAGTACAGACTTGTGCGGCTGTTTGCCTCAAAGCACGGCAACATCTGCGTTGTGGGCGACGATGACCAGAGCATCTACCGTTTCAGAGGCGCTACAATTGAAAACATACTTAATTTTGAGGATGAATACAAAAACGCCGCTGTTATAAGGCTTGAGCAAAATTACCGTTCCACCTCAAACATTCTTAACGCCGCAAACGCGGTTATAAGCCATAACAACGGCAGAATGGGCAAAAAGCTGTGGACCGAGAACGGCGACGGCGAAAAAATCGAGATATACACAGCTTCTGACGAGCGCGACGAGGCAAAATTTGTCGCCGAGAAAATTCTTGAAAATGTAAGAAACGGCGAAAAATTTTCAGACAACGCCGTGCTGTACCGTATGAACGCGCAATCAAATGCAACCGAATCCGCCCTTATGCGGAGCGGTATTGCTTACAGGGTCATAGGCGGCACAAGGTTTTATGACCGAAAGGAAATAAAGGACGTAATATCATACTTGCAGCTTGTAAATAATAATAAGGATGATTTAAGGCTTAAAAGAATTATAAACGAGCCGCGGCGCGGAATCGGAGCGACGACCGTTAACAGCGCCTCGGGAATTGCCGAGGAACTTGACTCCTCCGTATTTGAGGTAATGAACAGGTCGGAAGGCTTTGTTCCGCTTTCCAAGGCATCCGCGAAGCTTAAAAAGTTTTGCGAAATGATAGGCGAACTTTCAAAAATGGCTGAAAATATGTCGGTTTCGGAACTTTACGAAAACCTTTTGGAGAAAACGGGCTACGCCGCCGCGCTGGAACTTGCCGCCGAAACCGATGAAACGGGGAAAGAACAGGAAAGGCTCGACAACATTAAAGAATTTGCCTCTACAATTGCCCAATATGAGCAGGAAAACGACAGCCCCACCCTATCTGATTTTCTTGAGCAGATAGCACTGGTAAGTGATATTGACAGCCTTGACGGAACGGATGACCGCGCCGTGCTTATGACGGTTCATTCCGCAAAGGGGCTTGAGTTTAAAAACGTGTTCCTTATAGGAATGGAAGAAGGAATTTTCCCGGGAAATCAGTCGATTTATTCAGGTCCCGATGAAATTGAAGAAGAACGACGGCTTGCGTATGTTGCAATTACAAGGGCAAAGCGCCGCCTTACGGTAACAAATGCCTACACCCGTATGCTGTTCGGCTCGACAACGCGCAATATGCCCTCTCGTTTTCTGAATGAAATTCCACAGGAATTGTGTCACAGTATTTCGGGTGCGGCAGCCGGATCCGATTACGGCACGGGATACGGAACCGCACAGCGCAAGGTATATTCGGGAACCCTGACCACGCAAAAAAAACCTGCGGCTTGCAGCTACACCGCGGGTCAGCGCGTACGGCACAAGACATTCGGCGACGGTATGGTCATCTCTGTTATTCCCATGGGCGGCGACTGTATGCTTGAGGTTGCATTTGACAACTCAGGCACACGCAAGCTTATGGCTGCATATGCAAAGTTAACGATTATTTAATAATTTCGGCACTTTGTTTTAAAAAATCGGGATTATATTACACTTGAAGGAGTTAGAGAATTATGACTGCATCAACCTCTGCGGTTAAAGCTACCGCAAAAACCGCACTGAAAAACAACCGACTGTCGGCGTGCGTTTCTTCGGTAACCGTTATTTTTGCTTTTTTTGTGTGCTATTTAACCTCCGGGTTTGTAAGCTTCATTGCAACCGACGCCGCAGGCACGGCGTTTTTCGCGGCGCTCACGTTTTTTCTTTTGGCGCCCCTTGCATTGGGGCTTTTGCGTTTCATCTGGCGAATGATCTTCGGAGTGTGTGACAATCCGGTTTCCGTTTTTTATTATTTTTCTTCAAAAAAACTTTATACAAAAGCAATGCGGCTGATGCTTTCGCTCACGTTAAGGCTTTTGTTCTTCGGTGCGTTGGTATTTCTGCCGGCGATTATAGTTGATTTGTTCACGGGCGTGAGAATTTACGAAATTATCGGAATACCCATTCCGCTCTGGACATCCAACCTTTACTATCTTTCGGTGTTTCTTAAAACTGTTGCCGGCGTGATACTTGTGTTTATAATGGCAAGGTATTATTTCGCCCCCTTCCTTGTTATTGCGGACGAAAACATTGACACCTCCGAGGCGGTTCATATGTCGGGCGTGTTATCAGGCAAGACAATGCTCGACCTTATATACCTTTTCTTCAGTATGCTCGGCTGGATAATTCTTTCGGTGCTTGTTATTCCGCTTATCTTCACAATGCCGTATCTTCTTACCGCGCTTTCGGTACACGTACGGTTTGCGATTGCGGAATACAACAAGCTTACAAACGGTTTCGGAACAACCCCTCCCGAGTTTACGGCGGATGTCTAGTTATATGATACTGGCGTCGGCGTCGCCGAGAAGGCGCGAACTGTTAAAGCTCATTTGCAATGAATTTAAAATAATACCGTCCGACATTGAGGAAAAAGTGCCGAACGGGCTGTCAGCCTCGGAAATCCCCGACTTTTTAGCAAGGCAAAAGGCGCTTGATATAGCAAAAAGTCATCCCTGCGACACCGTTATAGGAGCGGATACGGTTGTAATACTTGACGGTACCGTTATAGGCAAGCCTCACAATTCCGCCGAAGCCGCAAAAATACTTAAAGCACTTTCGGGCAAAACGCACTCGGTGGTAACGGGCTGTGCTGTATGTAAAGGTGAAGTGTGCCGTTCGTTTTCCGAAAAAACGGATGTTACGTTTTATACCCTAGGCGAAAACGAAATTGAGCAATATATTAAAACCGGCGAACCGTATGACAAGGCAGGTGCTTACGGAATACAGGGCGGCGGCTCATTATTTGTAAAAGAAATACGCGGTGATTATTATAACGTTGTCGGTCTGCCGATTGCCCGCCTTTCAAGATTTATGCAAACATTTTGATTTTCGCCTTATATTTTTCCGATTTGTGAACATAATATTATCGTAGGCTGATGAGAACCGAACTCGCCTAAACGGCGTATTTTCGGCTTATTCTCGCTTGCATGGGTTTTCGCAGCCGTCGCGGAAATCATTTTATTACGGGCGGCGGATCGGGGAGATAAGTATGTTTGATAAGATATGTCTTATCCTTGTTATAATCGGCGCTCTTAACTGGGGACTTGTCGGTCTTTTTGAATTTGACCTTGTTGCCTGGGCATTCGGAGGAGCTACGGCAATTATCAGCCGCATAATATACACCGTAATAGCGCTTGCGGGAATCTGGTGCATATCGCTGCTGTTCAAAGAAAGAGCGTCTGCGTCTGCCGAATAACATTCTCGGTTGCTTTTACTTGATAAAAAGAGTTGCAAAAACTTTTGTTTTGCAACTCTTTTTTACAGAGATTTTCCGTTATTCAGCGCTTTGGATAAGGCAGATCCGGCAGGTCAAGCAGATAATCCGCCGAAACATTGTAATAAAGGCACAACGCACGCAGATCGTCAAGATTGGGTTCGGTCTTTCCGGACTCGATAAACGACAGCTTTCTTTGCGATATTCCGCAGTTTTCTCCTACCGCCTTTTGTGTGCGCTTAGGTTCAAGATCGCTTCTCAGGTCCTTTAAAATTTCATTAAATTTCCTCATAGCAGTTATCTCTTTTCTTTTTTAATAATTATAAAATAGATAAAAACAATCTATTGATTTTTAGTTAAAAATCATCTATAATTATTATTGACAACCTTTACATATTATTCGGGAGGAAACAAATGTCGGATTTTAAAGAAATGACGGAACAGCTTTTAAAAGTATGCCCGGAATGTTTCGGCATTGCCGAAGAGGAATTATCCTTTGTAACCGAAAACATAGCAAACGCACACTTAAAGGATTACCGGGAAATAAACATTTCAGACAATACCGTTTTAACAATCGGCAGATTCGGTATTGAGAACAACAGGCTTAAAGCAGATAACGCGCCGCTTTTTATTTGTTTCACGGTTTTATACCAAAAAAAGAACGGAAAATGGATAGCGAAACACCTTCATGTTTCCGTTGAGGGCGAAGCATTTTACGGTTGGCACGCAAATTCGCAAAAGCTTGTAAAGCAGGTTGAAAAAATAAGAAAACTGGCAGAGAGGGACGGGCTGACAGGTCTTTTAAATTTTCGTTCCTTTTGCGAACGCTTTGATTCGGCAAAAAAGGATGGCGCCTGGCTTTTCATTATTGATGTTGATAATTTCAAGTCAATTAATGACAGTTACGGGCATCTTGCAGGCAACAAGGCGCTTAAATTACTTGCCGCTATTATGCGGGACTCTGTTTGCGGCGGCGACCTGCTCTGCCGTATGGGAGGCGATGAATTTTTAATTCTATATTGCCGACCTTTAACCGCGGATGAAGCTGCAAACACTGCACGCAGGCTTATAGAAAACGTCGGGCAAATCGGCGGCGAGGCGCCGATAAACGGAATTTCAATAGGAATAACACAAACAGCGGACGGGCAATCACTTCATTCGGCAATAAAAAAAGCCGACAAGGCTTTGTATATATCAAAAACAAGCGGGAAAAACACATTTACCGCTGTATAAAAAAGCAGTTGCACAAATCATACATTGTGCAACTGCTTTTTTTCAGCTGATTTTAAGTTTAAGCCGTAATTTATCGCTTATCATTGCAATAAATTCGCTGTTTGTGGGCTTGCCGCGGTCATTCTGTATGGTATAGCCGAAATAGGAATTGAGAACATCGATATCTCCCCTGTCCCACGCAACCTCTATTGCGTGGCGTATGGCACGTTCCACTCTTGAGGGGGTAGTTCCGTGATTTTTTGCTACTGTTGGGTATAAAAGCTTTGTTACCGAGTTTATAATTTCACTGTTTTTAACCGAAAGAATAATTGCTTCACGCAAATAATGATAACCCTTTATATGTGCCGGCACGCCAATCTGGTGTATAATCTCGGTCACCATAAGTTCAAGCTCGGAATCCGTTACAACGTTATCCTTTACAACAACGGGAGTCATTTCGTTTTTCCAACCCGAAAGCTGAATTATTCTTTCCGCAAGCGTGTTAATATCAAAGGGCTTTATAAAATAATAACTGGCGCCTGCGGCAAGCGTCTCCTTTTCGAGGCGCTGATTATCAAAGCTTGACATAGCTATAACCATGGGTTTTTCGCTGATGCCCAGCCCCTTTAATCCGTTAAGAAATCCTATAATATCCTGATTAGGCATAAATACATCGGCAATAACAACATCGGGCTTATGTATCTCAACATCCCTTAACAGCTCCCCGCCGTCCTTATGACATCTTATAACATCCATACCGTAGCCCATAAGACCTTTGGCACAGCATTCACTCATTTCCGAAGCGTCATCCGCAATTACAATTTTCAACTTTTTTCCCATTAAATTTAACCTCCAAAGTTTTGTTTTACATATATTACCACACTTCTGCAATTATTGCAAGCCTTTTGACAAAAATAGTAATTAATATTATAAAAATTATAAATTTCGTCAAATTTTTCCATTTTTAGCAGAACAACAAAAAGATGAAAACTCTATTTCGGGAAATTTTTAAAGCTTTCTGTCACATTATGTGAAAAAAGCAGGACACACGGCACATTTACGCACAGCATAATTCCGTTAAAAAATGCCGAAAACCGCCACGCCGTCTGAGCGCTGCACAAAGCGCCCACAATGCAGAAAACGGGATAGACTGTATGAAATATCCGTTTGCCCGCAGTTCCGAACAGAAATTCCGAGCAGACGGTTCCGTACAGCCCCCAGCCGATAACGCTTGATATACCGAAAAGGCACATCATAACCGAAAAAATAAAGCCCGAGCTTTTACCGTAAACACAGGAAAACGCTTTTACCACAAGCTCTGTTGAGGAAATACTGCCGTAAGTAATATCGGTACGCGAACATAAAAGGGTCAATGCGGTGAGGGTACAGATAACAATTGTATCAACAAATACCTCAAATATTCCGCAAAGGCTCTGCTTAACGCCGTCGGTTTCGCGCGAGGAGGAGTGCGCCATTGCCGATGTTCCGAGCCCCGCCTCGTTTGAAAAAACACCGCGTGAAGCGCCCGTAAGTGCCGAGGCGGTAAATGACCCCACTGCCCCACCCGTCACCGCCGCGGGGTTAAAAGCCCCCTTTACTATCATTTTAAACGCCGTGGGCAAATAGTCGGCATTCTTCAAAATAACACCCATACAAAGTGTGATATACAAAAGCGCCATAAACGGCACAAGCTTTTCCGTAAAGTTACCGATGCGCTCGGAACCTCCTATTACAACAGCTGCGGTAACAACGGCAAAAAGTGCGCCGCCCGCAATTTTAACTGCCGTTCCCTGCCCTGCAGATAAAACCGCCGCGTTGGTCTGCGTTATATTTCCGCTGCAAAACACCGCCGGAATACCCGCCGCCGCAAAAAGCACGGCAAGCGGAGAAAATACCTTCGGCAATCCATACCTTATGTAATACATAGGTCCGCCCGTATATCCTTCGTCTGTTTTTTGCCTATAACGTATTCCGAGCAGAATTTCCGATACTTTAACTATCATTCCGGCAAAAGCGGTAAGCCACATCCAAAACACCGCACCGGCGCCGCCCAGCGAAACCGCGCCCGCAACGCCCGCAATATTTCCCGTGCCAACCGTTGCGGAAAGCGCAGTGCAGGCAGCCTTAAACGGCTCGTTTTCCTTTTTCCCTTTGCCGAAATTTCCGAAAAGAGCATATTTTAAGGAAAACGGTAAAAACTTAAACTGAAAAAAGCGGCTCTTAACCGTTAAATAAACCCCGGCGAAAATCAGCAACGCAAATGGCAGCATTTCGGAAAAAAGTCCCTCCGTAAACCGTAAAATGTACTCCATACCACACTCTCCTGTTCAATAAAGCATATTGTTTATGTTTGCCGGTTATGATTTTTTAAAAAAAATTGCTAAAAGCGTTGACATTTTACCTGTTCGCGAATAAAATAAATATAAGGGGGCGGATGTATGAAAATTAAAAGGATAGCGGCGGTTGTTTCAGCCGTGCTGACAGCAATGGTTTTTATGTCCGCCTGTAACCCGGCGGACGGTCTTTACGGCGTGACGTCGGAATCGTCAGCCACATCAAAAGTAAGCCACAATTATGACCGTGTCAAGCGCCCGAAAATAATGTCGGACGATAAGGTAATGGCAAAATTTGTTGACATAAGCCTTTTTGACGAGGAGAACTACTCCGATATATACCTCGGCAAAAGGTTCAAATTCAACGTGTCGTTTGCGGGAAGCAAATTTGAAGTTCCCACAACACTTTCGAAGCTTGAAGAGGCGGGCTGGCAGCTTACCGAATCGGACGGATATGACATTAATTCGCAGTTATACGCCTGCGACACGGTTGACGCAGTTTTTGAAAACGGAACGGGAGTTAAAATTTCGGCAAAATTCTTTAATTCCGCAAACAGCTCGGTAAGCCTTAAAAAATGCAACATTGTAAAATTCGGCATTACCAATGATTTTTACTCCGATCCCGCAGGCTATAATGAGTTCAGCATTAACGGAATAAACAATAAAATGGCAATTACGGACATTATCGATACACTGGGAACGCCCTCGCATTTTTACGGAATAAGCGACAGTAATTATTATCTTGATTATTTTATTTCGGAATCCGACCGCAGAAACGGTATTACTGTCCACATCAACCCCGCGGAGGACTGCATAACGGCAGTTGAATTTTCCTATTACAAGTAAAAACACAGAGCGGATCAACCTGATCCGCTCTGAGCATGTCGAAAAATTCGACACGCTCTAGGACAGGGATGCCGTTCGCTCGAAAATCAAAGATTTTCGGACTGCACTCCTTACTCTTGCGGTACCCAAAGAAAATTATCGCTTGAAGCGCGAATTTTTTTTTGACCGCGGCGCCATAACAATCTCCTTTCTCCCGCCACCGGCGGCAGTCGATTGTTAAGCTCCGCCAATACCACCCCTACCCTTGAAAAACCGCTTGTTTGGCGGTTTTTCGCTTGTAAGGTGTTTTTCCGCCGCACGTGTCAGCGGGAAAACAAAATGCGGCGTAAACGCCGCAACTAAGTAAAACTTAGGTTTATCGACAGACTGAGAGCAGGTTGGCCTGCTCCGCTCTTTTTGAAAGGATTTTTAGGTGTGAAAAATGTTTTTTTGCCGGCGGATATTCTTCTGCCGAAATGTGATCTGCAAAAATGGTCGGTAATTGCGTGCGACCAGTATACGTCCGAACCCGATTATTGGCGTAAAGTAGGCGAAATTGCGGGAAAATCACCCTCGGCGCTTAATATTATACTTCCCGAGGTCTGTCTTAAGCCCGACAACACGCATAAAATAAAAGAAATAAACCGAAATATGAAGCTTTTTACCGAAAGCGGGTTGTTTACCGAACATAAAAATACATATATTTTTACAAGACGTACACTTAAAAACGGTTCGGTACGCAGAGGAATTGTGGGACTTATCGACCTTGAGAACTACTCGTTTCTGCCCGGCGAAAGGGCGCTTACACGCGCTACCGAAAAAACCGTACCCGAGCGTATTCCGCCGAGGGTTGAAATAAGAAAAGACGCCACTCTTGAAATGCCGCATATAATGTTGCTTATTGACGATAAAAATAAAACGGTTATTGAGCCTCTGGACAAAAAAACCGAAGAAATACCGCCCGTTTATGACTTTGATTTAATGATGGAGTCGGGTCACCTTACAGGAAAACCGATAACGGGCGAGCTTGCAAAAAGCATTAACGCCGCGCTTGAGACGCTTGCCGAGAAAAACGGAGGTATGCTCTTTGCCGTGGGTGACGGTAACCATTCCCTTGCCGCCGCCAAGGAATGTTACGAAAGAAACAAAACGGAAAAGACGCGGTACGCCCTGGCGGAAATAGTAAATATTCATGACGACTCGCTTGAATTCGAGCCGATATACCGTGTTTTATTCGGTGCGGACCCCGAAAAGGTGATTTCCGATTTTACGGACTTTTGCAAAGGAGAATACAGCGGCTGTGACGCGCAGTGCTTCACCTGTGTTTACGGGGACAAAACAAAGGTAATAAAAGTAAGACCCGCCTCGGTTTTATGCGTAGGTACGTTGCAAAGTTTTGTTAACGAATATTTAAAGAAAAATACCGAAATAAGGGTCGATTACATACACGGTGAAGAATCCGTCCGCCTGCTGGCGAAAAACGAAAACACCGTGGGATTTTTGTTTGAAGGAATGAAAAAAGAAGAGTTGTTCCCAGCCGTTTTAAAGGACGGTTCACTGCCGCGCAAGACCTTTTCAATGGGTGCGGCTGATGATAAAAGATTCTATCTTGAATGCAGAAGTCTTGTGTAATACACAAATTCTATAAGATCCGGAACATCACTTTCGGCGTTAAGGCTGTAAAGCAATCCGTAAGGAATGCTTTAATCCCAATTAACGGGTTCCCTTTCGTGGGCGCATCAAAAAAAGAAATTGAGAAATGGCTTAAAAGCATTGCTTGAATCCAGAAAGTAAAACAGACTGCTTTAAACAGCAGTCTGTTCTATTTATCGTAAAGCCTCTCTTGCCTCCCTCTGATGAGGGAGGTGGGTTTGTCGCAGGCAAAGCCGGAGGGAGAGAAACACAGCTATTATATGTATCAAAAAGCTTGCCAAACTGCCCCTCAGACACTTACTGTGACAGCTCCCCTGACAAGGGGAGCCAAGACGGACTTTCTTAATACGTCCAACAGACTGCTGTTTAAAGCAGTCTGTTCAGTCTGTAATTTGCAAACCGACCTTTGGAATTTACACCAAGTTGGTGTACCCCATTAAGTATTCGTCAATTTCCTTTGCGGCGGCTCTGCCCTCGGCTATTGCCCACACAACAAGCGACTGCCCGCGGTGGCTGTCCCCCGCCGTGAACAGCTTATCCACATTTGTTTTATAGGAACCGTCGGCGGTTGCAATATTGCTGCGTCCGTCGGCCTTTGCGCCGAAGCTTTCCGCAATATACGGCTTAGGGCCTAAGAATCCCGCGGCTATAAGCAAAAGCGAACAATCAAGAGTTTTTTCGCTGCCGGGTATTTCCGTCATGACGGTTCTGCCCGTTTTTTTATCCTTTTCGGGTTTTAATTCCACCGTTACAACCGCCTTTATGCTGCCGTTTTCATTCGGCACAAAGGCTTTAACGGTTGTCTGGTAAACGCGTGGGTCGTGACCGAAAACAGCTATCGCTTCCTCCTCGCCGTAATCTGTTTTGCACACCCTCGGATATTGCGGCCATGGGTTAGAGTCTGCTCTGCTGTCGGGCAATTTGGGCATCATTTCAAGCTGAGTTACCGATTTACAGCCGTGACGTATACAAGTACCGACGCAGTCGTTACCCGTATCGCCGCCGCCGACAATTATAACATCCTTATCCTTTGCCGAAATAAATCCGTCCTTAAGGCCGTTATCAAGCAATGCTTTTGTGGTGGATTTAAGAAAATCAACCGCAAAGTATATCCCCTTAATATCACGGTTTTCAGCTTTAAGGTCACGCGGATTTCCCGCACCGCAGCAAAGAACCACCGCGTCATATGTTTTTAAAAGTTTATCGGCGGAAATATCCTTTCCCACATCTATGCCTGTTTTAAACTCTATACCCTCGTCGGTCATAAGCTTTACACGGCGGTCGATAATCTGTTTTTCAAGCTTCATATTAGGTATTCCGTACATCAAAAGTCCACCTATGCGGTCATCTTTTTCATAAACGGTCACACTGTGACCGCGGCTGTTAAGCCGCGCGGCGCAGGCAAGCCCCGAAGGTCCCGACCCCACAACAGCCACGCGTTTGCCGGTTCGCACCTCGGGCGTGTTGGGCTTTACAAGGCCGTTTTTAAAGCCCTCTTCAATAATTGCGAGTTCGTTTTCCTTAACGGTTACTGAATTTCCGTAAAGTCCGCAGGAGCAAGCCGCCTCGCACAGTGCGGGACATACCCTGCCCGTGAATTCGGGAAAACTTGCGGTTTTAGTGAGCCGTGCCAATGCGTACTCCCAGTTTCCGTTATAAATTTCGTCGTTCCACTCGGGAATAAGGTTATGCAGCGGACAGCCGGACACCATTCCGCCGAGTTTCATTGCCGACTGGCAGAACGGCACGCCGCAGTTCATACAGCGCGCGCCCTGCTTTTCACGCTCCGATTTTTGCATAAGGGAATGAAATTCATTGAAATTTTTAATTCTTTCAAGCGGTTTTACCGATTTGTTGTTTTCTCTGTCAAAATCCAAAAATCCTGTTGGTTTTCCCATTTTTATTCCCCTCCTTATTTCTGTACCGAATAAAAGGCTTCAAGCTCTGCCTCATCGTGCGACAGTCCCTTTTCCTCAAAGCGGCTGATTTCAGCAAGCATACGGCTGTAATCGTTCGGCACTATTTTTTTGAAATACGGCAGATAATTTGCAAAATCACGGAGTATGCGTGCGCCCTTGGGCGAGCCTGTGGCGGCAACATGCTTTTCAATAATTGTCTTAAGCTCCTCAATATCGTGCTTTTCCTCAACGCCCGTCATTGTAACAAGCTCCTTGTTAAGCCGTAAGTAAAAATCGTAATTTTCATCAAGCACATAGGCAATACCGCCGCTCATTCCCGCGGCAAAGTTTTTGCCGGTAGGTCCTAATATAACGGCTCTGCCGCCTGTCATATATTCGCAGCCGTGGTCGCCAGTACCCTCGCAGACAGCGTATGCGCCCGAATTACGAACGCAGAAACGCTCGCCCGCGATACCGTTTATATAAGCCTCGCCCGAGGTTGCGCCGTAAAGCGCAACGTTACCGATTATAATGTTCTCCTCTGCCCTGAACTTTACATTTTCGGGCGGTGCAACAATAAGCTTACCGCCCGATAAGCCCTTCCCGAAATAATCGTTGCTGTCGCCTCTAAGGCGAATGGTAAGTCCTTTGGGGATAAACGCGCCGAAGGATTGTCCGCCGCCGCCGGTACAGTTTATTGTGTAGGTGTCGTCGGGCAGCGTGTTTTTGTATTTCTTTGTTATTTCCGAGCCGAAAATTGTGCCGAGAGTTCTGTTGGTGCTTGAAACCTCAATATCCATAGCTTTCGGCTTGCCCGTTTTAAGCGCCGTTTTAAATGCGGGAATTATAACCGCCTCGTCTACGGTTTTTTCAAGCTCAAAGTTAAACACATTCTCGGCTCTGAAATGCTTATCCTCCAAGGGTGCGGAATTATCGCTGTAAAGAATTTGTGAAAGATCAGCCATTGCCGCGCGTTTTGTAACGGTTTTTTCGCGCGCCTTTATAAGGTCGGTGCGTCCCACAAGCTCTTCAACCGTGCGAACGCCCAATTTTGCCATAATTTCACGCAGTTCTTCGGCAATATACATCATAAAATTCATAACGTATTCCGGCTTGCCGCAAAAGCGTTTTCTTAGCTCTGGGTTTTGCGTGGCAATACCGCAGGGGCAGGTATCCAGGTTGCACACCCTCATCATAATACAGCCCATAGTGATAAGCGGAGCGGTTGCAAATCCGAATTCCTCGGCGCCCAGTATGGCGGCAATCGCCACATCTCTGCCGCTCATCAGCTTACCGTCGGTTTCAAGCACAACGCGCGAGCGCAGACCGTTTTGAATAAGGGTCTGGTGCGCCTCGGAAAGACCCAATTCCCATGGAAGTCCCGCGTTATGTATTGAGCTTTTCGGCGCGGCGCCCGTACCGCCGTCATACCCGGAGATAAGCACTACCTGTGCGCCCGCCTTTGCAACGCCGGCGGCAACGGTGCCGACGCCCGCCTCGGACACAAGCTTTACGGAAATGCGCGCGTCACGGTTGGCGTTTTTAAGGTCAAAAATCAGCTGAGCCAAATCTTCAATTGAGTAAATATCGTGGTGCGGCGGCGGAGAAATAAGCGATACGCCGGGGGTTGAATAACGCGTTTTTGCAATCCACGGGTACACCTTTTTGCCCGGCAGGTGTCCGCCCTCGCCCGGCTTTGCGCCCTGTGCCATTTTAATTTGAATTTCCTTTGCTGAAACCAGATATTCGCTTGTAACTCCGAAACGTCCCGACGCCACCTGTTTAATTGCGCTGCCGCGTTCGGTTCCCAGTCTTT
The DNA here is from genome assembly GCA_934454655.1 of uncultured Eubacteriales bacterium. GTDB lineage: Bacteria > Bacillota > Clostridia > Oscillospirales > Acutalibacteraceae > UBA737. Next base: position 11,270 of record CAKSFK010000019.1, on the reverse strand, counting down.
CGGGGCGTTCGCCGCCCTCGCCCGAATTTGATTTGCCGCCTAGGCGGTTCATCGCTATTGCCATACACTCGTGCGCTTCCTGCGAAATTGAGCCGTAGGACATAGCGCCCGTTTTAAAGCGTTTTACAATTTCGCTTGCGGGCTCTACCTCGTCAAGCGGCACGGGCGTTACGTTTTCCGTGTTGAACTCCAGCAGACCGCGCAATGTGTGCGGACGGCTCTCGTTATCCACCATTGCGGAGTATTCCTTAAAGCGCTTATAAGAGCCGAACTGCGTTGCCTCACGCAGGGCTATTACTGTCTCGGGACTGTACATATGGTCCTCTTTATCATTGCCCGAACGCAGTTTATGCTCGCCGAAGCTGTCAAGCGTTGTGTCAACACCGAGTCCCAGCGGGTCAAATGCGTGGCTGTGACGGTACTCAACGCCCTCGTTAATTTCCTCAAGACCGATACCGCCCACACGGCTCACGGTGTTTGTAAAGTACTTATCAATTACTTCCTTGCTTATGCCGATTGCCTCAAATATTTGTGACGACTGGTAAGACTGGATCGTTGAAATACCCATTTTAGAAGCAATTTTAACTATGCCGTGAAGTATTGCGCTGTTGTAATCGCGTATTGCGGTGTGATAATCCTTATCAAGCAGTTTCTTATCTATAAGCTCGGTTATACATTCCTCGGCAAGATACGGGTTTACGGCTCTTGCGCCATAGCCCAAAAGGGTTGCGAACTGGTGAACGTCGCGCGGTTCGGCGCTTTCAAGTATGACAGAGAGTGCCGTGCGCTTTTTTGTTCGTATAAGGTGCTGTTCTATTGCCGACACCGCTAAAAGCGACGGAATCGCAACGTGGTTTTCATCAACGCCGCGGTCGGAAAGAATAAGAATGTTAGCGCCCTTTTTGTAAGCGCGGTCGCACTCGACAAACAGGTGATCAAGGGCGCGCTCAAGCGGCGTGTTTGTGTAATAAAGCAGCGATACCGTTTCCACCTTAAAGCCCGGGCGGTCTATTGCCTTTATTTTAACAAGCTCGGCGGAGGTTATAATGGGGTTCGGGAGTTCAAGCACGCCGCAGTTTGAGGCGGACTCGTTTAGCAGGTTGCCGTCCGACCCGACATATACGCAGGTATCGGTTACAACCTCCTCACGAATGGCGTCGATAGGCGGATTTGTTACCTGAGCAAAAAGCTGTTTAAAGTAATTAAACAGCGGCTGATGCTTATCGGAGAGCATTGCAAGCGGAATATCCGTACCCATAGCGGCGATTGCCTCCGCACCGTTTTTAGCCATAGGTATAATGGCGCCGCGTACATCCTCATAGGTATAACCGAACGCCTTATAAAGCCTGTCGCGGGTTTTGGAGTCATACCGTTCTATGCGACAGTTTGGCATTTTAAGGTCGGAAAGGCGCACCAAATTTTGGTCGAGCCACTCGCCGTAAGGTTTTCTTGTGGCATAATAGCGCTTACATTCCTCATCGGATATAATGCGTTTTTTCGCCGTATCCACAAGCAGCATTTTGCCCGGTTCCAAACGGCTTTTTTTAACAATATGCTCTGCCGGAATATCAAGCACGCCGACTTCGGACGATAAAATAAGCGTGTTATCATCGGTTATATAATAACGCGAAGGGCGCAATCCGTTTCTGTCAAGCACCGCCCCAACGGTATCGCCGTCCGAAAACAGTATTGCGGCAGGTCCGTCCCACGGCTCCATCATTGTGGAATAGTAATGGTAAAAATCTCGTTTAGCCCTTGTTATGGTTTTGCTGTTGCGCCACGGTTCGGGGATGGTAACCATTACGGCAAGCGGCAGATCCATACCGTTCATAACAAGAAATTCAAGCGTGTTGTCAAGCATTGCGGAATCCGATCCGGAGGCGTTAACAACAGGCAAAATCTTATCCATATCGTCCTCCATAACGGTGCTTTCCATTGTTTCCTCGCGCGCAAGCATACGGTCAACATTGCCGCGAATGGTGTTAATTTCACCGTTGTGAAGAATAAAGCGGTTCGGGTGTGCGCGTTCCCAGCTGGGTGTTGTGTTTGTGGAAAAACGCGAATGAACAAGCGCTATTGCGCTTTCGTATGCCTCGTCCTGCAAATCGTGATAAAAGCGGCGGAGCTGACATACCAAAAACATTCCCTTATACACAACGGTACGGGAAGAAAGCGACGCGACGTATGTATTATCGTTGCTCTGCTCGAACACACGGCGGATAACATAAAGCTTGCGGTCAAACGCAAGTCCCTTTTCGGTGTCCTCGGGCTTCTTTAAAAAGCACTGCATAATATGCGGCATACAGCTGAGCGCCTTTTGCCCCAAAATCTCGCTGTTTATCGGCACCTCACGCCAGCCTAGGAACTCAACGCCCTCTTTTTTTGCAATGACCTCAAGCATCTTTTTTGCCTGATTGCACTTAAGCGTGTCCTGCGGGAAAAAGAACATACCCACTCCGTATTCGCGTTCGCCCGGCAAGTCTATACCTATCTCCCCCGCGGCTTTTTTAAAGAATTTATGCGATATCTGAACCAGTATCCCGACGCCGTCGCCGGTTTCGCCCGAGGCGTCCTTTCCTGCCCTGTGCTCCAGTTTTTCAACAATTGACAGCGCGTTGTTGACCACCTTATGGTTCTTTCTGCCGTCAACATTTACAACGGCTCCTATACCGCAGGCATCGTGTTCAAACCGCTGTCGGTAAAGTCCCTTTTCGCTCATAATTATTCCCCCGTTAAGAAAATAAAAAGACGTTCACAGGCAGTAACATTTACTGCCGGTGAACGCCTTTGCTCATCATTAACTGGATTATAGCACAACAGCGTGCGTTTGTCAAATATTTTTACAAAATAATGCACACAAGCCCGTTACAGCCTTCGTTTATTACCCTTTCAATCGTTTCCTGTATTCGCTGACGCGCGTCTGCGGGCATACGTGAAAGCTTGGTGTGCAGTCCCTCGTTTACAAGCTCGTGCAGGGATTTGCCGAATATGTTGGAGTCCCAAATTTTAACCGGGTTTTCCTCAAATTCGCTGAGCAGATACATAACAAGGTCCTCAGACTGCTTTTCACTGCCGACAATCGGGCTTACCTCGGTTGTAATATTCGCCTTCATAAGGTGAATTGAGGGTGCCGACGCCCTGAGTCTTACGCCGTATCTGCCGCCCTGCTTCATAATTTCAGGCTCTTCAAGCTTCAAATCGCCGATTTCGGGCATTATAATGCCGTAACCCGTTGCCTCAACCTCGTCAAGCGCGTTTTTAACACGCATATACTCCCGTTTAACCTCCGCCAGATTGCATATGCTGTCCATAAGCTCCTGCTCGTCATTTATAACAAGCCCCGTTGTTTCCGCCAACACCTTGTAAAACAGCGTACCTTTGATTTTTATTGTTACCGTCGCGCTGCCGGTGCCGAGGTCTATAGATTCAACCGCCGCGCCCTCGACGTTTTCGCTGTCTTTAAAAGCGTTTTCAAAACAGCTTATATCCCTTATATGCCGTATCCCGTCCGCCGATTGCTTTATAGTGCCGGTAAGGTCGGCTCTGAGCCAATGGTCAAGCGGCAGAGAGTTTATCCAGCGCGGGAAATTGATACATATTTCCTTGATCGGGAATTCAAAAAGCACACGGGAAAGAATTTGTTTAATATCGTTCTCACTAAGCTCAAGACAGTTTACGGGCTGAACGGGAACGCCGTATTTTTCCGTGAGCCTTGCGGCGGTAGCTGCCGCCTCTGCCGAATCGGGGTACATACAGTTAAGCAGTACGATAAACGGCTTGTTTATTGCCTTGAGTTCATCTATTACTCTTTCCTCCGCCTCCTCGTACTCCTCGCGGGGGATATCACTTATGCTGCCGTCGGTTGTGATTACAAGACCTATTGTGGAATGTTCGGTTATAACCTTTCGGGTTCCTATTTCCGCCGCCATATTAAACGGTATCGGCTCTTCAAACCACGGCGTCATTACCATACGCGGTTGGTCGCCCTCTATGTACCCGAGGGCGCTCGGCACAATGTAACCCACGCAGTCAATAAGCCGCACGTTCATTGCCGCGGAATCGTCAATATTAATCTGCACGCCCTTTTCGGGAATAAACTTTGGCTCGGTCGTCATTATTGTTCTTCCCGAAGACGACTGCGGCAGTTCGTCATTCGCGCGCTCTTTACCGTATTCCCCCTGTATGTTGGGCAGAACCAGCTTATCCATAAACTGTTTTATAAATGTTGATTTTCCCGTTCTTACAGGCCCCACAACGCCGATATAAATATCTCCGCCGGTGCGTGCGGCAATATCCTTGTAAATACTAACATTTGTCATAGTTTTTCCTCCATATATTTCGCCAGTTCTTTCTTTTGGTAAAGCATATGCCGTGAGAAAAAATAATATGACAAACTCTTAACTTTTTGTAAACAATGGTAATTTGGGACAAATGCCGCTTGTTTTAAGACGGCAAATATGCTATTATTAATGTAATGAACAAATTACGGGGGAGGCAGTCGGAAAATGCATTTACAGGAATCGGGCGAAATGTACTTAGAAACAATACTTATTTTAAGCCGCAAAACAAATTATGTGCGTTCGGTGGATATAAGTGAATATATGGGATTTTCAAAGCCGAGCATCAGCCGCGCCATAGGTCTTTTAAAGTCGGGCGGGTATATAACCGTTGACCCAAACGGTTATATTTCCCTAACCGACGCGGGCAATGAAATTGCAAGCAAAATTTACGAGCGTCACAATGTTCTCTCGCATTTCTTAAAAAGCATCGGCGTAAGCGATGAAACGGCGGCGGCTGATGCCTGCAAGATCGAACATAACATAAGCGACGAAACCTTTAACGCGCTTAAAAAACACATAAGGGGCGAAGGATAGCCGTATGCCTCAAAAGCTTTATTATACCGAGAAAGGCTACGGCACACCGCTGGTTCTCCTGCACGGAAACGGAGAGGACAGCGGTTATTTTGTAAACCAGATAGATTATTTTGCCGCGGAATATCGTGTTATCGCCGTTGATACAAGAGGACACGGCAGATCGCCGCGAGGGTCCGCACCGTTCACCTTAGAAACATTTGCCGACGATCTCAAAGCCCTTGCCGACAGCCTTAAAATTAAAAATTTTTATGTTTTAGGCTTTTCGGACGGCGGCAACATAGCGCTGGAATTCACCCTTAAATATCCCGAATATGTAAGCCGCCTTGTACTCTGCGGTGCAAACCTGTTTCCGAAAGGGCTTAAAACGGCGTTTCTTCTGCCCGTTAAAATTCTCTGCTCGTTTTTTTCGCTCACGTCGCACTTCAGCCGTAAAGCGGTAAGAAGAAAAGAATTGCTGGCGCTTATGGCAAAAGCGCCCGACATTCAGCCAGAGGAGCTTGCAAGCATTAACTGTCCCGTTCTGGTGATTGCCGGCACGCACGACCTGATAAAGGAAAAACACACAAGACTGATAGCAAACTCGATTAAAAATTCTCAGCTGTGCTTTTTAAGCGGCGACCACGGCATAGCGAGAAAGAACAGCGTGGAGTTTAACCGAACGGTTGAAATTTTTTTGGAAAAACCGTTTTAGAAAAAACAGCAATTAACCTTTTCTGCATTTTCGGATTTATCGACAAAAAAACCGTCCTTAGTAAGGGACGGTTCAGACTGTCGACAAACCCCGGTTTAACTTTGTTGCGGCGTTTACGCCGCATTTTGTTTTTCCGCTGACACGTGCGGCGGAAAAACACTTTGTAAGCGAAAAACCGCTTATTTGGCGGTTTTTCAAGGGAACAGGGGTGGTATTGGCGGAGCTTAACAATCGACTGCCGCCGGTGGCGGGAGAAAGGAGATTGTTATGGCGCCGCGGTCAAAAAAAAATTCGCGCTTCAAGCGATAATTTTCTTTGGGTACCGCAAGAGTAAGGAGTGCAGTCCGAAAATCTTTGATTTTCGAGCGAACGGCATCCCCGACCAAGAGCGTGTCGACTTTTTCGACACGCTCAACCGTCCTTAGTAAGGGACGGTTTTGTGTAATGCGTTTTTATCTTTATCGGATATCAGCCGGCATACAACCTGTAAACAATTGCGTTAAGCAGTCGTGACGGCAGAATTTCAGCGAGAAAGCTGACAAGCTTATATGAAAAGCCGATCGTGCAGATCGGTTTTTTTGTTTTTTTATCGGCAACACGGGCAATATATTTTCCCGCCGTTTCGGGCAACATTCCGTTTTGTTCGTCCTTTTCCATTTTTTCAACGGAACGCGCAATTCTTCCGCCGTAAGCCCCGTCGCCGTCTGCCGTTTTTTCGCGCGCGGCTGTAAAGCCTGTTTTAATGTCCCCCGGCTGAACGCAGACAACCGTTATACCGAACGGCTTAACCTCGTTTGCAAGCGCCATTGTATACGAGGCAATCGCCGCCTTTGAGGCAGAATAAAAGCTCTGGAACGGTATCGGCACAGCGCCGGCAACGGAACCGATATTAACAATTCTTCCTTTACCCGCGTTTCGCATATACGGCAAAACAGCACGGCACATACGCACCGCGCCGAAAAAATTAACGTCAAGCTGTTTCACAGCCGCAGCCGTTTCGGTAAACTCCGCCGCGCCCGATATTCCGAAACCGGCGTTGTTTATTAAAACATCAATTTTTCCGTCTGCCTCTATGATTCGCGTGACAGCCGCCTCAAGCGAGTCTTCATCCGTCACGTCCGCAGTTATGTGCTTTACTCCGCACGGCGGCTCGCCGTGTCTTGAAAGCTCATAGACCGTATAACCTTTTTTAAACATTTCCGCGGCGGCGGCTTTTCCTATTCCCGAACTTCCGCCCGTAATTACGCATATTTTTTTCAATTCGGCACTTCTTTCTTAAATAACACTTTTAAATACCAAACAATGATAATAAGATTTACAACCGACGCAGCAAATCCGATATTAACCCCAAGCGAGAATAAATAATTTCCGTAGGTTACAAGCCCCAGAGTCAGCATAGCAATATAGGGAATAATTGTTTTTTTATTTATAAAGCAGACAATAAGCCCCAGAACCTCGGGAAGATAAGAATATCTTTCGTGCATTGCGGGCAGAAAGAAAACACATATATAAGCCGAGATAAACGCATGGCTGACAGCGCAATTTTTATCAAACACCGATCTATTTGCCGACGCATACAGGCAAAGGCAGACCAAAACGGCAAGTGTGATTATAACCGCCGCGGTTTTAAGCATTTCATAATTATTGCCCGATGTGTTAAGCGGAGCAATTATATTAAGAAAGCCCGGGTAATTCATACTTATACGCCTGTAATAACCCGTCTGTGTAAAATAAATTGAAAACGCAGTTAACAGTCCCCTGCCCGATATAACGGCGGGAAGTGAAGTTATCACGGCAATCAAGGGAATCAGCGCAAAGTAAAGCGCGGTGAAATTCCGCCTTAAAAACCAGAACATAAGCAAAAACGGCAGCAGGAATATTGCCTGAAGCTTAAATGAAAACGCAATACCGTACATCACAAATGCGGGCAGATATTTTTCCTTTAACAGAAAATACAGTGCAAACAGGGCAAACGAGGCGTAAATTGAATCGCACTGCGCCCAACACGAGGAATTTAAAAACACGGTGGGAATAAGCCACACCGCCGAAAATGCGGGGGCAAAGTACCGTCGGCTGCCAAGCAGTTCCGAAACAAGCAGACCCGCGGCGGCCGACAGCACAACATCGAACAAAACCGAAACCGCCTTGTAGCCTGCAAGCGGAGGTATGCCGATTTTTGAAATAAGGTAAATAACAAGCTGATACGGTATATTATAGTTTCCAACCTGTTCGCCGAATGACGAGAAGCCCTTTTCGGCGATTACATCATACCACGGTTTAAGAAAATCCCTGTAATCCGCAGAAACAAACGGCGCAAAAACGCCCCTTAAAAAACAGCCCAAAACAAACAGAACCGCGGACGCCGCCAAAAGAATATTTTTTTCCGTCAGTCCTATCAGCTTTTCCTCGGTTTTTGTAATTCTCATAAAAGCTCCTTTAAAAAGCCAGATATTGTGCCGCCGTTATAACAAGCGGCATTGTACCGAGCGAGAGCACGGTACTGAGTGAAACCATATCAACCGAAAGCGGCACGTCTCCACCGAATTTTGAAGAGAACATTGTGGTAAGCGCCGCAACCGGAGCGCTTACGGATATTACAATTGATACAAGCAGGGTTCCCCGCACACCCAAAACATACAAAAGACCGAGTGCGGCAAAGGGATAAACCACCAAACGCAGCAGCACCGCGGCAATACAGCGGACATCGCAGAATGCCTTTAACACGTTTGTCTGTGCCAGGTGATATCCGATTATCAGCATAGGCAGCGGAGTATATAGCGCGGAAAGATAATTAACGGTTGATTTCACAATTCCGGGAACGGGCAGAGAGAACAGAAAGATAATCATTCCGACGGCAAGTCCTGCAATGCCGGGGTTGACAAGCAGTTTTTTCGGCATAATATATTTTTTGTCCCCGCTTATTAAAAAAACACCGTAGCTCCAGATAACAAGGTTGAACATTATAATATACGCCGAGCCGTAAAGAGTACCGTCCGCCCCAAGCATAACCTCCTGCAAGGGCAGTGACATAAACCCGCAATTTGCGAAGATCGATCCGAAACGCAGAACCCGCTCGCGCTCTTTATTTTTTGAATGGAGAAATATGTGACTGAGCGCTATAAGCAGAACCTGCACAACAAGAGTCAGCAAAAATGCCGACATAAGCGAGCGCATTATTTTAGGGTCGTATTCCCGTATAAGCGATTTTATTATAACGCAGGGGGTTACGATTATAAGCGCAATATCGGTACAGCAGCTGACGCCCTCTTTGGTAAGCAGTCCTGCCTTAGCCGCCGTAAAGCCGACGGCTATCATAAGCATTAAAATGCAGACCTGCGAAAAAACGGTTACAAACATTATTCAACACTCTTTGCAAACTTAACAAAAGCCGCTTTACCCTCGGGCGATCTTTTATAAACGCCTGCGTGCTCAAGCACCTTTGCAAAGACAATTCCTATTTCATCACGTATAATTCCGCTGACATTTTCGGCATTTATAACGCTGTATTTGCGTTTTATTTCGTCTGCCCAGTCTGCGTGTTTTGAAAGCAGTTCGTTATTTCTTATGTCATCGCCCGAAACCAGCGCCTTTTCAAGCTGTGCCATTTCGGTTTTAAGGCGCGCCGGCAGAACAGCCAGTCCCATAACCTCAATAAGTCCTATGTTTTCCTTTTTAATGTGATGAAGCTCGGCGTGTGGGTGGAAAACACCGAGCGGGTGTTCCGGCGTTGTAATGTTATTGCGAAGCACAAGATCAAGCTCAAACGCGCTGTCCCTGCGGCGCGCAATGGGCGTTACTGTGTTGTGCGGCACACCGTCGGTTTCGGCAAAAATAAACGCGTTTTCATCACTGTATTTACGCCAGTGACCCAGAATTTTATCGGCAAGCCCGATAAGCCTTTCGGGATCTTTGCTCTTTATGCGGATCACGGACATCGGCCATTTTACAATGCCCGCTTCAACATCCTCAAACCCCTTAAAGCAAAGCTTTGTTTCAACAGGAGCCTTTGCCATGGCAAAGGTATAATTTCCGCCCTGGAAATGGTCGTGGCTTAAAATTGAACCGCCGACAATGGGCAGATCGGCATTTGAACCCACAAAATAGTGCGGGAACTGACCTACGAAATCAAGCAGTTTTTTAAAGGTTTCCCTGTTGATTGCCATAGGCGTATGAACAGAGTTAAATACAATGCAGTGCTCGTTATAATAAACATACGGCGAATACTGGAAGCACCACTCTCCCCCGTTAACCGTTATCGGAATTACGCGGTGGTTCTGCCTTGCGGGGTAGTTTACCCTACCGGCATAACCCTCGCACTCGCGGCAAAGCATACATTTGGGATAGCCCGCCTGCGGCATACTTTTTGCCGCCGCAATTGCCTTTGGGTCTTTTTCGGGTTTTGAAAGGTTTATTGTAATATCAAGATCGCCGTATTCGGTGGACGCTGTCCATTTCACATCTCTTTCAACCCTGTAACGTCTTATATAATTGCTGTCGCAGCTTAGTTTGTAAAAATAGTCCGTGGCATCCTTCGGCGATATCTCGTAAAGCTCGCGGAACTTATCGGTTACCTCGGACGGACGCGGCATAAGCGCACCCATAAGCTTTGTATCGAACAAATCACGGTAAACAACGCTGTTTTCGGTAAGCCCATTTTCACAGGCATAGCAAAGCAGTTCGTCCAGCGTTTTTTCAAGGTCAACATCCTCATAATCTCCGCTGCCGTCGTATTCATCCCTGCCCAGTATCTCAAGCAAACGGTTTGTAACGTATATTTCGTCCCGTTTTGTGAAAAGCTTTTTACTGAGCCCGTAACAAACAAGTTTTCTTATGCTTTCGTCAATCATTTTAAATCCCCACTTTATTTTTTGCCTAAAGTTAATTATACATTTTTAGGCGGCGCTTGTCAATTGCAATAATGCCCGATAACCGAACGTTAAAAAATCTTGACATATCGTGGGGTATATATTATACTTAAATAAACAGTATTATGGGAGGTAACTAAAATGGATAACGGAAAAATTCAACTCCACAATGTGGATTTTGACGATTTAATAAAGGCAATTGACGAATGCAGGGGCGATGTTTACCTTGAAACCAAGGACGGCGACGTTCTCAACCTGAAATCCAAGCTTTCTCAGATGTTGGGACTAAGTACAATTCTTAAAAACTCCGAGGTTACAGAGGCTAATCTTCGCTGCACAAACCCCGAGGATGAAACAATGCTTTTCCGTTTCAATCTTTACGGAGAAATGCCGAAGGAGAGCAAATAATCCAAAATGGCTGAAAACAAATTTTTAACTTATAAGAACAAGCCGCTTGTTATGAGCGGAAACGTCATTTACTACGGCGATTTGCAGGACCCGTATGTTGTAAGATTTACGGTGCTGTCCTCTAAAAAGACCGCAAATTTTGAAATGCCCGAAAAGGTAAAGGTTGAGCTTATGAAAAGCGATACCCAGCTTTCGGAAAAAGGCAGAATTACAAAGGACACGGTTAAAGAAACATTTTTTGACGCACTTGACGTCGGTTTTGTCTGGCTTGAAAGAGCGCTTAAAAATTAAGAAAAAGCGTACGGAAAACAATAGTTTTCCGTACGCTTTTTTATCGGCTCAACAGAGCAACGCACTCAACGGTATTACCTTTTTCCCACAAGAGCCGCCTTACCTCTTGACCATCCCGATATATTGGGAAATTAAACTCTA
>CAKSFK010000018.1 GCA_934454655.1 uncultured Eubacteriales bacterium | reverse complement strand
CTTTCATCACCGCTTCTATTATACCATATTTACGTAAAAAAGCCCAGCTTTTACTGGACTTTTTCGACAGACTGACCTCTTGCTTTTTTTAGAGCAAGAGGTTATTTTATGCGGTTAATTACTTTTTGGTATCTTTTGAATCTTTTGCTACCTTATCCGATTTATCTACCTTATCCCAATCAATCGGGTCAAGGCCTCTTTCGGCACGAATTTTATCTGTCCCCTCTCGGTCTATCATACCATCAATGTAATTATAGTTTTTAATTTCCCCCGAATAATGAATATCTCCAAAAGTATAATTTACTTCTGTGGTTTGGGTTTTAGTCTCAAATTTAAAGCCCTGCATATTAGCATTAAAACCTTCAATATCTTCACCTTGTACTTCATAACCTAAAGCACGATATCTTCCCTGTGGTAAATTTTCTCTTGTTGTATAATTTGAACCAGAAAAGAATGATATAGTATAGGTTTCCTCATTGTCTTTGTTATATAGTTCAACACGGAAAGCTAATTTATTTGCTTTAATTCTTGGGTCAACTTGTCCTTTAAAAATAACCGTGTGGTCTTTTGTCAAACTTTTTTCGTATTTGGTTTCCTTGCTTTCATTATTGCTGTTTTCTGTTGTCTGAACCGAAGGACCTGATGTTATTTCGGTTTCTTTTTCGCAACCCGTAAAAGCCAAACAAACCGTTAAGGCGGTTAATAAAAGAAACAATGTATAAATTATTTTTTTCATATAAGCACCGTTACATTTCTTTCTTGTTCTTATAAACCGCAACAGAAGAACAGGCAATAACGGAAAGTGAGAGTATCATTAAGGCAATAAGAATATTGCTGTTATCTCCTGTTTTCGGTGACTTTTTATCCGTGTTGTTTGAAATTACGGTGTTGTTGTCTTTATTTTCGTTTTCGGTATTTCCGCCGTTTACTGTTTCATTCTTAACATTACAGAAAGCATAAACCGAAAAGTGATTTAATTCGGCGGTTACTTTATTATTCGCTTTATCAACGGTTATTTTGATTTCTTCCTTTTTGCCGTCATCAGAAATGTAGAACATTTTAAGATTATCGGCTGAAAGTCCTTTGGGAATATCAAATGTCACCTTAACCGCTTTGGTAGGCTGAACTTCAAGTCCGTCCCACGAGGCACGGTTATAAGCACAAATATCAAAAGCAACCATTTTGCCGTTTAATGCGGTGTCCTTTAAAGCAACCTTTGCGGTTTCATAAGCATATTCATAGTCTTCCGCTGTTCTGACAAGCACCTCGGTACCCGCCGTAAAGCAATCATCACCGTAAACAGTTATGCCATCGGGGAGTGTATAAGTGACATCGGGGTAGGTAGTAAGACCGCTGATTTCGGGCATAACCGCATTAACGGTTTTAAAATCGTTTACCTTTAAGTAACCTCCGCTGTATTCAATATCAAATTCGGCATAATATGGGTCTTCATCTGCTTTAAGGTCGGAGCCATCTTCGTTTACACCCTTAATATAAGCCTTATAGCCTGTTGAGGTCTTGATATAGCCTGCGAATGTATAATCAACACCGCCACCAGTACCAGAATTCCACATCACGATATAGTAATTTTCTGCCTCATTATAATAATCACTTTTTATTTCACTCTCTGCGATTTCAGTAGTGTAATCTTTTCTGAAATCGCCGGTATAATTAAAGCATTTTTTAACCGCGACATCAAACTTGTCGGCATCCACTTTAATGTAATTACCCTCATTGTCGGGGCAATATTCGTCTTTTTCAAAATCATAAAAATAAAACTCGCAATCGGTTTCATTATCTACATACTGACCTGCGGTATAGTAGGCAATGCTTGAAGCACTCATTTCAGAAAAATTTTTCTCTCTGTAATAAATGTAACCTAATTCATTATCAAATTTTCGGCATAAGTCTTCTTCCGCACTTGCCGTTGTGGTGGTAAATACGGCAACACTAACAAGCATTATAACTGCTAAAATACAAGAAATAATTTTTTTCATAAAGAACTCTCCTTTTCTTTTTACATTATTTTTTAGTTAATAGCGAAAATAAAATTTCTAACCCCCTATAACAAAAAAAGTGTGCGCAACACGAAGTCGCACACACCGAAAAATGCCACTTCGTTTTGCACCACACAAAAACTTTTTTTACCACTAGTCCGAAGACAACGGAAAAAAGAAGTAAGCATTTTTGCCGAAACAAAATCGCTGACTCCAAACATAGTGGTACATATTAAGTTTTTGTGTGGTTGTCATTATTATAGCACTTTCCGAATAAAATGTAAAGACAAAATAAAACACCCTTTCGGGTGCTTGACAAAAATTCAAATTATGATATAATATAAGTGAAATAAGGCAAACCCATTGATAAACGGTTAGCCTACTGTTTTAACGAATAACCGCAAAACTTTGGTAGGGTTGGGCGGTTATTTTTTTATGCTTAATATGTAGCCGGTGGCTACAATCAGAATTAAAATTATTAAATAATAGTATTCCATAGCATCACCCCCTAACTCAATGTCAAGGGGCAAATACCCCTTGAAAATCAAAGGGCTAACCGCCTACCTTTATATAGGCTCACCTTATTCCGTTCGTTATTATAACATATTACGACAATATTCTCAACAATGAAAATTTTAAACTTTTTGTAAAAAGCACTTTACTTTTATATATAATGATGACAGCCTTGATTGGAAGGACAGTGCAACCGCGGACAGCATTTGCAGACGCGTAACCTCTAAGGTATGCCCGGGGTCGATAGTCCTTTTCCACAATGACGCCGACCACACGCCCGAAGCGCTTCCTACAATACTTAAATGCTTAAAGGACGAAGGTTATGAATTTGTGTTTATAAACGACCTGATTTTAAAGGACGGATATGAAATCGACCACACCGGCAAACAGTGCAAGTTAAAAAACAGTACGGGAAATTAAGACTGTTTATGCCACGGGTTTCTTACTGCAAATATGTTGCGCAGACAACACAATATTTATCCGCTAAAAGGGAGTGTGGGGTTTGAAGAAAATTATTGCTTTTTTTGTTGTTATGTGCCTGATATTCGCCGCTCCGGTTTCAGCCGCAAACTCGGTGACCGTTTCGAGCGAATGTGATATTTCGGATATAAACGTGCCGCTTGAGGTGTCAGCCGGAAATGCGGCAATAGGCGGCACGCTTGAAATAAAGGCAAGATCCGCCGTGCTTTTGGAGCCGTACACCGGGAAAGTGCTTTATGAAATGAATCCCGATGAAAAGCTGCCGCCGGCGTCCGTTACAAAAATTATGCCGCTCTTGCTTGTTATGGAAGCCATTGACCGCGGGGACATCTCGCTTGAAACGGTTGTGACCGCTAGCGAGCACGCGTGCAGTATGGGCGGTTCGCAAATATGGCTTGAACCCGGCGAAACAATGACGGTAAATGATCTTTTAAAGGCAACGGTGATAGCGTCGGCAAATGACGCGTGCGTGGCGCTGGGCGAGCTTATTGCCGGCAGTGAAGAGGGTATGGTTGCCTTGATGAATGAGCGGGCAAAGGAACTCGGTATGACGGGGACTCACTTTGTGAACTGTACCGGGCTTGACGCGGAGGGTCACCTTACAACCGCATACGACATTGCGCTGATGTCCGCCGAGCTTATAAAGCACCGCCTTATAAAGGATTATTCAACCGTGTGGATGGACAGCTTGCGCGACGGCAAAAGCGAGCTTGTGAACACAAACAAGCTGGTGCGGTTTTACAGCGGAACAACCGGGCTTAAAACAGGCACCACATCGGGAGCCAAGTACTGTCTTTCGGCTACCGCCGAACGCAACGGAATGGAGCTTGTCGCGGTTATAATGGCGGGCGACAGCAGTCAGGACCGTTTTAACGGAGCCAAAAAGCTTTTGGATTACGGATTTGCGAATTATAACTATTCATCAATAGATTCCGGAATAAAATCCGATATGACCGTGCCTTTAAAGAAAGGGGTTAAAAAAAGCCTGAGCGTCGCCGCGGGTGATAACCTTAACGTTTTGCTTCCTAAAACCGTTAAGGGAAACGTTGAGCGCGCGGTTTCGCTGAGCAATGACCTGACCGCCCCCGTAAAAAAAGGCGCGGTTATAGGAACGGTTACCGTAACGCTTTCGGGCGAGCAGCTGGGCGAAATTCCCCTGTTTGCCGCCGAGGATGTTGAAAAGCTTTCCTTAACATTTACACTGGGGCAGATTTTAAAAGGATTATTTCAATTATGAAAACTTTTAATGAATATATCTTTTTGGGCTTGAAAAAAGCTACGGGATATTGTAAAATAAAGATATAAAATATTACGGAATTCAGGGGTTTAGTATGGCAGTTAAATTTAACAGTAACTATGCGGCTGATTTTATCAGAGAAAACGACCTTAAGGGTCTTGAGTCACAGGTTGCGGCGGCGCACGAAACCGTAAACGCAAAGTCTGGACTCGGAAACGACTTTTTGGGTTGGGTCGATCTCCCCGTCAATTACGACAAAGAGGAGTTTGCCCGCATAAAGGCGGCGGCGGCAAAAATAAGAAAGGATACCGACATTTTAATTGTAATCGGTATCGGCGGCTCGTACCTCGGTGCAAGGGCGGCTATTGAATTTTTAAAAGGTCCTTATTACAATCAGCTGCGCGACGGCGCGCCTGAAATTTATTTTGCCGGCAACAGCATAAGCGGCGCTTATCTTTCGGATATAATGGCGCTTTGCCGCGGCAAGAGGGTTTCTGTCAACATTATTTCAAAATCCGGCACAACAACAGAACCGGCGGTTGCGTTCAGAGTTCTGCGCGATTATCTTGAGAAGGAATACGGCGAGGAAGAAGCCGCAAAGCGCATATACTGCACAACAGACAAGGCACGCGGCACACTTAAAAAGCTTGCCGACGAAAAAGGATACGAGTGTTTTGTGGTTCCGGACGACGTAGGCGGAAGATTCTCCGTTCTTACCGCCGTGGGGCTTTTGCCGATTGCCGCGGCAGGCGCTGATATTGACGCGCTTATGGCAGGCGCGGCAAAGGGAATGAAGAAATTTAACGAAGTCGATATGTATAAAAACGACTGCTACCTTTACGCGGCACTGCGTAACGCGTTTTACCGCAAGGGTAAATCGGTTGAGCTGCTTGTAAGCTATGAGCCGCGCTTTACAATGATGTCGGAATGGTTCAAGCAGCTGTTCGGCGAGAGCGAGGGCAAGGACAACAAGGGTCTTTTCCCGGCGTCGGTTACATTTTCAACCGACCTTCACTCAATGGGTCAGTTCATTCAGGACGGCAGCCGCATTATGTTTGAAACGGTTGTAACCTTCGGCGAGAGCGATAAGGACATTACAATTGAAGAGGACAAAGATAACGGCGACGGTCTTAACTTCCTTGCGGGCAAAAAAATGTCCTATGTTAACTCAAAGGCATTTGAAGGCACGGTTCTTGCTCACACGGACGGTGGCGTTGCAAGCCTTGTTATTAACGTTGATAAGCCGGATGAGGAAAACCTGGGCGAGCTTATTTACTTCTTTGAGAAAGCCTGCGCCGTTTCGGGCTATATGCTCGGGGTTAATCCGTTTGATCAACCGGGCGTTGAAAGCTACAAGAAAAATATGTTTGCGCTTTTAGGCAAACCCGGATATGAGGACAGAAAAACAGAGCTTGAAGCGCGTCTTAAAGGTTAACAACTGCATAGGCAGTATAATATAAAAGGAGCTGGTATAAATGATCAAACTCATTATCGGGAAAAAGGGATCGGGCAAAACCAAAAAGTTAGTGGATATGGTAAATGCCGCCGCCGATGAAAGCCTCGGCAATGTTGTATGCATAGAGAAAGGCGATACCCTGACCTATTCCGTTACACATAAGGCGCGTCTTATTGACGCGGAAGGCTACGGCATTTCGGGTTACGGCGAATATTTCGGTATGGTTGCGGGAATTAAGGCAGGCAATAACGATGTAACCCACATTTTCGGCGACGCCACCTTAAGAATCGGCGAGCGTGATTATGATAAGCTTGCGGATTTCTTAAAGAGGGTTTCCGCAATCTCGGACGTTGAATTTATTTTCACCGTTTCGGCTGACAAGGAAGAATTGCCCGCTAAGATATTTGATATTGCAGAGGTTTGCTGATTGATATAAATCCGAACTAATAAAAGAACACCGCCGACGGTAAAACCCGTCGGCGGTGTTTTTTTATTTACTCCTTAACAGCCTTTTATAACCGTTTCCGTACTGCACACAGCGCGAAACCCGCGAAAGGGTTGCGGAAGAAATGTCGGTTTCCTCTATTACCTCGCTGTACGTCTTGCCCTCAAGCAAAAGTTCGGCAGCCCTTATCCTCTGTGCCATTTGTTCAATTTCTTTGTTTGTACACATATCGCTGAACAAATCGCGGCAGTCCTGTTCGTCCTTAAGTGAAAGTATAAGCCCGTAAAGGTTCTTTATCATATCTTCGTTAACTTTATTGGTCGACATATCGCACTCTCCTAAAAGTTCTCAAGTGATTTATTTAAAAAGCTTTTGGTTTTTTCGGATTTTGCGTTGCCGAAAACCTCCTCGGGCGTGCCGTATTCCTCAATAATACCCTCGGACATAAACAAAACCTTATCCGAAACGTTTTTGGCAAATTCCATTTCGTGCGTCACCACAATCATAGTGCTGCCAGCCGCCTTAAGGTCCTTGATGACCCTGAGTACCTCGCCCGTAAGCTCGGGGTCGAGGGCGCTTGTAGGCTCGTCAAAACAGAGAATATCAGGTTCAAGAGCCAGCGCGCGCGCAATTGCGACTCGCTGCTGCTGCCCGCCCGAAAGCTGACAGGGGTAGCTGTCCTTTTTTTCCGAAAGACCCACGCGCGCTATAAGCGATTCAGCCCTTTTACGTATCTCCTCATTACTGCCGCGTTTAAGCAGTTGGGGCGCCAGCATAACGTTTTTAAGGACACTGTACTGCGGGAAAAGATTAAACGACTGAAACACCAGCCCGAAATGCAGGCGATTGTTTCTTATTTCCGCGTCGGTAAGCTTTTCCCTTGAGTCGCCGTTAAACACCGTCTTGCCGTTTACCGTTATTGTTCCGCCGTCCGCAAAATCGAGAAAGTTAAGACAGCGCAGCAGTGTGGTCTTGCCGCTGCCCGACGATCCGATTATTGAAAGCACTTCACCCCTTTCGAGCGAAAAGCCTATGTTTTTGAGTACCTCGGTTCTGCCGAAGCTTTTTTTAATATTTTTAACCTCTAATACAGCCATAGCACACCTCAAGCATTAAAAAAGCTGAGCTTTTTCTCAATAAGCCCGAAAAGTATTGTAAGCACGCCGCTGAACGCCAGATAAAAAACACCGGTGAAGAACAACGGCCAGATTATTGCCGCGCCCTTAATAAAGGTCTGCCCGCTCCAAATAAGCTCATACACGGCGATAATGCGCGCTAGCGACGTATCCTTTACAAGGGTAATTATTTCATTGCTCATAGGGGGTACTATACGTTTTATAACCTGAAGGAGAATTACCTTAAAAAATATCTGACTCTTTGTCATACCGAGAACCAGACCCGCCTCGGTTTGTCCCTTTGCAATGCTCTCTATCCCGCCGCGGTAAATTTCGGAAAAATAGCAGGCATAATTTATTATAAAGGCTGTAAGCACGGCGGACATTCTGCCGCCGTTGCCGCCGCCCCAGATGTTGTTGTCGAACAAAAGCCCGGGTCCGTAGTAAATAACAAGTAACTGCAGCATAAGGGGAGTGCCGCGAATCACCCATACAACGGTTTTAACAAGAGCCTTTATCGGCAAAAATTTGGACATTGAGCCGAAGGCTATAATAAGACCCAGCGGTATTGCGCCCAAAAGTGTGACGGAGAAAATCTGCATTGTGGTTGCAAATCCCTCAAAAAGTGTTTTAAGTACGGTTTGAAACATTTTAATATCCTTTATTCCGAATAGCCCGAACAGCACAATGCAGGCAGAGAATACGGTTCTCTGCCTGTTGCCGAGCGGATTTATATTATTACTTCTGCTCGATTATAGATTCCTGTACGCCGTAGATTTTTGCTATTTTAAGCATTGTGCCGTCGCCGTAGGATGACTTAAAGAATTCGTTAAGCTTTTCGGTAAGGTCAGAGCCCTTTCTGAAGCCTACGCCGTAGTCCTCTTCCTCGGCAACGCCGACGGTGTAAGCAAGGTTTTCATAGCTTGTGCCCTCGCCTACCATTGCGCCCGCCATAAGAAGGTCAATAACAGCCGCGTCCGAAGTGCCGGCGTTGACCTCCATAAGCGCGTCAACCTGTGCCGTAACGGAAGTTACATTGTAGTTAAGCGCTTTTAAAGCGCTTTCACCGGCCGATCCTGCCTCGGCTGCAAACTTAAGGTCCTTAACGCTTTCAACCGTTTTGTACTTGTCGGCAACATCCTTTTTAACAACAACAACCTGTGTGTTCTTGCAGTAAGCATTTGAAACCGACATTCCGTTTTTAACTTCGCTTGAAATTGTCATACCGTTCCATACGCAGTCAATACTCTTGTTTCTGAGCTCCATTATTTTGTTGTCCCAGTCAATTTCAACAAACTCAACGTCAACGCCGAGGCTCTTTGCAAATTCCTTTGCCATATCCGCATCGAAGCCTATCCATTTCCCGCTGCCCTTTGTTTCCTCATAGTCCATCGGGTTAAAATCGGTAATGCCGACTACAAGCTTACCTTTCCCTTTTACGTACTCGCTGTCGGTCTTTGAAGAATCCTTACTTCCGCAGCCGGCGAATACGGCGAGCATACAAATGCTCATTACCAGTGCAATAATTTTTTTCATTTTAAATTTCCCCTTCAGGTTTTTTATTTGATGGTGTTATTATACTTCATTTCGCTAAAGTTGTAAAGTGTTTTTTTGAAAATAATAACACTTTTCATGTTTTGTACCAATTTTATCAATATAAAACCCGAAAAGTGTTAAAAATGTTATACCAATTCTATTATTGCAGCCATAATTCCGCGTTCGCCGTTTGTTGCGCGATGCGAATGAAGCTCATCGGCATTGCAGCAGGTGCATATATCCGACGCGTCAATGTTACATTCATTAATGCCCGCGTGCATCAATATCTGTCGGTTAGCCTCA
Organism: uncultured Eubacteriales bacterium; assembly: GCA_934454655.1. GTDB lineage: Bacteria > Bacillota > Clostridia > Oscillospirales > Acutalibacteraceae > UBA737. The sequence continues at coordinate 32,659 of CAKSFK010000018.1, read as the reverse complement.
ACCAAATCAAGCATATATCTGCCGTTTTCCTTTTTAAAAAGAACGCTGTCTGTTTTAAGAAAAGGAATATCACGAAATTTCTCCGCCACGGGCTCGTCAACCTCGTAACAGCATCTGCCTATACACGGACCTATTGCGGCTGTAATGTCCGACGGGTCGCAGCCGAATACGTCGGTCATTTTTTTAACCGTCTTTTCCCCGATGCACTTTGCGGTGCCGCGCCACCCCGCGTGCGCGGCGGCAATAACCCTTTTCACCGTGTCGCAAAACAAAAGCGGCGTGCAATCCGCATAGTGGGTTGCAAGGGCAACACCGCGGCAGTCGGTTATAAGACCGTCAACATCATTAAACGGCTCTTTAAAAATGCCTGTGCCGCAATCCGACCTTGTAACCACACGGATATTATCCGTATGCGTCTGGCGGCTAAGCACCAAATCACGCACATCAATATCCGCGGTGCCGCAAAGTCTTTTGTAATTTTCAAGCACGTTCTCTCTGCTGTCGCCGTTATTAAAGCTTAAATTCATTGTGCTGTAACGTCCCGTGCTGACACCGCCCAGCCTTGTGGAAAAGAGCGCCTTTACGCATCCGAGCTTTTGCATACGCGGAAATGTTATGTATCCGACGCCGTTCTTTTCGCACACATTAAGCGTGTTGCTTTTCATTTTCACTGTCCTTTATAACCTCCAACATAATCTGCGAATTGCGTATAAAACCGCTTGAATATTCCGAACCGAGCTTTTCACTGATATACATAAGCGCCTGTTTCATAAGCGGCGGCCTTGTGCTGCACGAATGGCAGTCGGTCGCAAGAAAGTTAACATATCCGTCCTTAATAAGTTTTTCGGACAGCACAGCCGAGTTTTTCTGAAAAAACGAAGAGGCGTTGACCTGCGCCGGTATTTTTTCCTGACTCAAGAACCTAAGCAGTTTTTTATAGCCCGGCACACGGCTGTATCTTTCAAGATGAGCGATTATCGGGGTTATGCCCTGATTTTCGCGCAAAGCGGCAATATCCTCAAACAATCCGTTGCGAACAGAATTTTCCGAAAGCTCCAGAAGCATATAATTTGTTTTGCCGATGCACAGCTCTTTTGCCGCGTCGCTGTTTCCTATATACCTGAAATAAAGCACCTCCGCACCGAGATAAATGTTCGGCAGATTTCTGCCCGCCGCCTTTTCCCAAAGCCTTAGATATGCTCTGCCGATGCGGTCCTTAAAGCTGTCAATATCCTCGTCCATAGGATAAAAATGCGGCGTCGCGACCACATCGGTAACGCCCTGTTCAAAGAGCGCCTCAAGCAATTTTACCGATTCGTTTAAATCCGCAGCGCCGTCGTCAACTCCGGGAAGAATATGAGAATGAATATCTAAAATAATGGTAATCACCCGCCTTATTGTATTATCCGTACATTCGATAAAAATACACGGCAAGCATCGGCTGACCGTGTATTTAAACTTCCCTTTTCTTTTTACACGGATAAATCCACAACTGTCTTATCCGGTTATCTTCCTTTATAGTATCCATTGTAATAGCCTTTTCGGCTAAGCTCGGTGCCGTTGATTATTACGCCCAGAATATTTATGTTAAGCATTTCCGCGCTGTCTATAACCTTTCGCACGGCGTCAAACGTGGTGACATTCGAGCGGACGACCAGTACCAATCCGTCGCATTTCTTTGCAACAACCAATGGGTCGGACAAAACATTTACGGGCGGCGTATCAAATACCACATAATCGTATTTGGGTCTTGTTTCATCAACAAATCTTTCAAACTCCGGCGAGCTTAAAACCTCGGTTGAATTTTTAAGCAGCGGTCCCGCCGTTAATACATCAAGATACGGATTATAGCTTTTTACCGCCTCGTCAAACGTATTAAGACCTGTAAGAACGCTCATAAGTCCCATATCGTTCGGCATACGCAGCCTTACGTGCAGGCTCGGACGGTGAGCGTCCGCATCAATCAGCAAAACGCGTCGGTTAAGCTGTGAAAGCGATATTGCGGTATTTAGCGACGTGGTGGATTTTCCCTCTGCCGCACCGGGACTGGAAAACGCCACAATGCTCCCCTTCTGCTTTTCGAGAATTGAGGTTAAATTTGTGCGTATGCTTTTATAGGCCTCGGAAACGGCAAACGGCACTTTTTTTGCAATCTGCTTTTCGGAATGCCGAACGGTTGAAACATTTTGTGTTACAGACATACTGCTTATACCGCCTTTCCTTAATACTTTCCGCCGGACTTAGCGCTCTCAAAATCCGGCACGTTCCCTATGAGCATGATCTTAAAATTATCCCTGATGTCATCCTCGGTATGTACTTTATTGTTCATAGTCGAAACAACAAAGAAAACACCGAAACATACCACAGCGCCGACAAGAGCCGCCGCAAGCGTTGTAAATGATGTGCGCGGGTAGACCCTTGAGGACTTGTCCGCCGTTGTGGTAACAGAAACCGTTGAGCCGGGGATATACTCAAGCACATAATCCGGCGCAATATCCAAGTATCCGTTTACCAGCTTAAGCGCTTCCTCCGGAGATGAAGCGGTAAATGTTACATCGATAAACAGTGAATCGGTATTGCGGCGGCTAACGGAAGAACGGGATTTAATATCTCCGTATTTATAATTACCGCCGAGTTTTTTTGCAAGATCCTTGTAAATACCGTTTGTCTTTAAAAGATCGGTTATGGTGTCGGTTATCTGAATGGACGCGTTAATATCGGTATAGCTTACGCCCTTTTCATAGCCCGATGAGGTTTCAAACTCCCGTGTGAGCATACCGTTGGTTGAAATAAGCGAGCCCGTTGCGGAATATCTGGGCGAGGCAATAAACGTGCAGTACGAAAAAGCCGCCGCGGCACAGACAACCGCGGCAACCGCAATTGCAACAATATGTTTAAGCGCAAGTTTCGCCAAAGATATTAAGGTTATATTATTCACTTCTATACCCCTTTTATTTGGAACATCTTATTAGTATTTTGAAAAAATCAGCATAATTATACCGTATATAAGGCAAATGTTGTCACAAAAACGGCACAACGCTACTCTTATTCATTTAGAATTATACCTCATTCACTACAGTTTTGCAACAGTTTTTTTAATTTGGCATATGAGTCAAAAATTTCCGAGTATTCGCTGTACGAATCGCGGTAAACCTCAATCATAAAATCTCCGTCGTAACCGAGGGCTGACGTTGCGGCAAAAAACGCTCCGAAATCAAATCCGCCTTTTCCCGGAAGCATACAGTCAGACGCCGGTGAATGGTCGCTTATATGGAAGTGTTTTATATTATCTATAAATTCGGCTGTCTGCTCCACGGGGTCATAACCGCACCTGAGCGACTGCTTTATATCAAGGCAAAACTCGGCTTCGCTCCCCAGAATTTTACGCATTGAGCGCATAAAATCAATATCGCCCGCGCGAAAACGCACCACGTTTTCCTGCAATACCGTAACGCCGTTTTCAAGCGTTGCCTCTTTAAGGCTCATATATCTTTCGCAGTATTCCTCGTCGCTTAAAATGCCGTTAGGTTTTCCGCCGTGCATTATTATGTATTTCGCGCCGAGTTCCGCGGCAATTTCCGAATAGCGGCGGTATTCATCCAGTGCTTCGTAAAAACGGCGTTCATAAGCGGAGAATATCATAAACGACTCCGCAAGCGACATTGTGGGGTGAACCGATTTAACATTTATACCGTAGTTCTTCTTTATATCAAGCAATATGTCAACAAAGCTGTCCTTAAGCTCGCACGGAGCGTTAAAAAATATTTCGGTATTATGCACGCCCGCTTTACACAGCAACTCCAGCGCCGCCTCGGTTTCAAGCGGGTAAAGGCTTGCGGTTGAAACGCCTATGTTCAAGAATTATTCCCCCTTTCGGGAGTGACGTAAACCGTCTTGTTTGTTGTATAAATAACCATTCCCGGCTTTGCTCCCCCGGGTTTCTTTACAAACTTCACCGGCGTATAGTCAACAGCCACATTTGAAGAACCCGCTGCTTTTGAGTTTTCGGCGGCAAGCCCTGCCGCCTGCAAGACGGTTTCATCGCTCACATCACCGCTGCCGCAGAAAACCACAACGTGCGAACCCGGGACGTTTTTAACGTGAAACCACATATCCGCCTTTGTTGCAAGTGATGTTGTTATATAATCGTTCTGGCGGTTGTTTTTTCCTACAAGTATGCGGTAACCCTCTTTTGATTTATATTCCTTAAAGCCCGACGGTGCTTTAACCTTTTTGCCCTGTGCAAACGGACGTTTTATATATCCGGCGCTGTAAAGTTCTTCCCTTATTTCCGCTATTTCCGCAAGGGTTTCGCTTCGTGCAATACTGTCCAGCACAGACTCAAAATAAACAAGCTCTTCGCGGTCCTTTTCGGTAAGCGCGGTGAGCGTTTGCTCGGCTGTGTAGGTCTTTTTGTAATCCTTAAAATACTTCGCGGCGTTTTTCTGCGGCGAAAGCGCAGGGTCAAGCGGTATTCTCACGGGTTTCATATTGTCGTAATAATTCTCCGCCTCCAGAAACGTTGCCCCGCTTTGCGCCTTGTAAAGGTTTGCCTTAAGCAGTTCACCGTAAATTCTCAGCATTTCGCGGTTTTCGGTTTTCTTAAGGTCATCAAGCCTGAGTGCCAGCTTACGCTCTGTTCTTGCCTTTAAATTTCCGACAAGCTTTATAATATCACCGGCGGCGTGTCGAATTTTGTCGGAATTGTCCTTTTCGGAAAAAAATTTTTCCAAAAGCTCGGAAAAACTGCCGTATTCCTTTTTTTCAAACTTATCGCCGTACTGCGTAATATCCGTATACGAAAAATCAAACGGTGCTTTGTCCCTGCCGAACAGGGCAATAGGTCTGCCGCTTCCGTAAAGGTCGGAGAGCACCCCGCCAAGCCCGTCCCTAAGGCTGCCGCACACCTCGGCGCGGTGCGCGACTTCGCGGCATACAAGCGGTGAAAAACCGTTGACCGTGCCGAGCAATGCTTTTGATATGTCCGCTTTTCCCGAAACGGCGGCGCATATTTTGTCAGACTCGACTTCAAGCGGGTCAAGCTTATCCTGCTTATCGGGATATACGTACGGCGCGCCCGGCAGGACTGTTCTTTCGTTTTTTTCGGGATCGGAGCGCCGCAGGGAATCTATAATTCTGCCGTCCCGTCCTACAAGGATTATATTGGTTTTACTGCCTATAAATTCGGCTATAAGCTTTATTATAACAATATCGCCCAGCTCGTTTGTTGCGGAAAACGTCAGCTCCGCTATCCTTTCAAGCCCCGGCTGCGACACGGAAATAAGCTTTGCCGCCGCAAGGTGCTTTCTCGCGAGCATACAAAACATAGGCGGCGATAAAGGATTTTCGTAGCTTTTCTCGGTAAACTGTATCCTTGCCGCTCCCTGCCTTGCGGTTATAAGCATCTTTTTCGCAAAGCCCTTTTTACGCAGCAAAATAACCAGCTCATCGCGCGATGGCTGGTGAATTTTATCTATGTGCGCCCCTGCGCCCTCGTTCAGTTCGCTTATAATTTTATGTAAAAATCCGCCGTCAAAAGCCATTTTTATTCTCCGTCAAGAAGTATCCGTTCAAATTTTATTGCCAAACCGTTATAGTATTCAAATTCGGCTCTTTTATTTTCATTCGTCAAAAGGGCATCCGCACAGGATTTAAGCCTGGCATACTGCTTTTCAAAGTACAGTCTTCCGTCGCCCTTCGGTTCTATAAGACCCGTGTAAAAAAAGAACTCATCCTTACTTGTTTTCTCACCGTTGTATCTGACCGTCATAACGCTGTAAAGCTTTTCGTTTTCAAACAGGGGCGTTTCACTTAAAATTTCGTAGCCCTCACCGCACAGAAAACGCCTGAGCTCCTCGGCGGACGTTGTGGGCTGAAGAATTAAGAGCGGTCTTTTTTCGCCGCAGAGATACCGTGACCTTTCAATTATGCCGGCTATGACTTCTCCGCCTATGCCCGCAATAACTACCGTGTCAGTGTCAGATTCTTCTGTGCGGTCGTCCGGCACGCCGTCGCACAGCAAAAGCGTTATTCCCGCAGCACCTGCCGCCGCAATGTTCTCCCGCGCTTTTTCAAGCGGTTTTTCGCGAACGTCGCAGGCAATCACATCCGCCGCTCTGCCGTTCTCGATAAGAAAAATCGGCAGGCGCGCGTGATCCGTACCTATATCACAAACCCTTGCGCCGTAAGGCACAAGGGATGCAATAAGTGTCAGTCTTTTACTAAGACTCATTATTTATCCGCAAAATGCGCGTTAAGCTTTTCAAGCAGAGCGTCGCAGTCTGTTCCGTGAACCTCGCACGCCTGCTCAATGCTTTCACCGCGTGACGCGGGGCAACCAAGGCAGTGCATACCGATCTCAAAAAAATATTCGGCAGCGCTGCTGTCTTTATCCAGAACTTCGCCTATAAGCATATCCTTTGTTATTTTCATAACGGTTACTTCCTTTTCTTTTCTGTTAATTATTCACCGGGTTCAGGTGCAATACAAGTATACCACGTAAATATATTTTATGCAATAAAACTTTTTAAAATACACTAAATTATACTTTGTTTTTTCTGTAACTCAGCGGTGGCGCGCCCATACACTCTTTAAAAGCCTTTGCAAACTTAGAACCGTTGTCATAGCCGTAACTTCCCGCAATCAGGAGCACGCTTTTATCGGTATTTTTAAGTTCCTCGGCGGCGCTTTGCATTTTAATCCTTCTTATGTATCTGTAAATCGGCTCGCCGTAAACCGCTTTGAACGCGCATTTTATCCCCGTACCCGATACGCCGAACACTTCCGACAGCATTTTTATCGTAATTCTGCTGCCCATATTCTCGGTGAGGTAACGGCACACGTCGCGCGCCAGTTTTTCGTTTGCTTTTGAAACACAGGTAATCTTATTCTCGCTCATTTTTTACCGAACAACCCGAAAAAACCCTTTTTGCCCCCGACAGTTTCGGTTGTTATGTCCTTTAATTCGTAGCCGGTTTCGCCTATGACCCTTTCAATTTCGGATCTGTCAAGCTCATTTTCGGACAAAATAACCGTTTTTCCTCCCGAGTGGGATGAGGTCACCTTTTTTACCGCGAAATTCTGTCTTATTGCGTCATTTATGTGCGCCTCGCACATAGAACACATCATACCGTCGATTTTAAGCACAGTTTTAATCATAACAATTCTTCCCTTGTTTTTTTTAGGCAAGCGGGAATAATCCGCCTGTCTAAACGTAAATTATATATCCCGAAAGGAATGAATACCGTGCAATATAACTCCCTTAAGGATCTGATAAACGAAAGCGCAAGCTCAAGAAGGTTCTTTTTGTCGCTCCCCGCCCGTATGCAGTCGCAGCTTCGCGAAATGGGCGGCTGCATACACTCCGCGGCAGAGTTGCGGCTTACGGCGGACAGGCTTGAAAACCACGCCAAGGCCGTAAATATTTCAAACCTGCTCGACCGCTATTTTCACTGATCATTCCGCGCCCTTAAGCGCCTCAACCATATCAATCTTTTTGTTTTTGCACGCAACCATAAGGCTGACTATAAGCGAAACACCGAATGTAAGGGCTATACTCACAACATAAGTAACGGGTCCTATGCTCATACGCATTTCATATTCCGAAGCCATTTTCTTAAGCAGGTAATCAAGCGTGAGCGCGCCGAGCGGCAGCCCCGCAATAATTCCCAAAAGCGAAAGCCACATATTTTGTCCTATAAGCAGTCTGCCTATTTTGCCGTCCTTAAAGCCGACCACCTTAAGCGTTGCCATTTCACGGTAGCGCTCGGTGTAGCTCATAACGCCGAGATTGTAAAGCACAACCACGCCGAGTACAAGCGCGCCGCCCACAAGCACAAACACCATTGAATTCATTATTTCAAGGAACGTATCAAACGAATCCATAATAGCCTGCTTTGACTGCACGGTTTTTATTGCCGGATCGCTTTTTACATCCTTTTTCGCGGTTTTTGTATACACGGAATCTGGCGTATACTCAATTCCGAGGCTGTCGGCATATTTCTCCGTTACAACCACGCTTTCGGAGGTGCTTCTTATAATCCCGTTAAGCCTTAACGTATACTTTTTGTCCGTTCCGTAAGGGCTTAAAACAAAGGTATCGCCCTTTTCAAGGTCAAACTTATCCGCCAGACGTTCGCAAATATACGCGCCGTCATCCTTCAGATCGACGTACCCCTTCTTATCGGACGGAAAGCGTACCGTGTTGTTTTTAAGTCCGTAAATATCAAGAGAAACGGTTTTGTCCTCTATCTGAACTCCGACCGACGCGCTGCGATCGCCGCCGTACTCTTCGCTTATGCTGTCGCGCTGTTCTAACGTAGCGTCCTCTGCAAAATAAATTCTTGAGGAATATTTCAGCGCCCCGTCATAATACATACTTAAAAATTCGGACATAGTGTCCCTCATACCGAGCGAGCCCACAATTAATATCGTACAGCCCACAATGCCGATAAGGCTCATCGCTGTTCTTGATTTATGGCGCATAATATCGCGCAAATTCCAGCGTGTGCCGAAGGAAAGCTTATGAAAGGACTTTGTTTTTTCAATCGCAAGCGGTTTCATCTTTTTGGGTGTGTACGGGCGCAGCGCGTCCGCCGCGGTACCCTTAAGCATCTGCTTTACCGAAAGAAATCCGATAAACGTAAGCAGCGCAATTATAAATATCATTACCGCAACGCAGAAACCGGGCATTTTAAGCTTCCAGTACGGCATATCAAAATATGTACCCATTGTGCCGTCGGGGCTCATAATAAAGTAAGCCACAAGGTAGCCGAGCACAATTCCGATTGCCGTGCCGACAATACCTATCATAAAGGCGTAAGAGGTATAGTGCCTTAAAATGCGCCTGTTTTTAAAGCCGAGCGCCTTAAGCGTTCCTATTTGGGTCTTTTCTTTTACCGTAAGGCGGTGCATTGTGGTAACCATTGTAAGCACCGCTATGAGCAAAAACAGAACCGGCAGGATTGCACCCATGGTTTTGCCCTCGTCCGCTTCGCCCTGTGCCAAAGAATACGAGCCCGACTCCTCTTTTGTTAAAATAAGCGTTGTTTTTCCGAGCGCCCTTTCAGTTTTCTCGGTAAACTCCTTTTTCTTTAAGTCGCAGATAACGTTTATTTGGGGATAGAACGCCGTTCCCGCGGCTTTTTTGTAAAGAGCGGGTGAAATATAGGCAAATCCGAAGGTGTCGTAATCCGGCATAAGCTGGCTGGAATCGCGCACGCATACAAGGTATTCGGAAGATTTTACAAGTCCCTTTATTTTACACTTTATTTGAAGATTTTTGTAATTAAAGGTTATGCTGTCGCCCGTTTTAAAGCCGTTTGCCGCGGCATATTTGTCCGAAAGCCACACACCCGACGTATCGTTTTCGTCGTATTTATCGCCCGAAATAAGCTTAACGCCCGAAACGTCGGCGTTCTCGGTCACCGTAAGCGCAACCGCGTCGCCCGATCTTTCCTTGACGTCGGCACTGACCGAAAGATACCTCGAGGCGCCCTTAACGCCCTGTATATCCTTGATTTCTTCAATGTCGTCGGCAGTAAAGCCGATTTGCGATGTTAGGCGGTAATCCGCAAAGCCTGTTTCCTCAAAAAATTCCGAGGTGTTTTCGTCAATGCTGACCCACTCCATATTAAAGCCGACAAAAATGCCGACGCCGAGCGCTATCATTATTATCATTGAAATAAACTGCGCTCTGTAAAGCCCCATTGTTCTGATAAGTTTTTTAAACAGCATTTGTTTTACCGCCTTTACCAGTCAATGTCATCAGCCGAGGCAGGGTTCGCCTGTTCCTCGCACGACAGTATCTTGCCGTTCTTGACCCTTATTATCACATCCGCCATTTTCGCTATATTCTGATTGTGGGTAACAATAACTATTGTTTTGCCGTAATCTCTTGCCATTTTAAGCAAAAGTTTGAGTACAAGCACACCGGTTTTGGAGTCAAGCGCGCCGGTAGGCTCATCGCAGAGCAGTATTTTCGGATTTTTCGCCAGTGCGCGCGCAATGGAAACCCTTTGCTGTTCGCCGCCCGAAAGCTCCGACGGGAAGTTTTTAAGGTGATCGGAAAGTCCCACTTCCTCAATCATTTTGGTTGCCGACAGCGGCTCCGGCGCTATTTCCTTTACAAGCGCAACGTTTTCGTGAACCGTAAGAGTGGGGACAAGGTTATAAAACTGAAACACAAACCCAACCTTTGCCGCACGGTACTCTGCCAATTCATCGCCCGTGAGCGTGGAAATATCCTTGCCGCCCACAATTATCTTGCCCTCCGTGGGACTGTCCAGACCGCCGAGCAGGTTTAAAAGGGTGCTTTTTCCGGCACCGCTGGGTCCTAATATTACCGCAAACTTGCCATCGTCAAGAGAAAGGCTTACATTATCAAGCGCTTTTAACTCGTGGTCGCCGCTTTTGTAAACGCGGCTTACGTTTTTAAATTCAACAATAGGCATTTTATTTCTCCTTTTCGGTTAGCAATGGCTTACTTTGAAATTTAATTAAAGGGGGACGCCGTCACTCGGCGTCCCCCTTTTTAATAAAACTATTTCTTGTGGCAGGAGCCCGCCATTGCACAGTGAGCGCAGTTGCAGCCGCAGGAAGATTTGCCTTTTTTCTTATTCTTCACTATTGAAATAATAACCAGTGCCACCACAACAGCCAGAATAAGACTGATAATTATTGTTGCTATGTTAAGCTTTAACCACGTAATCATACCGACAGACTCCTTTCACAGTTTAACTTAAACTTTTACCTTTGCGGTAAGCTTTGTAGCCTCTTTGTACGGGCGGACAAGCATATAAACTATAAGTGCCAGAGCCGCAACCGCGAAGATAAGACCGATAACATTTACATTGCCGGTGAACAAACCGCCGAACTGGTTTATCATAAGCGCTACAAGATAAGCAAATCCGCACTGATAGCCGATTGCGAACCATGTCCACTTCCGGCTGTTCATCTCACGCTTGATTGCGCCGATAGCCGCAAAGCAGGGCGCGCAAAGCAGGTTGAATACAAGGAACGAATAAGCGGTGATTCCGGTGAACGCAGCGGCAATGTTGTGATAAACGCTTGTATCTGAGCCGCCGTAAAGTATACCGAGAGTACCGACAATGTTTTCCTTAGCAACAAGACCGGTAATAGAAGCAACAACCGCTTTCCAGTTGCCCCAGCCCAGAGGCTTGAATATCCAAGCGATGGCGCCGCCGATCTTTGCAAGGATCGAAGAACCTATCTGTTCTTCATCGAGCATTCCGAACGAGCCGTCAGCCCAGCCGAAGTATGTGGTGAACCAAACAAGTATGGTTGAAAGAAGGATTATTGTTCCCGCTTTCTTTATGAACGACCAGCCGCGCTCCCACATTGAACGGAGAACGTTGCCGAGGGTCGGCCAGTGGTAAGCCGGCAGCTCCATAACGAACGGAGCGGGATCGCCCGAGAACATCTTTGTTTTCTTAAGCATAATGCCCGAAACGATTATCGCCGCCATACCGATAAAGTAAGCTGAGGTTGCAACAAGTGCGGAACCGCCGAAGATAGCGCCCGCGATCATTGCGATAAACGGAACCTTAGCGCCGCAGGGGATAAACGTTGTTGTCATAATTGTCATACGGCGGTCGCGTTCGTTTTCAATGGTACGCGAAGCCATAATTCCGGGGATACCGCAGCCCGTACCGATAAGCATCGGGATAAAGGATTTACCCGATAGACCGAACTTGCGGAAGACACGGTCAAGCACGAATGCGATACGTGACATATAACCGCAGGCCTCAAGGAAGGCTAAGAGTAAGAACAGAACGAGCATCTGCGGAACAAAGCCCAAAACAGCGCCCACACCGGCTACGATACCGTCGTTAATAAGACCCGAAAGCCAATCGGCAGCACCCGCTTTGTCAAGTCCTCCGCCCACAAGCACCGGTATACCGGGAACCCAAACGCCGTAATCGGCAGGGTCGGGCTCGTCAAAGCCGTTTTTCTCAAAGTAAGAAACAGCGTCCTTATAAGACATTGCAACCGTTTCCTCTTCCTCAGCCTTTGAAAGATTTGAAGGAATTTCGGAATAATAAGCAGTCATTGTGTTAACCGCAAGTGTTTCCTCATCTTCAACGTCAACAGTTGCGGTTTTGGAGTCTGCCTTAAAGTCTTTCATTTCGTCAAGCGCTTCATCGGCATCAAAGTCTTCGGCGGTTACGTCAATGTCGGCAAACGCCTGAACAGCCTGTGAAGCCGCGGTGAAATCATCGGCATCGGCGCTGTAGGACTTAGAGCCTATTCCCAAAAGGTGCCAGCCGTCGCCGAAAAGCCCGTCGTTAGCCCAGTCGGTAGCGGCAGAGCCAACGGTTACCATTGAAATGTAATAAACAAGGAACATAACAAGCGCGAATATCGGCAGACCCAGCCAGCGGTTTGTAACCACTCGGTCTATCTTATCCGACGAGGAAAGCTTACCCACACTCTTTTTCTTGTAGCACGCCTTTATAATGGAGGCTATGTATATATAACGCTCGTTTGTAATAATGGATTCGGCATCGTCGTCCATTTCTTTCTCGGCGGCGGCAATGTCCTTTTCAATGTGCAACAGTGTTGCCTCGTCAATTTTAAGCTGAGCCAAAACCTTATCGTCACGCTCAAATATCTTTATTGCATACCAGCGCTGCTGTTCCTCGGGCATATTGTGAACAGCGGCTTCCTCAATGTGGGCTATTGCGTGTTCAACACAACCCGAAAAGCTGTGCTGCGGTACGGTTTTGGTGTTTTTGGCAGCATCTATCGCAGCCTCTGCCGCTTCCATAATGCCCGTTCCCTTAAGGGCGGAGATTTCAACTATCTTACAGCCGAGCTGACGGGACAATTCCTCGGTGTTGATCTTATCGCCGTTTTTACGTACAACGTCCATCATATTAATGGCGATAACAACCGGTATTCCAAGCTCGGTGAGCTGGGTTGTAAGATAAAGGTTTCTTTCAAGATTCGTACCGTCGATAATGTTAAGAATCGCGTCGGGACGCTCCGAAATAAGGTAATTTCTCGCAACAACCTCTTCAAGTGTGTAAGGCGACAGCGAATAAATACCCGGAAGGTCGGTGATGATTACGCCGTCATGCTTTTTAAGCTTACCTTCCTTTTTCTCAACCGTAACGCCCGGCCAGTTACCGACAAACTGATTAGAACCCGTAAGTGCGTTAAAAAGTGTTGTTTTACCGCAGTTAGGGTTACCCGCAAGGGCTATTCTGATATCCATAACTTCTATCCTTTCGTTTCCATATATTAGCGCCCGCTAACTCGGCGCCTCAACACGACAGAACTCAAACCTGTCACGCATACCAAACAAGGTCTTACTCGACCTCGATCATATCCGCGTCGGCTTTTCTCAGCGACAGCTCATACCCGCGAACCGTTACCTCAACCGGATCGCCGAGCGGTGCCACCTTGCGAACGTAAACCTGCACGCCCTTGGTGATACCCATATCCATTATGCGTCGCTTTACCGCTCCCTCGCCGTGCAGCTTTACCACGGTGTAGGTATCTCCGATTTTGGCTGATTTCAAGGTTTTCATCTGCTTAATCCCCCTTTTATGTAATTCGGTGCTTTCACACCATTATTTTACGAGCCATTTCCTCGCTTATTGCAACCCTTGCCTCCTTAACGTTAACAATAACGTTTCCGCCCAAGGTATTAACAATCGTAACAGTTCCGCCCACAACAAATCCAAGATTTTCAAGATGTTGTTTAACTTCCGGGCTTCCGCCTATTTTTTTAATGGTGTTTTCTTCATCAACGCCTGCAAGACTCAGCGGCATCATAGTGCTTACCTCGCTTTTACAATTAGCCTAAGCTAACTTTTCGTCCTAAAAATTGATTAGCCCTCGCTAACCAATGTTATGATACTACCGTTTTTAAAATCTGTCAACCCTTTTTAAGGGGTTTTTTATTTATTTTTCCAATTTCGTCAGCATTTACAAAACAGTGAGCTTGGACTAACCGATTATCTATGCAATTTGTCCCTTTGGATTATTTTTCGGTCTTGACGCGGATTTTACCGTTCTCCGCAAAGAAGATTATATCGCCGTTTCGGTCCGTCCTGTAAATTCGGATGCTTTCACTTTTCAATTCATCAAGAACACTGCCCGACGGATGGGAATAGGTGTTGTCAAATCCGACAGATATTGCCGCGTACGTCGGGCTTGAAGCCTCAATAAACTCCTTAAGGCTTGAGGTCTTACTTCCGTGATGACCGACCTTTAAAACATCGCAGTCAACATTTATACCCTCGTTAAGCAGCGCCTTTTCCGTATCGCTCTCCGCGTCGCCCGTAAAAAGAAACTTCAGCCCGTCAATTTCCGCCATTACAACCGCCGAGCGGCTGTTCTCGTTTTTCATATCGCCGTAACAGCAAAGCACCGTTAGGGTAAATTCGCCTATTTTGAAATTCATTCCCTGAACGGCGGTATAAATTTTTCCTTTTCTGCCGTCGGTAATCTTTTTAACATCGTTCACAAGGTCCTGCGCCTCGGCGTCCTCATGGTCCACCGGAATAACAAGGTTATCAATATCAAATATTTCGGCAATATTTTTAAGTCCGCCCGCATGATCCATATGTAAATGCGTTACCAGAGCAACGTCTATATCGCTTATATTGTACCTCCGCAAATTTTCGGCTATATCGTCCGCGGAGGTTGTAAGTCCCGCGTCTATAAGCGCGCTGCATCCGTTTGAGTACACAAGAATACTGTCGCCCTGACCGACATCTATAATCTCAACAAAATCCTGCGATTTATCAAAATCGGAATTAAACCCGACAGGAGAGAATACCCGCTTTGCTCTTTCGCCGAATATACCGTTTGCAAAGCAGATAACAAACAGCGCCGCACAAACCGACGCCAGCCCTGCCGCAATTCTGAGGTTTCTTTTACTGTTCTTCCTCAACATTTCCCATTGCCTCGCGCTCAAGCAGTTGATCCCTTGTTATAAGCACCTTGCGCGGTTTAGAGCCCTCGTAAGGTCCGACAACGCCCCTCTGCTCCATTTCATCCACAATTCTGGCGGCTCTGGCATATCCGAGTTTCAGCTTTCTCTGCAAAAGCGAGGTGGACGCCATACCGTTTTCCACAACAACCTTAATTGCGTCCTCAAGCATCGGGTCGCCCTCGGGTCCGTCCTCGGGCAAACCTGTCTTTTGTTTTTTCTCAACCGCCGCCTGACGTTCTATTTCAACCATAACGTCATCGTCATAATCGGCGGAATGATCGCTTTTAACGTAATCAACAACCGCCTCAACTTCCTCGTCGCTTACAAAACAGCCCTGTATTCGGCGCGGCTTTGAGGAGCCTACGGGGCTGAACAGCATATCGCCGCGCCCCAGCAGCTTTTCCGCCCCCGCGGTATCAAGAATGGTGCGGCTGTCTATGTGCGAAGAAACCGCAAACGCAATTCTTGTTGGGATGTTCGCCTTGATAACGCCGGTTACAACATCGACCGACGGGCGCTGCGTTGCAATCAAAAGGTGCATACCCGCGGCGCGCGCCTTTGCCGCTATGCGGTTTATGGAATCCTCAACTTCGTTGGGCGCCGTCATCATAAGGTCGGCAAGCTCGTCTATAATTATTACAATGTGCGGCATTTTGGAGATTTCCGGGTCGCCCAGATTTTCAACAAATTTGTTATAGCCCGCAAGGTCGCGCACTCCGCGGTCGGCAAACATTTTGTAACGCTTTTCCATTTCGCTTACCGCCCACCCGAGAGCGCCCGCGGCCTTTCGCGGGTCGGTGACAACCGGCACAAGCAAATGCGGAATACCGTTGTATATGCCGAGCTCAACCACCTTTGGGTCTATCATTAAAAGTTTAACGTCATCGGGGCTTGCCTTGTAAAGCAGACTGATTATAAACGAATTAATGCAAACGGATTTACCCGAACCGGTAGCGCCGGCAATAAGTCCGTGCGGCATTTTGGCAATGTCCGCAACAACCGCGTTGCCGCCTATATCACGTCCCAAAGCCACCGTGAGCCTGCTTTTTGCGGACGAAAACGCGGGGGATTCCAGTATTCCCCTTACCCCGACTACCGAGCTTGCCTTGTTCGGAACTTCTATTCCCACGGCCGCCTTGTTCGGTATGGGCGCTTCAATACGAACGCCCGCGGTTGCAAGGTTCAGGGCAATATCGTCCGCAAGGTTGGTTATTTTGCTTATCTTTACTCCGGCGGACGGCTGAAGCTCATACCGCGTAACCGTAGGTCCGCGGCTTATATCCACAATTCTGGTTTCAACCCCGAAGCTTTTAAGGGTTTCCACAAGCTTATCCGCCGTGCTGTCAAGTTCTGCCGAAAGCGCCGCCGCGTTTGTTGCCTTTGATTCCTTTAAAAGGTTAAGCGGCGGGAATTTATAGCTGTCTGCCGGCACTTCCTCAGCCTTTTCTTCAATTTTTTCCGTGAATTTCTCGGTTTCCTCTTTAATTGCCGCCTTTTCCTGCGCCGCCTCTGCCCTTGCGGCTTTCAGAGCACTGTCAATATCGGTGTTTTCGGGTGCGGGCTCTTCCTTTTCCCGCTCGGGAGCCGTTTCTTCCTTTTCCTCGGAAACGTCTGCCCCGTAATAAGCGGAAACAACCTTACGCTGTTTTTCTTCCAGTGTTTCCTTTTTAATGTTCCTTTTTTCGGGTATATCGTCAACCGGAATATCAACATTAAAGCCCTTAAGAACCTTAAGCTGTTTTTCCCTTTGAGCGCCGCCGCGCTCAAGCTTGTTTTGATACGCTGTTTCCGCCTGCTCGGAAATTGTCCTTACGGGTCTTGCAACGGTTTTAAAAAGCGACATAAGCGTTGTACCCGTTATTATCATTAAAAACACAAATATAAGCAGTATAACCGTTATCGCCGCCCCCGTTTTGCCGAAAGCCAGATAAAGCGGATGACCTATAAGCGCGCCCAGAAATCCGCCCGACTTAAGCTTTGTGCCAAAGCTGTAAGCGGATGTTAGGTGCTGCCAGAAACCGAGAGCGTCGTTATGCTTTGCAAAAATATCGACCGCCGCGCCTATAAGCACCACAAGCACGCCCGACTCTATTATTTTTGCGTTTATTGAACCGCCGATTTTATCCATTGCAAAAAGTACGGCTACAAATCCCAGCAAAAAGGGATAAAAATAAGCCGTTATTCCGAACACGCCGAATATTGCGTTATGTACCGCAAGCCACACGTTTTGTCCCGGTATAAATACCACGCAAAGTATGAACACCGCCACCGCGAACCATATAACGGACATAAGCTGCCTTTTGCCCGCAGAGCTGCGCGGCTGAACGGACTTTTCCGCCTTTGCGGAAGTGCGCGCTGCCGTTTTGCCGCTTTTCTTTTTTGCCACTGCCATATTCAACTCCTATGTAAACGGGACCTTGCTAAGTCCCTTTTTTGTTTTCTTCTATCAGCCTGTAAAGACCGTCCATAACGGTATTAAGAGTTCCCACTTCGTCAATAATTCCCTCTGCTACCGCCCTGTCGCCCGAAAGAATCGAGCCCACATCGGTCACCATTTCGCCCGTGTTCATTAAAAGCTCGGTAAATCTTTCCGCGGTAATGTTGGAATTACGTACAACAAAATCCGTAATTCTTCCCTGCATACGCGCAAAGTGGTTCATCGTCTGCGGAACGCCTATAATAAGTCCGGTTGTCCGCACGGGATGCACCGTCATAGTTGCGGAAGGCGCAATGTACGACCGCTTTGCCGCAACAGCCAGCGGAACGCCTATTGAGTGTCCTCCGCCCAGCACAAAGGAAACCACCGGTTTTTTCATTCCGGATATAAGTTCAGCAATTGCGAGCCCCGCCTCAACATCTCCGCCGACGGTGTTAAGCACAACAAGCAGCCCGTCAATTTCACGGCTCTCCTCAATTGCCACAAGCTGCGGAATAACGTGTTCGTATTTTGTGGTCTTGCTCTGCTCGGGCAGAACGCTGTGTCCCTCAATCTCGCCGATCACCGTAAGGCAGTAGATTCTGTGCCTGCCGTCATACGAAGTAACAGAACCAAGCTCTTTTATTTCCTCAATTTGTTCCTTGCGCTCGTTATTTTTATTATCGTCTTTATTGCTCATCTTTTTCCCTCCGTTATCTAGTATGGAAGAAAAAAGCGCAACAATACATATTATACCGCTTTTTCACAAAACTTTCAAGTCCTGCCGCGGCATAAAATACGCCGTGTTTTCAGCACGTTTTAATTTTTTTGTGTATCTCCTGCATTTTAAGGTCAAGCCTGCTTATCTCCTCGGCACAGCACCGCAGTTCTTCCGATATTTCATCGGTATTACATTCAATATTCTTCTTGTATTTAAGCTTATGCTCGAGGCTCGCCCAAAAATCCATTGCAATTGTTCTGAACTGAACCTCAACGCGCATATACTTCTTCTCCGTCATAAGGAAAATCGGTATTTCCACTATAAGGTGCAGACTTCTGTACCCGTTGGGTTTCGGATTTTTTATGTAATCCTTCTTTTGAATAAGCCTTATATCATCCTGCGAGCAAAGCTCGTCCGCAAGAATGTAAATATCCTCGGGGAACGAACATATGACCCTTATTCCGGCAACATCGTTAAGGTTTTTTTCAATGCTTTCGGCAGAAATTTCACAGCCCTTGCGGTTAAGCTTTTCAACAATGCTGGAAACGGTCTTGATTCTGCAATTTATAGATTCAAAGGGGTTTCGGTCGCTGTCAAGAGAAAGTTGGTTGTTAAGCACGTCAAGCTTCGTCTTAACCTCAAGCATAGCGCACCTGTACCTCATCATAAGCTCGGCAAACGGCTGCGTCTGTTTTAAAATAAGATCCTTATTGTCAAGCAGCAGCTTGGCATCTACGTCCTTTATATCCAACAACTTAAATCACCCGACATTATTTTACATTCCAATTGTTAACACAATATTAATAAAATAAGGGCTGTCCGATTTTACACGGACAGCCACGGTTTAATCCTAATGGTTTTCAATGTATTCTTTAAATTCCGCGTTCTGCTCGGGATATGCCGAAAGCATCGGTTCAACGCCGGCGCCTTTTTTGCGGTCGAAATAATTTTTGGTAATGCCGGCAACCTGACCCGACAGGAACACAAGCGCAATAAGGTTAGGCAGAGCCATAAGACCGTTAAAGGTATCGTCAAGCGCCCACACAAGGTCGGAGCCTATGAGCGAGGATGTAGCAATTAGCAAAATATAAATTATTTTGAATATCATTGTCGGTATTTTGCGTTTTTCTTCTTTTAAGCCGCGGAAGCAGAAGTCAACCGCCTTTTCCCCGTAATACGACCACGCAAGTATGGTTGTAAACGCAAACAGCGGAAGAATTATTAAAAACGCCACAGTGCCGAACATTCCGAGATTGTCCGAAAATGCTCCGAGCGACGTCGCGGTATCGGAAGCGCCGACAAAATTGCCTGCGGCATCTGTACTGCCGAAAAATGTGCCGCTGTCGTACGCGCCGCTGCCTATGTTTGAAGTAAGCACTACAAGCGCCGTGAGTGTGCATATTACAAACGTATCGAAAAACACTTCAAATATTCCCCACAGTCCCTGTTTCACGGGTTCGCGGGTTTCGGACGCGGAGTGCGCTATCACGGATGAACCGAGTCCCGCCTCGTTAGAGAAAACACCTCTTGCAAGACCTTTTTTAATTATCTGCGAAAACACAAATCCGCCTACGCCGCCAGCAACAGCCTTTGATGAAAACGCGCTTGAGAAAATAAGACGGAAGGTTTCGGGTATTGCCGCATAGTTCTTCCCGATTATAACAAGCGCCATTGCAATAAACAAAAGCGACATAAACGGCACCAGCATTGAGGCAATTCTGCCTATCCTCTTTATTCCGCCGATAATAACCACCGCGGCAAGCAGTGCCACAACCGTGCCTATCATTATCTTGAACCAAACGCTGTCGTCGCCCGTTACGGACACAAACGAACCTGTAATTTTATTACACTGAACTCCGCTCATTCCGACAGCCGCCAAAAGACAGAACACCGCCGCCAGAACTCCGAGCCATTTTTGCTTTATGCCGTAGGCTATGTAATAAAACGCTCCGCCGCTGAAACTGCCGTCCTTTTCGCGGCGGCGATAGTAAAGTCCCAAAACATTTTCGGAGTAATTTGTAACCATTCCGAAAAACGCCGATATCCACATCCAAAGAACCGCTCCCGGTCCTCCTGTTAAAATGGCGGATGTAACACCTATAATATTGCCCGTTCCTACCGTGCCGGAAATTGCCGCGGAAAAGGCCTCAAACTGAGAAACTGATTTTTTGCCCCCTTTTTTGTCCTTGCCTTTGCCCATTTCTTTCACAGCCGGCACAATGGTGGTGCTCATCGACTCGCCGAATTTACGCACCTGCAAAAGACGGGTTCTTACCGTAAGCAGAATTCCTGTACCCAGGATCATAATGATCATTGGCCATCCCCAAACAATGCCGTTAACAAAATCGTTTACATTTGTTACGGTTTCAATAAACGCGTCCCACATTTTACATTTCTCCCCAAATATTAAAATTCAAACAAAAAAAGACAGAGCCCGCAACGAATTATGGTTCGTCACGAAACTCTGCCATAACCGTAAAGCTCCGTAATAACAATGCTTAAAACGCGGAATTACCCGCGTGAGTTTAAGTTTGTGCTTCCGTCCTTTTGCCTGAGAGATTGACCGCTTGAGACCGGTCTTGCACCTTCGGCATCCGATTTCGGATTTCTCCGGAGCGCTATCCGTACACAGTTTCATTGCATTGCAATACCTGAGAGTGTTACTCCTTCGGGAACGGAAAATCCGTAATTTCCTGCATACTTCACTTAGCCTTTATTCTGTTCATCGATTATATTATCACATTTAGCATAAATATGCAAGTTTTTTCGCATAATTATTTCAAAAAAGTTTCATTTGATTTTCCGTTCGGTTTTACAGATTTACAAAAAAACCTCCCTCATTACGAGGGAGGCACAGTCGATAAACCTTAAAATCTATTTTGTTCTACTCCAAAATAAATATTTCAACATTTCTGACGCCGAAGCTTACACAGTCGCTCTTCGTCGCCATAAAAAGGTCAACTCCGGTGGGATGCTTTTTCACAAAACCGCCCGTGTCAGCCGCAACGGCATAGCCGTATATAAACTTGCCGTCGGCTGTTTTGATATACATTTTCGTGCCGTACGGTATAACCTTGGGATTAACCGCAATATAACCCGGCTGAGGAGCTACTCCCGTTGCGCAGTTATGCCCGGTGTATGTGTACGCGGTTGCCCTTGAGGTAAGCTTTGATTTGTAGTGCAGCGGGTTTCCGTTTTCGTCAAGCTCAATGGGGGCTGACGGCGATAACGTTGAAACGCTCTTTACCGCGGAGCTTAAAAGCGTGCTTTTTGCCGCGGCAACCTTTTTGGTTCCTATAATCTCGGTTGCCGAAACCGCCTCGGCAAGAATTTCCTCGCCTGTAATGCTTTTTTCGGTTGAAACACCGTTAACAAGCTTCTCGGTATAATTTATCTTTTTAACGCCGTCGCTTCCCGCGTTAACGGTTTTGGTGCCTACGCTGTATGCGGAAGAATATACCGTGTTAACGGCGTGGGGTATTGCCTCTGTATAACTGCCGCTTACGTACTCAACGTCGGCGTAGTCAATATAAACCGTTTCCGTAATTACGGTATCGGCGGCAGGCTCAATAAAATCGCTTTCATCGGGACTGAACCCGGCGCACACAAGCGCGTCGTAAACAGTGCCGGACGTGAACTGAATTTCAACCGTTTTGTCCCCGTTTGTTACATACACGGGATAGGTGTATGCAATTTCAACCGTGGTAAGTCTGTTTTTAACCTTTGTGCTGATTATTTTATAATTTCCCGATTTAAGACTAAGCCCGGAAACAACACTTGCAACATTTGCGTTAAGAGAGCGGACGGTGTAGGTTTTGCTTCCGTCAAACACCTTAACCGTGTTAACCGAAAGGTCAAGCAACGTAATTACCGCAATTGTTACTGCCGTCATAACAGCAATGCACTTTACGCGCATCTGTTTTGAAAACAGCGTTTGCGAAAAACGGTACTTTATTTTTTCGAACATCGAATATCTCCTTTGTCAGACCGGGCTGCAAGCCCATCTGATTTTCAAGCTGTGCCTTATTATACGCCGTGATGCTCACAATGTCAACGTAACCAAAAACGCACTTTTAGGTTAAATTGCACAAACATTTTTTCTTTTTTTAAATTGTTACAACTTTGTAACCGTTTGTAACCATCTGTAATCTGCCATATTTTACCATATAACTTGTGCAATCCTACAAATTTGCCTAAAGTGGAGCGGGGCAAAGCTTGTACACTGCTATTTTACACCAAAAGTGGGGGATTTATTCAATATTTCAAAATAAATCCACAATATTATGTGTTATGACTTTGCAATGCTCATAACCGTAAGATACAGCGCGGTTATAAAAAACGAGGGGTTAAAATTACCCTTTACAATAAGAAAAACACCCGCTGTTACCAATATTGCCGCGACCGTGAGCGTTAATATTTTAAGGGTTAAGCACGCCTTTTCGGCGCCGTGTTTTCGGCTTATTATAATGTACAGCACATTTCCGCCGTCCAGCCCAGAAACGGGCAAAAGATTAAACAGCGCAACCGCAAGATTTACCGCCGCATATACAAGCGTAAGGCTGTTTTTGTAAAACATAAAATTAAGCCACATAGTTACAAACAACAGAATGTTAACGGCAGGTCCGCAAAGCGTAACCGCAAGGTCACGCTTATACGGCGTTCCCACAGGCACCGTTATCTCAACAGCGGCGGGAACAAGTCTGACGCGGCGCGGGGCGCAGTCGCTTATCCACATTGCGGCAAGGTGTCCGCCCTCGTGTGCCAGTACCGACAAAAGCAGCGGTATTGCGTACCCGGTTTTATCAAACGCAATCATTACGGTTATGATAAGTGAAAAAAGAAACGATATGTAAAATTCCGTTCCGAAAAGCTTAAACCTCATTTTGAAGCACCCTCAAAAAGGGACAGAACCTCGTTAACATCGGTATCGGAGCAAATTTCCTTTGTATACCACTGTTTTATTTCGGAATAACAGCCCGAAAAAAAATATTTCACCGTTATAACCGTGAGAATTATTATTGCCGTAACAACAGCTTCCGTAATAATGATTGACGCTATCCCCGCGCCGTCCTTTTTAATATTATTTTCATCCATTTTTATGTATCTCCCCGAGAAAGTATTATATTTAAATATATTCTTCCCGGGGAGAAAAAATTACCTGTCAGCGAAACATTGTCTGCACGCCGTCAACAAACTCTCCCACAGCCTTTACAACCTTGGTTGAGCCGCGGCTGACATTTTTATGGTCCTTAAGCATAACCTTGCCTACGGCAAGTGCCGCCGCACCGGCTATCATACCGGTGCTGAGCCCCTTTATAAAGGACATTGAACTGTTCTGCATTCTTAAACCCCCGTTTTTTTATTATTAGAACAGCGATTTTACACTGTATAATAATTATTACCCCTAAGCTTTATTTTAAACGGGCGATTCAAAAATTCCAAGCTCGGGCGGCATAAACGTCCAGATAACAAACAGTGCCGCCGTTATAAGCAAAACCGCGGCGGCGGTGACGCCGCAGGATTTGGAAAGCATTTTTTCACCCTTTATAATAAGCCGTTTTACATAAAGCATAACAAAAATGCCGAGGAAAAAGCTTATAACGTCCAGAAACATTACGTCAAATCCCAAAATGCCGGTGTAGGTGTAGAAAAATACCACAATTGCGCCCATTCCGGCGTAAATTCCCGCGGCGGATGCCGCAAGATAACCGCCCCGGCGAGCCTTAATGCAAAGCCACTCTGCTACCGTATAGATAAGCGATGGGAAAAACAGCAGTTTCAAATGCTCCCATGTGCTTTCATTTACGGGTGAAATCGCCCCGACAAACGCGTTGTCCCCCGTCCATTCATAAATAAAGTGCCACAGTGTTCCCACAATACCAATTACGATAAATTCTATAATGTAATTTGTTTTTTTCATAGAATCACCTCATTGTAAAAGAATTTATATTTCAACATATTTACAAATCGGTATTATTATGCGAACATAACGTGATTTTATTAAAAAAATCAGACAATACAATCAGGGTAAGATTTTTTTTTGAAGAAACGGCATTAGTCGGCATTGCCCCGCTCCGCTCACAACGCTTCTATTCTACGCACGCCGCGGAGCAAAAAAATTTAAACCGCAAAAAAAACAACGGCTGTGAAAACTCTCGTTTTCACAGCCGTCTGAATTATCTGTTAAATTACACCGTCGCAACATAAGACACGACTTACAAGAACCGATTAATTGCAGATGGTAAGCTCGGTTTCCTTATCAAAGAGGTGTATCTTTGCGGTTTCAAACGCAATCTTAATTTTATCACCCGGGCGGGCAGTGTTGGTCGGGCTAACGCGTGCGTTGATCGACTGACCTTCACAGTTCATATACAGGTAGGTTTCAGCACCCATAAGTTCGGTAACTTCAACATCAGCCTCAACAACGCCGTCCTTATGAATTTCGATAAGGTCCTCTTCATTGTGAACGTTCTCGGGGCGGATACCCATTATGATTTCCTTGCCGGCATAAGCCTCAAGGCAGTTATCCTTATTCTTAGAAGCCGGAAGCTGAATTTTATATTTAACGCCGGCACGTGTCTTGGTGTCCTCAGAGCCGAACTCAACAAGGTAATTCTCGCCCTCTTTAAGAAGCTTTGCCTCGATAAAGTTCATCTGCGGAGAACCGATAAATCCGGCAACAAACAGGTTGCAGGGATAGAGATAGAGGTTGTTCGGCGTATCTACCTGCTGGATAAGACCGCTCTTCATAACGACAATGCGAGTACCCATTGTCATAGCCTCGGTCTGGTCGTGGGTAACGTAGATAAACGTTGTGCCGAGCCTCTGGTGCAGCTTTGAAATTTCGGTACGCATCTGTGCGCGGAGCTTAGCGTCCAGGTTGGACAGCGGCTCGTCAAGAAGGAATACCTTAGGTTCACGAACTATTGCACGACCGAGCGCAACACGCTGACGCTGACCGCCGGACAATGCCTTAGGCTTACGCTCAAGAAGGTGTGATATATCAAGAATACGGGCCGCCTCTTCAACACGGCGCTTGATTTCGTCCTTAGGTGTTTTACGGAGTTTAAGTCCGAATGCCATATTGTCGAAAACGGTCATATGCGGATAAAGCGCATAGTTCTGGAAAACCATTGCAATATCGCGGTCTTTAGGAGCAACATCATTTACAAGCTTGTCACCGATATAAATTTCGCCATCCGAAATTTCTTCAAGACCCGCAACCATTCTGAGGGTTGTAGACTTTCCGCAACCTGACGGTCCTACAAGGATTATGAACTCCTTATCTTTAATTTCGAGATTAAAATCCGATACAGCGGTAACTCCGCCCGGATATCTCTTATAAACATGACGCAATGACAGACTTGCCATAGATTATGCCTCCTAAAAATGCTTTGGTTATTGTTATTATAACAAAACAACAAAAAAAATACAACCCGAATTTTATCCAATGTTAAAAAGAATGTTTTGTTTAATATGCATATTCGGACGTTATTTATCCTCAAACAAAGGATTTAATTGGAAATTTTCAACCTCGGCACACTCGCCGGGGTTCAGATTTTCCGGCAGGGTATAATTTCCGATTGCCTTTCTGTGAAGCCCGTTTACCCCGATGCCGACAGTGCCGAACATTCTTTTTATCTGGTGATATTTTCCTTCGCAGATTTTTATTTCGGCGGTTTTTTCTCCCGTTCTTTTCAAATATGCCCTGCGGCACGGAGTGCCGTCCGCCAGTACGATGCCATCCTCAAATTTTTTTATTATTTCGGGTGTAACATCGGCGTCGAGCAGTGCGATATACGTTTTAAACACTTCTTTTTTCGGGGAAAGCACCCTGTGCGCAAAATCACCGTCGTCCGTTATTATTAAAAGCCCCGTGGTGTCGCGGTCAAGCCGTCCGACAGGAAAAAGTCCCCTGCGCTTTAAATTTTGAGGCACAAGGTCCACAACGGTTTTCCGTTTTTTATCGTTCGAGGCGGAAAGAACCCCCGCGGGCTTGTTCATAACAATATAAATATGTTCCTTATAACGCACAGCCTGTCCACCGTACAGAATTTCGTCCCTTTCGGGATCAATTCCGTACTCCGGCTGTTTTACCGCGGCTCCGTTGACCTGTACTAAGCCGCGGCGCAGGTCTTCTTTAACATCACGTCTTGTTCGGTTAAGCTGTGACGACAAAAATTTATCCAGCCTCTGACTCGGCATTTCGGTTCTCCTTATTTTTTGTTTCAGCTTGTCTTAGGCAAGTGAGAATAATCCGAACCCGTTTTTTGAGCGTGGATTTCTCGCATTGCCTTAAGCGGCAGCATTTTTCCGTTAATAGCGTTTTCGCACACATCTCCGCCGATTATTTTATCTTTGCATACTATAAGCGTAACGCTGCGGTCGGAGCCGTCCGCAAGCGGGTATTTATACACCTCCGCCGCCTTTCCCCTGTAAGGCGACAAATCAAAACCCGCGCTTTGCTGCAACTCGTTATAGCGTTTGTATACATCAGAAAATTCGCTTGGTATTACTATGCTTTTCTTTTCCGCTGCCGTTTCATTTATATTGTAGCCCAAATCTTTAATGTATTCTACCCTTGCGGCATTGGTATCGCCGTTTTTTTCGCACGAATTTATTGCGGAAATACGGCTTACCACCGCAAACGCGGCAACGGTAATCAGCAGAAGTGAGGCAATTGTCTTTTTTGAGAGAATTACAAAGAATTTCAATATCATATCACCGTTAAAATAATATGACTGCCGCGCGCGGTTTATTACCCGATAATGCACACGGCGTGCGCGCTTATTCCCTCCTGTGCGCCCGTAAAGCCCAGTCCCTCCTCTGTTGTGGCCTTAACATTAACACAGTCGGGAGCAATGCCGCAGTCGGCGGCAATATTCGCTCTCATACGTTCGGTATGACCCGAAAGTCTTGGCTTTTGCGCTATCACTGTGGCGTCAATATTAACCACCGAATAGCCCTTTTGCGATATCAGTGAAACGGTTTTACGCAGCAAAATACGGCTGTCAATACCCTCAAATTCTTCGCTGCTGTCGGGGAAATGCTTTCCTATATCGCCGAGAGCCGCCGCACCGAGCAGTGCATCGCAAATCGCGTGAAGCAGGACATCCGCATCGGAATGACCGAGAAGTCCCAAATCGTGAGGTATTGTAACGCCGCCTATTACAAGGCGCCTTCCGTGAACCAACTTATGCACGTCATACCCGTGACCTATTCTCATATTCAATCCTCCAGTGACAGAAGATACTCTGCAAGTTTTATATCTTCTGGCGTTGTCACCTTTATATTTCCGAAACTGCCCGGAACGGTGAAAACATCGTACCCCGCCGCTTCCATAACAGACATATCATCGGTAAAAACGGAAAGGTCCTTCGCATTTTCAAGTGCCTTTAAATATTCGGCAACACGAACGCCCTGCGGCGTTTGAACCGCCACAAGCGACGAGCGGTCGGGCGTGTTTACCACCTTGCCGCTTTTGTCCACCTGCTTTACCGTGTCCTTGATAGGAACGGCGCAGGTTACGGCACAATGCTCTTTTAGCGCGGTTGCGACGGCGCTTATTACCGTATTATCCGTAAGCGGACGCGCACCGTCCTGAATAAGCACGTTTTTTGTGTTTTCGGGTAAACATCTAAGTCCGTTAAGCACCGACTGCTGGCGCGATTCTCCGCCCGAAACCGTTGCGTAAAGCTTATCCACCGAGTACTCTTTTGCAAGCCTTTTGCAGGCTTCCGCGTCACACCCGCGCGCAACCAGAACAATATGCGAAACATATTCGCTGTTCTGAAACGCCTTAAGAGTCCGTGCAAGTACGGGAACGCCGCCTATCGGCAAAAGCTGTTTATTAAGCCCGTTCATACGGTGTGAAGAGCCCGCCGCCACTATTATTGCCGGCATTTTGATTTTTTCGGTATTACATATTTCAAATTCCAGTTTAAACTCCGTGGTTTGCATTATCCGCTCCGTTTCCGAAATATAAAACACTGAAAAGACCGCGCCAAACCGTAAAAACGGAAAAGCGCGGTCGTGTTAACTACGGTTCTGTTTATTCTTTTTCTTCCTCGTGGTCGCAGTCGTCACAGCAGTCGTCGCAATCACAGTCAAAATCAAACTCAAGTTCTGTGCCGCAGTTAGGGCAGGTGATTCCGCCCTCCTCGATCATATCGCCGTCAAGATAAACGGTGTCGTGGCAAGCGGGGCATTCAATTTCATAAAGGTCCTCGTCGTCATCTCCGTCACAGCAATCGTCGCAGCAGCAGTCGTCATCGTCGTCATCATAAACGATCTTCTCAACATCCGCAAGATCCTCGTCAACCGCGTCGATCTGCTCCATAAGCTCGTCGCAGCCGTCCTCAATATCGCATATCTCAGCCGTCATATCGCCGAGAAGATCGATTATCGCGGAAAGAATTTTACCCTCGTTTGTGTTTTCATCAAGCTTAAGACCTTCAGCCAAGCCCTTAATGTAAGCAATTTTCTCGCAAATATCCATTTAAAATTACCTCCTGAACAATTAAAATTAATCGGTTTTAAGCGTCCGGGCGCACAAATTAATTACGCACGCTCCATATACTCGCCGGTGCGGGTATCGATTCTTATCATATCGCCCTCATTAATAAAGAGCGGAACGCGTATCTCGGCGCCGGTTTCAAGCGTTGCGGGCTTTGTTGCGTTTGTAGCGGTATCGCCCTTAAAGCCGGGATCTGTGGCAGTAACCTGAAGTTCAACGAATGTTGGCGGCTCAACACCGAATACCTTGCCCTTGTAGGAAAGTATTTTGCAAACCATATTCTCTTTTACAAACTTAAAGTTATCGCCCAGGTCACTGCTGTTTATCGGAACAAGCTCATAGCTTTCCTGATCCATAAAGTAGTACAGGTCGCCGTCGGCATAGGAATACTCCATATCCTTTCTCTCAACAAAAGCAGTCGGAAATTTAGCGGTAGGGTTATAGCTCTTTTCAACAACGGAACCGGTTATAACATTTTTAACCTTGGTTCTTACAAAAGCCGCTCCCTTTCCGGGTTTAACATGCTGAAACTCGATTACCTGAAGAACGTTGCCGTCCTCTTCAAAGGTTACTCCGTTTCTGAAATCGCCGGCACTAATCATATTTTATAATTCCTCCAAATTATTGCATTTACTGATATTATAAGTTATTTCGGAGTATTTGTCAAGGCTTTGTATGCCGCAAATCTTACTCTGCGGCATCGGCGGTAAAGCCGCCGTTTTTAAAGTCCACCGTAACGGTTGAATCGGGTTCAATATCGTTTTCGATCATTTTGCGGGCAATAAGCGTTTCAATGTTAGACTGAATAAATCTCTTTATCGGTCTTGCGCCGTAAACGGGATCGAACGACTGCTCTATTATCTGCCCGATTGCGGTGTCCGTCACCTTTACGTTTATGCGCTGTTCCTTAAGCCTTTCGGATATTTCCTTTACCTTAAGTTCCACAATACCGCGGATGTTGTCCTTTGTAAGAGGACGGTAGAAAATTATTTCATCCAGTCTGTTCAAAAACTCGGGGCGGAAACTGCGCTTTAGAAGCTCATTGACCTTAAGGCGCGCGTCCTCGCTTATTTCGCCCCTGCCGTTAATTCCGTCAAGAATTATATCCGAACCCAAATTTGATGTAAGGATAATAATAGTATTCTTGAAATCCACCGTTTTGCCGTGGCTGTCGGTTATCCTGCCGTCGTCAAGCACCTGCAAAAGAACGTTAAACACATCGGGATGCGCTTTTTCAATCTCATCAAACAAAACAACCGAGTAAGGCTTGCGGCGCACCGCCTCAGTAAGCTGCCCGCCCTCATCGTAGCCCACATATCCGGGAGGCGCTCCTATAAGACGCGACACGGAGTACTTCTCCATATATTCGCTCATATCAATGCGTATAAGGCTCTTTTCGTCGTCGAACAACGCGGCGGTAAGCGCCTTTGCAAGTTCCGTTTTACCGACGCCCGTAGGCCCTAAGAAAAGGAACGAGCCGACAGGCCGGTTCGGGTCTTTTATTCCCGCTCTCGAACGCAGTATTGCGTCGCTCACCTTATGAACCGCCTCGTCCTGACCGATAACGCGGTTGTGAAGTATGCCCTCAAGATTCAAAAGCTTGCTTCTTTCGCTTTCAACAAGCTTTGACACGGGTATGCCCGTCCAGCGCGACACTATTTTTGCAATTTCTTCATCGGTCACGCGGTCGCGCAGAAGGGTGTTATCCCCGGGCTCGCTTGCCTGTTCCTCTTTTTCAAGTTCCTGCTGTAACTGCGGCAGCCGTCCGTACTGAAGCTCGGCGGCTTTGGTAAGATTGTATTCTTCCTTTGCCTTTTCTATCTGATGATTTACGTCCTCAATTTCGGAACGTATCTTTTGTACCTTTTCAATGCCCTGTTTCTCGTTTTCAAGCTTGGCTTTCATTGCCTTGAATTCGTCACGCAAGCGGGCAAGTTCAGCCTTTATTTCGTCAAGGTGGGCAAGGGTCAGCTTATCCGTTTCCTTTGAAAGCGCCTCTTCCTCAATTTCAAGCTGCATAATCTTATGCGAAATCTCATCCATTTCGGTAGGCATTGAGTACATCTCGGTCTTAATAAGCGCGCATGCCTCATCTATAAGATCAATGGCCTTATCGGGCAAAAATCTGTCCTGAATATAGCGGTTTGAAAGGGTTGCGGCGGCAATTATCGCCTTATCCATTATCTTAACGCCGTGATAGACCTCGTAGCGTTCCTTAAGACCTCTCAAGATGGCAATTGTATCTTCAACCGTAGGTTCGGCGACCATAACCGGCTGGAAACGTCTTTCAAGCGCCGCGTCCTTTTCAATGTACTGGCGGTACTCGTTAAGCGTTGTCGCGCCGATGCAGTGCAGTTCGCCCCTTGCGAGCAGCGGCTTTAATATATTGCCGGCGTCAAGCGCGCCGTCGGTTTTGCCCGCTCCCACAATTGTGTGCAACTCATCAATAAAGAGTATGATCCTGCCTTCGCTTGATTTAACCTCGTTAAGCACGGCTTTAAGTCTTTCCTCAAACTCACCGCGGAATTTTGCGCCCGCGATAAGCGCGCCCAGGTCAAGAGAAAAAATTGTGCGGTTTTTAAGATTGTCCGGAACATCGCCGCTGACAATTCTCAGCGCCAGTCCCTCGGCAATTGCGGTTTTGCCTACGCCGGGTTCGCCTATAAGGCAAGGGTTATTTTTGGTCTTACGCGACAGTATTCTTATAACATTGCGTATTTCCTCATCTCTGCCTATAACAGGGTCAAGCTTATGCTCCCTTGCGCGCTGTACCAGATCTACGCCGTATTTTTTAAGCACGTCGTATGTGTCCTCCGGATTATCGCTTTTAACCTTCTGGTTGCCCCTTATGCTCTTAAGAGCCTCCAAAACACGCGGTTCGGTTATGTTATAAGCGCAGAAAATCTTTTTAAGAATTTCATCGGGGTTTTGTATGAGCCCCAGTAATATATGCTCAACCGAAACATAATCGTCCTGCATTTTCGCCGCCTGTTTTTCGGCGGCGTTAAGCGCCTTATTAAGCTCGGGTGAAACGTAGATATTGTTCGGGTCGTAGCCGCTGCCGCTGATTTTGGGCATCTTGGAAATTTCCTCTTCCAGCGCGTTCAGCAGTGCCTCGGGCGACGCTCCTATGCTCTTTATAATTTCACCCGTAAGACCGTCGGGCTGTGAAAGCAGTGCCGCAAGCAAATGTGCTTCGCCTATGCTGTTATTGCCGTTTTCGCCCGCCGTTGTTTGGGCGTTCTTTATTGCCTCTATCGATTTTTGCGTAAATTTTTCTATGTTCATAAGCTCATCTCCTAAATGATTTCACTGTTTGTCTTTATATAACCGTCATACGCCGGCTGTATTTCCTCGGGTTCATCCGAGAAGTACAATTTCATCGCACTGTCTAAAAGCGAAATATAATCCGCTATAAGCTCGCCTGCCGCAGCGCCTTTTTTAGCGCCTTCAAGCGCAAGCGGATTGTCACGGTGAATTATGGGCCGCTTAAAAACGCCGTTTTCATAGCTATCCTTTCCCTTAAAGCCGTAGTTATATTCAATTTCCGCCCAGAACCTGTAAAAATCAAGCATTTTTGAAAGCAGAGCGGAATTTGTGGTTCTGGTCGATACCCTTATCACGCCCTGTTCAATTCCGGGTTCGCGGTACAATTCTATCGAATACCTCACGGTAGGGTTATATTTATATGAAAGCGCCGTCCTTACCGACATTACCGACGGTGTGGGGGGTGACAATTCGCTGAAAGTTTCCCCCGCGTAAAGAAAATCGGCAAGCTGTTCAAAAATACCGCTTATTCTTTTTTCGGGTGTAGTAAGCGAAACGTACTCCGCCAAAATCTGATTTATCATATTTGAACGGTTGGTATTGTTGGCATAAGCCAGTCTGTCCACCTTTTTAATAACGTCGTCGCCCAGAACAACGGAATAAACGCTTTTTTTCATTTTTCGCTCCTCCTTTTTTCTCTCGTATTGTAAACTTAAATGAAAGTTGAGAACCTCTCGTTCCTTTTGGTATAATGGTTTCACCACAAAACACAAG
>CAKSFK010000017.1 GCA_934454655.1 uncultured Eubacteriales bacterium | reverse complement strand
AGACGGAGCGGTCTGAACCACAACGTGCTTATCGGGGTCGGCAAGCGCCGCCCAGATTTTATCGGTATCGTCCTTTTCCACCAGCGCGCCTGTGGGACATACAACGGTACACTGACCGCAGGAAATACACGGTACATTTGAAAGACTGACCTCAAACGGGGTGCCGATTGCGGTGTCGATACCGCGGTTGTTAGCGCCTATAACGCCCACGTACTGCTCGTTGCAGGCGGCAACACAGCGGCGGCAAAGCACGCACTTGTTGTTGTCCCTTACAAGGTGGGGTGTTGAGGTGTCAAGTTTATATGTCGGCTTAAAGCCCTCAAAGGCAGACTCCTCCACTCCGTAGTCGCGGCAGAGCTTTTGCAGTTCGCAGTTTGTGGAACGCACGCAGGAAAGGCATTTTTTCTCGTGGGTAGACAAAATAAGCTCCAGCGTGGTTCTTCTTGCCTTTTGAATTTTCTCGGTGTTGGTAAGAACCTCCATACCCTCGCTTACGGGGTAAACGCAGGCGGTTACAATGCGGAAGCCCCTGCCTTCGTTAGCCTCAACAACGCAGATACGGCAAGCGCCTATCTCGTTTTTCTCCTTCATAAAGCAAAGGGTGGGAATTTCAACGCCGGCTTTTCTTGCGGCGTCCAGAATGGTAGAGCCTTTTTCAACGCTTACCGAAATACCGTTTATTTTAACATTTAACATATCCATTTTATAAGGCTCCTTTCTTACTTTTTAACTATTGCGCCGAACGGGCAGTTAGCAATACAAGCGCCGCACTTAATACAAGCGGTCTGATCGATCTCGTGCGGATTTTTAATTGTGCCGCTGATAGCGCCCACAGGGCAGTTACGGGCGCACTTTGTGCAGCCCTTGCACTTATCGGCAATAATCGAGTAAGAAACGAGGTCCTTACATACGCCCGCGGGACATACCTTATCGGTCACGTGAGCCACATATTCGTCGCGGAAGAATTTAAGTGTTGCAAGCACGGGATTCGGCGCTGTCTGACCGAGTCCGCAAAGCGAGTTCTGCTTAATATAGTGGCAAAGTTCTTCCATTTTGTCAAGGTCCTCAAGCGTTCCGTTGCCCTTGGTTATCTTATCGAGCAGTTCAAGCAGACGCTTTGTACCTACGCGGCAGGGAGTACATTTGCCGCAGGACTCATCAACCGTGAATTCAAGGAAGAATTTAGCCATATCAACCATACAGGTGTCCTCATCCATAACGATAAGTCCGCCCGAGCCCATCATACAGCCGATAGCCGTTAAGTTATCGTAATCAACCTCGGTATCGATAAGGCTTGCGGGAATACATCCGCCCGAAGGTCCGCCTGTCTGAGCGGCTTTAAACTTCTTGCCGTTCGGAATACCGCCGCCTATATCCTCAATTATATGGCGAAGCGTTGTACCCATAGGAATCTCAACAAGTCCCGTGTGCTTAATTTTACCGCCTAAAGCGAATACCTTAGTACCCTTAGAGCGTTCTGTTCCCATTGAAGCAAACCACTCTGCGCCGCGAAGAATTATCTGCGGAATGTTGGCAAAGGTTTCAACGTTGTTTTCAACCGTAGGTGAATTGTAAAGTCCCTTGACCGCAGGGTAGGGGGGACGGGGTCTCGGCTCGCCGCGGTTACCCTCAATAGAGGTCATAAGCGCGGTTTCCTCGCCGCAGACGAACGCGCCGGCGCCAAGGCGGATGTGCAGATCAAAATCAAAGCCCGAGCCGAAAATATCTTTACCCAAAAGCCCGTATTCACGCGCCTGATCGATAGCTATCTGCAAGCGGTGAACGGCTATCGGATACTCCGCGCGGACATAAACATAGCCCTCGGTGGCACCTATTGCATAGCCCGCAATAGCCATAGCCTCAATTACCGAGTGCGGGTCTCCCTCAAGCACAGAACGGTCCATAAACGCGCCCGGGTCGCCTTCATCCGCATTACATACAACATATTTCTGCGGAGCCTTATTCGGCGCGCACAGCGCCCACTTTCTTCCCGTGGGGAAGCCGCCGCCGCCTCTGCCGCGAAGCCCTGAATCGGTAACACATTTAATAACGTCCTCGGGGGTCATTTCGGTTAAAACTTTACCGAGAGCGGCGTAGCCGTCCATAGCTATGTATTCATCAATATTTTCGGGGTTGATAACGCCGCAGTTACGAAGAACAACGCGGTTCTGCGATTTATAGAAAGCAGTGTCTCCGAGTGACACGTTACCTTCTATTTCGTCGGCAACGTTACCGGTATCGTTATAAACCAAACGCTCAACAATACGGCCTTTGAGCAAATGCTCCTCAACAATCTCCTTAACGTCCTCCGGGGTTACTCTGCTGTAAAAAGTACCGTCCGGATAAACGATAACAACCGGCCCCAAAGCGCAAAGACCGAAACAGCCTGTTTGTACGAGCTTTACCTCGTCCGCAAGTCCGCAGCTTTCAATATTTTCGGCAAACGCCTTTTGAATATCGTGGCTTCCTGAAGAGGTACAGCCTGTACCGCCGCAGATCAACACATGTGCACGAATCATTTTTTTACCTCCAATTTTTTACTTGTGAGCGGCTATCGTATATTCGTTTACGACGTTACCGTTTTTAAGATGCTCCTCAATGACGCGCGCCGCCTTTTCGGGAGTCATTTTAACATAGGTTGTTTTTTCCTTGCCGGGTTCAAAAACCTCAACAATGGGCTCTAACTGGCAGATTCCTATGCAGCCTGTCTGCGAAACGGTCACCTTTTCCGTAAGCCCTTCTTTGTTAACGCCCTCAACAAGAGCGTTTAAAACAGGTCTTGCGCCTGCGGCAATTCCGCAGGTTGCCATTCCCACAACCACGCGAATGCTGCTTACGCCCTCGCGAAGAATTACCTTATTGCGCATTTTTTCCTTTATTGCCTGTAATTCAGCCAATGATTTCATTTATTCTCTTCCTCCTTGAGAAAATTATTTATCCAACAAAGCACCTCATAACTGTTAAGAGGCACATCTTCAAGAACGGTTCGCAATTCTCTGGTATCAAGAACTACGTTTTTACCCGCGTCGTTGTGCGTAAACAGAAAGTCGGTATCGGGGTGACCCTGTATTAAGGTCACAATACTTGATGCAACGTCGCCCAGCGGCGTATAATCAATATGTTTCTTGTTAAAAACCGCCGTAACCTCGGTTCCGTGGTCCTTTGGATATTCGCTTTCGGCTTTAGAGGTAATTGCAAATTTACCGCCCGTCTGCTCAGCTTCCATTTTTAAAAGCGGCAGCCCCATTCCCACCTTGCGCGTGGTGCGCGTGGTGTAAAACGGGTCGGTGACGGTTTTTAATGTTTCCGCCGTCATTCCGCAGCCGTTGTCCCGAATTTTAAGAGTCAGCGTATCTTCGGTTTCGTTAACGGTAATTTCAGTAAGCAATGCCCCGGCTTTCACCGAGTTTTCGGCTATATCAAGTATATTAAGCGATATTTCCTTCATACCGCACCCCGTAAATAATTTATAAGCTCCCGTGCGGCGTTTTCTCTGCCGCAGTCAAGCTCTACATAAGCGCCGCGCTCGTTAATGTCCCACAAATAATGAGCGTCGGAACTTGTTATAATTTTTTTACTGTATTTTTCGGCAAATTCCGTTGTCTTTTCTTTGTCGTGTACCTCCGCCGTCGGAAAGAACGGTTTTTCGGGAAACAGACCAAGCACCGCAAGCAAGCCGTTCGCTTGCCTGTCAATATGTGCCGGAAAGCACACACCGCCGTATCTTTCCACCGCTGCGGGTACTTCCTCAAGTGAAAACGCGGTTGCGTTTATAAGCAGATAATCATCGGTACCCGTGATATTATCGTTTTCGTCCGCAATGCGCTGTTCACCAAAAATATCGGGACGGTTCTTGATTTTAACACGCTTACTTTCAAGCACCTTTTCAAATTCCATAGCCCCCGAAAGCGTGGCAAACAGGCAAACTACGTGGATATCCTCAGCCGTTGTAAGCTCTGCTCCCGCAACGGGAATTATTCCGTGTCGGTCAGCCGCCTTGAAAAAAGCGGGGCAGTTTTTTAAGGTGTTATGGTCGGTGAGCGCCATAATATCAAGTTTATTAAGTTCTCCCATTCCCGCAATGCTGTCGGGCGTCATATCGTTGTCCCCGCAGGGGGACAGGCAGGAATGAATGTGCAGATCGTAATAATACCTCATAAAAGCGAATGAAGCTTTACCGCTGCCTCGTAAGCAGAGCCCGAAAACGACAGTATGTTAATGCCCTTTTCCTCAGCCGTTTTCTTAACGTCATCAGGTATTTCCACATTCTCTGCCGCTATTATGCAGGCGGTATCCGCAAGGGAAGCCACCGCTGCAATATTGGCGTTGGACATTATGGTTATCCACGCGTCACCCGGCTGTGCTCTTCCCATTACCCAGCTTAAGAGGTCGCCTATATAAACACCGGTTATTTCTCTTTGCGGCTTCGGAACGGCAACCGCGCCGAAGCCGTTTTTTAAAAGACCGTCTACCGTCATTTGCCGCCTCTCCCTTCGTTGTGTAAAGGACATTTTGCCCCAAAGGTTTTATTTTTTACGGTGTCCTCGGCAAATGCGCGGCAGCTTGGCGCGCCGCACGCTCCGCAGTCAATGCCGGGCAGGGTATCGCGTAATTTCTGAATATCCGCCATCATCCGCATTGACTCCGCTATACTGTCGCTTAAGCGAGAAATGGGGTGGTAGGTGGGGATTTCGTTGAAAATATAGCTTTCGGGAATGTAGTTTTCTTCCTTTGAAAGAAAATTTTGCGAAACAGGCAAATATCTTCTCAGCGTTTGAAGCCGCGCCTTTGCGATAAACGGGTTTTGCATTGTCATAGCGCCGCCCACGCAGCCGCCCGAGCAGGCGTTAAGCTCAATAAATTCAAGCGGCGGTATATTGCCGTTTTCCACCTGATCGAGTACACGTATCACGTTTTCAATTCCGTCAGCCGCCAAATAGCTTTCGTTAAATATCGCCGTTGCCTCGCCGCCCGTGCTTGCCCAGCCTATGCCTATCATACCCGAGCTTGAAAGGGACCGAACGTCCGCCTGAGGCTGCATTTTTGCTATAAGCTGAAAGTAGATATCGTTAATGGAAACCACTGCGTCAACCCGACTTTTATAATCGGCAAATCCGTTTTTAACATAGCTTACCTTTGCGGGGCAGGGGGAAATGAAACACACGCCTATTTCCTCGTCACTAAGGTCGGGATGCTCGCGCTTTGCTCTTTCTCTTGCAAGCATTGCCGCAATTTCCATGGGCGGGAGCATATGTATTATATTTTCCGTAAGCGACGGAAAGCGCAGACCT
The DNA here is from genome assembly GCA_934454655.1 of uncultured Eubacteriales bacterium. Classification (GTDB taxonomy): domain Bacteria; phylum Bacillota; class Clostridia; order Oscillospirales; family Acutalibacteraceae; genus UBA737. The sequence goes on along the minus strand of CAKSFK010000017.1, from coordinate 41,815 downwards.
ATAAGTCTTATGACAACGGGGCAAGCCGAACTTATCGCCGGTTTTTTAACACCCTCGGTCTTAAGGTAGAGCCTTGTGTACGCGCTTACAAGCTCCGCTGCGGCGGAAACCTCAAATACATCGTCAAACCCGATTTTAAGAAGTCCGTCAAGCACATAGTCAACGTCCTCAAGATTATCGAACTGACCGTATAAAGAGGGCGCAGGCAATGCTATTTTCCACTTAAATTTATCCATTGCCGAAAGCTTTTCGCAAACCGCCTTTTTAGCCCCTTTAGGACAGACCTTTATGCACTCGCCGCAGTCAATACAGCGGTCGGGGTCTATCGAGGCGTGGCCGTTTCTTATTCTTATTGCCTCTGTCGGGCAATGCTTTAAGCACGCGGTGCATCCGCTGCATTTCTTTTCGTCAAGGCAGACCGAATGTTCATATCTGTTCATTTGAGCACCTGCCGAAAATTAATTTTATAGGTAGACCTTCATTGTGATGTCGGTTCCTACACCGACGGTTGAATTTATTTCCATACTGTCGGTATACCGTTTCATATTGGGAAGCCCCATTCCCGCGCCGAAGCCCAGGGAACGTATTTTATCGGACGCTGTTGAGTAACCTTCCTGCATAGCCCTGTCAATGTCCTTAATACCGGGACCGTTGTCATGCAGGAATATTTCAATACGATTTTCATTCACCGTAACGTCGGCTTCGCCGCCACCTGCGTGAATTACCATATTTATTTCGCCCTCATACATCGCAATGGAAACCCGACGTATAATTTCGGGGGGAAGTCCCAATTGCCTTAAATTCTTCTTGACCTGAACCGAGGCTTTACCTGCCGATGTAAAATCCTCACCGTCAACATCAAAGTGGAATTTCAGCTCTTCAGACATTTTTGACCCTGTTTCCTACAAGACCGTTGCTGTAAAGAATACCGCAGGCTTCGTACATTCTTTTGTCCGTTGCAAGAATTACCATACCGCAATCCTTTGCAAGCTCAATCATCTCGGCAGTGGGCATTTTGGAACGTACAAACACAATGCAGTTCATATCCATCATTTCGGCGGTTCTTACAACCTGCAAATTAACAAGTCCCGTAAGCAACACCGCTTGGTCCTTAACATATGCCAGCACATCGCTCATCATATCACTGCCGCAGGCAGAGTACACGTGGCGGCTAAGACCGTCCTCGCAGCAGATGACCTTTGCATCCAGCAGATCTCTTATAGTACCGATCTTCATATGCGGAATATCCTTTCGGGATTTATTTACCGAAGCCGTATTTTTCAAGTATGCCGTCAACGTCGTCCACGGTCAGTCTGCCGTAAACCTCGTCGTTAACCGTAAGTACGGGAGCCAGTCCGCAAGCGCCTATGCAGCGGCAGGCGGTAAGAGAAAATCTTCCGTCCTCGGTACATTCGTCAGCGCCTATTCCCAGTCTTTCGCTCAGCTTGTTGAAAATATCGCCGGAGCCTTTAACGTAACAGGCGGTGCCAAGACAGACAGAAATGTTGTACTCACCCTTAGGGGACAGCGAAAACTGCGCGTAAAACGTAGAAACGCCGTAAACTTTTTCAAGCGGCACGTCCATTCCCTCGGCTATTATCTCCTGAACCTCCATGGGCAAATAACCGTAAACGTCCTGCGCCTGCTGCATAACCGACATTAAAAGACTTTTATCGTGCTTGTTCGCGTCAATTATCTCACGCAGCTTTTTTTCCTGTTCAGCCGTTCCCTTAAAGGGGAGCTTACTGATCTTCTTTTGCATTAGCCGAATCCTCCTTCGAATAATTGTATATGCTTTATTACATATAATACTATGTAGTATAACACATAAATAATATTTTGAAAAGGGTTTTTCGATATTTTTTTAACAATATTTTATATTGCACATAAATGCGGATTTTTTCTATATGTTGCGCCGAAAAAAAGGGCTGTTACGCAAGCGTAACAGCCCTGAGCGTGTTAAAAAAGCCTAACCCAGACTCCACCCCTGTCAGGTGGGAAAAAGCAAAAGAGGGTTTATCGGCAAACTCCTTTAAAGCTTCAGTCTTTAAGGAAAAGCGGCAGCTTTTCAAGAAAAATAATATCGCTGCGGTCGGCGGCATCGCCCTCCGCCAAAAATGCGCAGGCGGCGGCTTCCGTTCCGCCAGCTTCCTTAACAAGCTCCCTTACGGCGGCAAGCGACTCGCCCGTGCTTATAACGTCGTCTATAATAAGCACCTTTTTGCCCTTTATCATATCGGTTTCGCTCTCGCCCAAAAAAAGGTGCTGTTCGTGCTGAGTTGTAATTGAAGTAACGTTGACCTCAAGCGGATGCCGCATATAAACCTTCATACCCTTGCGGGCGATTATGTAAGGCTTGCCGGTCTGGCGTGCCATTTCGTAAGCTATGGGAATACTCTTCGCCTCGGGCGTTAAAATAACGTCAAAATCGGGAAGTTTTTTACGCAGTTCCTCGCAGCCGGCAATGGTAAGCTCCACATCACCGAAAATTATGAAAGCGGCAATGTCCATCTTCTCATTTACGGGGAATTTTTCAAGCCGTCTTTCAAGACCGGCTATTTTCATAGTATAATATTCAGCCATTTAATTTTACCTCTTTTATACCCTTAATAGTTTAAAGCGCCGCTTTTTCAGCCGGGCGGCCACGCAAGGTTTCTGCGTGCCAGCAAATGAAAATGTATGTGATGAACGGTCTGACCGCCGTCCTCGCCGCAGTTGTTTACAACGCGGTAGCCGTTTTCAAGATTTTCTTCCTTTGCGATTTTGGCGATCGCCTCGAAAACGCGCGCAATTTCTATGCTGTTTGAAGAGTTTATCTCATCGGCGGAGCCAATGTGCTTTTTCGGAATTACCACCGCGTGAAACGGCGCTTTAGGGTCAATGTCCTTAAAAGCGTAAACATAATCGTCCTCATAAACCTTGGTGCTCGGTATTTCTCCCGCGGCTATTTTGCAAAACAAACAGTCTGTCATTTTTTCACACCCCTATTTGATCGGCAACTGCCTGCTCGGCAATACCGAGAGCCTTATCTGCCGCCGAAATGTCTTTTCCGCCCGCCATTGCAAGGTCGGGCTTGCCGCCGCCGTTGCCGCCGGCTGCCTTTGCAACCTCGCGAACCAAATTGCCCGCGTGTACGCCGTGTGCCAGTGCGTCCTTTCCGCAGGCGGCGCAGAAGGTGAGTTTTTCACCGTTTACCGCCGCAAGCACCGCAACAACATCGCCGTAATTTGCCTTTATTGTTTCCGCGGTCTTTTTAAGCTCGTCGGGTGCAGTGCCGTCAAGCCGTGCGGCAGCAATTTTAACGCCGCCTATCTCTTTAGCACTGCCGACTATCTCGGTAATTTTGCCGGCGGCAAGTTTAGCCTCGGTTTTTTCAAGCTGTTTTTTGGTGTCCCTAAGCTCGCCCGTAAGCTGCAAAGCACGCTTTGAAATGTCTCCGACAGAGCATTTAAGCACATCCGCAGTAATGCCTATAAGCGCCTTGTCCGCATTTATAAGCGAGATAACGTTAAGCCCCGTTACCGCCTCAATTCTGCGAACGCCCGCCGCAACGCTTGATTCGGATATAATCTTGAAAAGTCCTATCTTTGCCGTGTTGTCTATGTGTGTTCCGCCGCAGAACTCAACTGATTTATCCTTAACGTTTACAACGCGCACAATATTGCCGTATTTTTCACCGAACAGCGCCATTGCGCCGAGTTTTCTTGCCTCATCAATCGGCATTTCGGTGTTTTCAACCGCAATACCTTCAAGTATGGCGGTGTTAACAAAGCTTTCAACCTTTTCGGTTTCCTCTGCCGTCAGGGCGGAGAAGTGCGTAAAATCAAAGCGTACCGCGCTTTCGTTTACAAGCTGACCCGCCTGCTCAACGTGCGTTCCGAGAACGGAGCGAAGCCCTGCCTGCAAAAGGTGAGCCGCGGTATGGTTGCGGCGAATGGCGTTGCGGCGCTGTACGTCAATTTCCGCTTTTGCGGTATCACCTACGTTTACAGTCCCGCTTTTAACAACGCCGAAGTGGGTAAACACGCCGCCCGCGGTCTTTTTGGTATCGGTAACGGTGAACTCGGCGTTATCGGTAAGAATAACACCTGTGTCGCCCACCTGTCCGCCGCTTTCGGCGTAAAACGCGGTTTTATCAAGAACAATAACGGCTTTCGTACCCTCGCCCGCGCAGGAGGTATGCTCGCCCTCTGCTACAATGTCAAGCACGCGCGCGCCGCATTTGTTCTGCGTATATCCCGTAAAATCGGTGGCGGGAATATTATCAAAGCTTATTCCGTCGCTCTTCCAGCTTTCCGCGTCGGCGGATTTGCGGGAGGAACGCGCCAAACGGCGCTGATTTTCCATAAGCTCGCGGAACTTTTCCTCGTCCGCAGTCATGTTGTTCTCGGCTAAAATATCCTTTGTAAGGTCAAGGGGGAAGCCGTAGGTATCATAAAGCTTAAACGCGTCCTCGCCCGAAAGCACGCCGCCTTGTTTTATAAGGTCCTTAAGCATATTAAGACCTTGGTCTATGGTTTTGTTAAAGTTATTTTCCTCGTTGGAAATAACCTTTTTAATAAGCTGTTCTTTTTCTACAAGTTCGGGGTAACCCGCCTTGTTTTCGGCTATTACCGCATTTGAAAGCTCGGTTAAGAAAGGCTTGTTTATGCCAATAAGCTTGCCGTGTCTTGCCGCGCGGCGGATTATGCGGCGGAGAACATAACCCCTGCCCTCGTTCGAGGGGATAATACCGTCGCTTATCATAAATACCGATGCCCTTATGTGATCGGTTACGGCACGAATGGAAATATCGGTGCTGTCGTCCTTTCCGTATTCCTTGCCCGAAATTTCGCACACTTTGTTCAATATGTTGCGTATGGTATCCACCTCGAACATATTGTCAACCCCCTGCATAACGCAGGCAAGGCGTTCAAGACCCATTCCGGTGTCTATATTCTTGTGCTCAAGCTCGGTATATGTGCCGTCGCCCATATTATTAAACTGTGAAAATACGTTGTTCCATATTTCCATATAGCGGTCGCAGTCGCAGCCGGGTTTGCAGTCGGGACTGCCGCAGCCGTATTTTTCGCCGCGGTCAAAATAAATTTCGCTGCACGGCCCGCACGGACCTGTTCCGTGCTCCCAGAAGTTATCCTCTTTGCCGAGCCTTACTATATGATTTTCGGGTACGCCGATTTTATCGCGCCAGATAGCGTACGCCTCGTCGTCCTCCTCATAAACCGAGGGCCACAGCAAATCAGACGGAATTTCAAGCACTTCGGTTAAAAACTCCCACGCCCACCCGATTGCCTGCTCTTTAAAATAATCTCCGAAAGAGAAGTTGCCCAGCATTTCAAAATACGTGCCGTGGCGCGCGGTGTGTCCCACACGCTCAAGGTCGGGCGTTCTTATGCACTTCTGGCAGGTGGTAACCCGCTTTGAAGGCGGGGTCACCTCACCTGTGAAGTATTTTTTCATAGGCGCCATACCCGAATTTATGAGCAAAAGCGATTTATCGTTATTGGGAACCAGCGAAAAGCTTTTCAGCCGCATATGCCCCTTTGATTCAAAAAATGAAAGATATTTTTCCCGCAAATCGTTAAGTGAAGTCCACTCCATAAAATATACATCCTTAAAAGCAATTTTTCGGCAAGCGAAAGCACGCCGCTTACGGCGGTTTCAGCCAAACGCGTAAGACCCGCGGTCAGACGCACCACCTTGTTATTATATAATCCGAGCCGACGATTGTCAATAATCAGAAGCAATAAACTTCAAAGCGAAAAATCCTCGGGGTTATAGTTGTCGGACGGGCGTACCGATTTCGGTACACGCTTGAACGGGTCGTATTTATAACGGCGGCAAAAGTCCCCCGTTTTTACAACTCCGTGTTTTTTGCAAAGAATTTCCCCGTTAAAAAGCTCTTCCCCCGAAAACTCGCAGTAGGCGCATTTTTTCGGAAGTTGTTTGTTAAATATATCTGCCATATTATTCATTCCCGTTTTTTACTTGTGATTATATTATACTATATCATCCGCAATATTTCCAGTACTGTTTTTTGTGTAAACGGTAATAAGCAAAACTATCACCGTGCAAAGCAGCGAAACAGAGAGCGCCGCGCTGCCGTAAAAAGGCTTTGAAACCGCACTCGAAAGCACGGGGACGGAAATGCCGAAGGCTTTTATTATAAGACATTCCGCAAAAACAGACAGTATGCCGTGTGTTATTCTGGCAGCAAAAAACAGGGGATAATTAATTTTTATTAGCCTGCTGACGCTTATTACCTGACACCAAATGCAAAGACCCGAAAAGCCGAGCAAAAACGCCGTGAAATCAAGATTTCGGGTTTTGCTTATACCGTTTGTAACTTCAAGAAGGGACGACAGCCATAACGGAACTCCCGCATTTTCGGCAAACGCCGTTACAGCCGAGAAGAAGATTACATAAGCGCATATTCCGCTTACGGCATTTGCGGCGTCGGACACCGAAAGAACAAAATTATCCGCCGCGGATATTTTGTGTTTTGCGGCAGTTCCGCCCTTTTCGGGCTTCATAAACAGCCTGCCGAAAAATCCTATCAGCACTGCGGACGCGATATGCGCCGCAAGCAGGCAAACGCCCGCCTTCTGCTGACGGAAAACCCCTGTTCCAACAGCGGAAACCACAAACGCGGGTCCTGCGTTTACGCACCAGCAAAGCATTATTCCGGCGTTTTCGGGGGATATTTTTTTGCTCTTCACTGCCTCGTTCAAAAGCTTGGCCCCAATCGGGTAGCCGCCTATAAAGCTGAACAGCACGGACGGAAGCATCCCGCGCGGCGTGCGGAATATGCGCGCAAACGCCCTGTCGGCTGTGCCGAAAATGTCAAACAGTCCCGCCCGCATACAAAATAAAACGCATACGGTAAACGGGAAAAGCGACGGAATTATCACCCTGCCCGAAATTAAAAGCCCCTCGGCGGCACCGTCGGCGCATATTTTCGGGTTTGCCGTTATCAATATTAAAAAAATAAGCCCCACCGCCGAAAAAAGCACACCCGCGGTTTTAATTTTCAACGCTCATCCCACCTTGTCAGCCTATACAGTAATGAATATGTTTTTAAGCGAATTATTATAATAGCATTTTCATAACATTTAATGCAGGGGAGTTGTATGAAGTGGGCAAAAAATTTAAATTCAAATCGCAGAAACCCAAGGAAAAATGGAAAATATTTGACTGCTCCGAAATAGCGGGGAAGCCGGGACAGCTTAAAGAACCAAGGCTTGAGCTTAACGGGAACAGGGAAATAACGGTTGAGGGCTGCGGCGGTGTGCTGGAATACAGCGACAGTTATTTAAAAATCAAACTGCCTAGGGGCAACCTTACGGTGTGCGGCACAGCTTTTGATATTGTTTCGTTCGAGGGGGAAACGATCACCGTCAGGGGCAGAATGTCGTCCCTGGAATTTTGCGTTTAGGAGGCGGTTTTGTTGCTTTGGCTTTACAGAGCGGCGCTTGGCATACTGACGGTTGAAATATCCGGCTATATGTGCGAAAAATTTTTGAATAAATGCGCCCTTAACGGAATATCGCTTTGGAATATAAAAAAGAAGAACTCAAAGATAATATGCTGCATAACGGCGAGGGATTTTAAGTATCTTCCCGCGCTGATGAAAAAAAGCGGGCTCAGAGTTCACATAATTAAGAAAAGCGGCGTTCCGTTTGTGCGAAAAAGGTACAGTAAGCGTTACGGAATTGCGGCGGGTGCGGCGGTATTTTTCGGTATTCTGCTTTTTATGTCGCGGTTTATATGGGTTATCGACGTTAAGGGCAACAACGCCGTGTCGGCAGGAGAAATAATATCGCTGTGCAGGGAAATGGGAATTACGGAGGGCGCTTATATAAAGAAAATCGACCCTAAAAACGCAAAACAGCAGCTGCTTTTAAAGGACGGCAGACTTGCCTGGGCGGCGTTTAACATTGAGGGATGCAGGCTTACGGTAGACGTTACCGAGGCTAAGCAGAAAAACAGCGGCGGCGACACTCCCGCCGACCTTAAGGCTTCGTGGGACGGTATAATCACTAAAATCAATGTTAAGTCGGGTAACTGTCTGGTTCACATAGGCGACACGGTAAAAAAAGGCGATCTTCTGGTTTCGGGCGTTGTTGAAAGCGCGTCCGGAACAGTGTTTGTTCATTCTTCGGGGGTTATCACCGCCGCTACGGAACGCACCGTCACCGTTACCGTGCCGAAAAAGAGAACATACGGCGTAAGCACGGGCAAAAAGGTGAAAAAAAGCGTTATAGATATATTCGGCGTTAAAATTCCGTTGTACCTCGGGAAAACCGACAGTGACCGCAATGTGCATACAAGCCTTAAACAGGCTTCGCTTTTCGGTAAAGCTCTGCCGATAAGGCTGTATACGGCAGACCTTTCTTTAATCAAAAAAAAAGAGGAACAGCTCACCGCGGACGACGCAAAAGAAGAACTGGAAAAGAGGCTTAAAAGCCTTGATGAGGTAGAAAATTTAAGCGGTTTTGAGGTTAAAAACCGTGAATATGACGAAAATGAGGGCAATTTTTGCCTAAAAGCGGCAATTTATGGGGAAGAAAATATTGCTGTTGAAAACATTATGTTATTTAGTACTGGAAATTAAAGAAAAAAGTGTTATAATATAATAAAAGTTTATAGGCAAAACAAAGGAGCATAAAATTTGTTTGAACAAACGGTAAATATTGAAAGAATTGAACAGCTTGTAAACCTCTTCGGAAATTTTGATGAAAATATAAAAAGAATCGAGAAAAAGTACTGCGTCACGGTCACCTGCCACGGAAGCGAAATTAAGATTCGCGGCGAGGCGGAAAATGTTATGAAAGCGGTGCGTACTGTAAACGGTCTTATTGCTATGATAAATAAGGGCGGTCAGATAACCGACCAGAGCATTGATTATGTTTCCGCACTTGTAGACGACGGGGACGACGGTAAAATAAGCGCCGTGACCGACGCCGAGTGCGTGTGCATAACCTCAAAAGGAAAACCCGTAAAGCCTAAAACTATAGGACAGCGACAGTATGTTGACGCAATAAAGAAAAACACGGTAACAATAGGCGTAGGACCCGCGGGAACGGGAAAGACTTACCTTGCGGTCGCCTGTGCGGTAAATGCGTTCAGGGCAGGGGAGATCAACCGCATTATTTTAACAAGACCCGCAGTTGAGGCGGGCGAAAAGCTGGGTTTTCTGCCGGGCGACCTTCAGCAAAAGGTTGACCCGTATTTAAGACCGCTTTACGACGCACTTTTTGAAATGATGGGGGCTGAGAGCTTTCAGCGCTGTACCGAGCGTGGCGACATTGAGGTGGCACCGCTGGCATATATGCGCGGAAGAACGCTTGACGACAGCTTTATTATACTGGACGAGGCTCAGAACACCACGTCCGAGCAGATGAAAATGTTTTTAACAAGACTCGGCTTTAATTCTAAAATCGTTGTCACAGGGGATATAACGCAGATAGACCTGCCCGAGGGTAAACGTTCGGGACTTAAGGACGCGGTGCGTGTGCTTAAGGGCGTTGACGACATTGAGGTATATTACCTGACAGGCAGGGACGTTGTACGTCACCGACTTGTGCAGGAGATTATAAAAGCTTATGAAAGAAGTGCTGAAAAGAAATGAGTGTAAAGGTAATTATAACCGATGAACAAAAGAAGATAAAACTTCCAACCGGCACAAGGCTGCTTATAAGAAAAGCTTGTACCGCCACCCTTAAATTTGAAGGGTTTGAGGACCCCGCAGAGGTTAACGTTACGCTGGTGAGCGACGATATGATTCACGAAATGAACAAGAAATTCCGTAATGTTGACAGTTCAACGGACGTGCTCTCTTTCCCGCTTGCGGACAACAGGGAATTTGATACTGACCCCGAAACAGGCGCTAAAATGCTCGGCGATATTGTTATTTCGGTTGAGCACGCAGTTGCTCAGGCTGAGCTTTACGGTCACGGCATAGAGCGTGAAATGGCTTTTCTCACCGTTCATTCAATGTTACATATTTTAGGCTATGACCACGAAAAGGGCGGGCTTGAAAAAACTCTTATGCGCGAAAAAGAAGAGCAGATACTAAACGCTTTGGGTCTTGCGATAACAAAAATTTAGGAAGAGTAAATGAAGGAAAAATCAGCATTTATTACAATAATCGGCAGACCGAATGTGGGCAAGTCCTCACTTATGAACCGCATTATCGGGCAAAAAATCGCAATTGTTTCAAACAAGCCGCAGACCACGCGCACCAGAATAAACGGTATACTTACATCGGGTGCGGATCAGCTTGTGTTTATTGACACACCGGGCTTTCACAAGCCGCGCAACGAGCTTGATAGAAATATGAATAAAGCCGTGGGCGACGGAATGTCGGATGTTGACGCCGCGGTTCTCGTGGCTGAAGCAGACCCCGCCTTTTCGCTTGAAAACGGGCTTCCGCCCGCGGAGGCAGAGCTTATTAAAGAACTTAAACGCCGCAGAATACCGGCGGTGCTTGTTATCAATAAAATTGATATGCTTGAGAAAAAAGAGGCGCTTTTGTCGCTTATTCCGCTATATATGAGGGAATTTGAGTTTGAAAGCGTGGTTCCTCTTTCGGCAAAAACGGGCGACGGCACGGATTTACTCGTAAGCGAGCTTAAAAAATACTCAAAGCCTTCGCCGCACTATTTCCCCGATGACGACGTGACCGACCAGCCCGAAAAGGTAATGGTTGCCGAAATGATACGTGAAAAGCTGCTCAGAACGCTTGATAAGGAAGTGCCGCACGGAATAGCGGTTGATCTTGAACGCTTTTATGAGCGCGACACGGCGGACGGCGAGCCTATTTTAGAGGTTGAGGCGACAATCATATGTGAGAAAGAGTCGCACAAGGGCATTATAATAGGCAAGGGCGGCACAATGCTTAAAAAAATAGGCACGCTTTCAAGACGTGATATCGAAGAGTTTTTCGGTATCCGCGCCTCTGTAAAGCTGTGGGTAAAGGTTAAGGAGGACTGGCGCAACCGCCGCGGACTTATTCACACCTACGGGCTTGACTGACACTAATTTCCTCTTATAAAAAAGATAATAGGGCGAACAATTTTAATGTTATCTTTTAAGAGGCGGCGAGGAAATGGAAACCGAAAACGCGTGGAATAAATTTTTTAAAAGCGGACTGGTTGACGATTATTTAAGCTACGTCAACATTTGTAAGGAGTACGGAAGCAGTGAAGGAAACCGAAACGAGGTTTACAACGGAAGCTTTGGTTATAGGAGAGATGAACGTGGGAGAGAGTGACCGTTTGGTTACTCTCTTTACGCGCGATTATGGGATAATACGGGCTTTTGCCGCAGGCGCAAAATCAATAAAATCCAAAAAGGGCGCCGCCACCTCGCTGCTTACATACTCAAGCTTTACCATTGTTAAAAAAAAGGACACCTACAAGATATACGAGGCGACGCCGCTTAGAATGTTTTTCGGCGCGGGGAGCGATATTGCCGTGCTCGCGCTTGCGCAGTATTTTTGCGAATTAAGCGGCATATTTGTTTCGTTCGGCTCGCCCGACGGCGAATTTTTCAGATTGATTCTTAACTCGCTTTATTTTCTGACAGTAAAAAAACGCTGTCCTTCGGTCATTAAGGCGATAACCGAAATGCGCGCGGCGGCAATTTCCGGCTTTGCGCCCAATCTTGTGGCTTGCGCCGGGTGCGGAAAATTTGAGAGCGACACTATGTATTTTGACCCTCTCGGCGGCAGCATATACTGTGAAGACTGCAAACCTGACGGCATACGGCTTTTCCCGCTTGAACCGACACTTATAAGAGCGCTCAGGCATATAGTTTATTCCGAGTTTAAAAAGCTGTATTCCTTTTCCGTGCCGGACGACGCCGCAAACAGACTTTCGGTTATAACCGGAGAGTATATTACAATCCAGAGCGACCACCGCTTTAAAACGCTGGAGTTTTATAATACGGTTGCCGCACCCGACGCGGAAAACCCGTCCGAATAAGGAAATTTTTCGGGTGCGGCGCATTATGGAGAAAGATATGAACTATAAAATAGAAAGATATATTAAAACTCTGGAGCTTGACAAAATTTTGGAGAAGCTTGCGACAGAAGCCTCTCTTGAGGACTCAGAAGCCGCGGCGAAAAAAATAATTCCCGATGCTAATGAGGAAAACGTAAAATCGGCGCTTGACAACACTTCGGACGCGTACGATTTTATGTCGCGGTACAGCGCGCCTTCATTCGGCGGCGCAAAAAACGTTTCGTCACAGCTAAGACGTGCCGAGGCATCCGCACGCCTTAGTATTCCCGAACTTTTGGATATTGCCGAAACGCTGCGTGTAATACGCGGCGTAAAGCAGTGGCGCGATAATTGCGGCGGGATGAAGGATACGTCCCTCGAACCGCTTTTTTCCGCGCTTGTTCCGAATAAATACATTGAGGAAAAAATCACGTTTGCAATTAAATCCGAGGATGAACTTAACGATAACGCGTCGCCCGAGCTGTACGATATAAGAAGAAAAATTACAGCAAAGTCGGGCAAGATAAGGGACATTCTTGAAAAAACGGTTCGCGGACCCACAGCTAAATATTTGCAGGAAGCAATTATTACCCAGCGTGACGGAAGATTTGTTGTGCCGCTTAAAGTCGAGTATAAGGGGCAGATAAACGGAATAGTACACGATACAAGCTCCACCGGTTCAACGATATTTATAGAGCCTATGTCGGTGGTTGAAACAAATAATGAAATACGTGTCTTAAAGCTTCGCGAGGAGGAGGAGATCGACCGCATACTTTCCGAACTTTCGGCAGACGCGGGCAGCTTTGCGGACAGCATTATATATTCCTACAACGCGCTTTGGAAGCTTGACTTAATATTCGCAAAGGCAAAGCTTGCCTATAAGATGCGGGCGGTAAGACCGAAGATAAACACCGAGGGACGCATATATTTAAAACGCGCCCGCCATCCGCTTATAAATTATAAGACCGTTGTGCCGGTTACGGTTGAGCTCGGCAAGGATTACAATACTCTTGTTATAACCGGACCGAACACCGGCGGAAAAACCGTTACGCTTAAAACCATCGGACTGTTGACATTTATGACTATGTGCGGTATGATGATACCGACGGACGACGGCAGTGAAATTGCAGTGTTCGGCAAAATTTTTGCCGATATAGGCGATGAGCAGAGCATTGAACAGTCGCTTTCAACCTTTTCCTCGCATATGGTGAATATTATTTTCATAACCGAACAGGCGGACGACAACTCCCTTGTTCTGTTTGATGAGCTTTGCGCAGGAACAGACCCTGTTGAGGGAGCGGCGCTTGCTCGCGCAATTTTAAAAAGGCTTGCCGGAAAGAACGCAAAAATTGCCGCAACAACGCATTACCCCGAGCTTAAGTCATATGCAATCGATACCGCAGGGGTAGAAAATGCCAGCTGTGAGTTTGACATTGCAACGCTTAAGCCCACTTATAGGCTTATAATAGGTATGCCGGGGCGTTCAAACGCATTTGCGATTTCAAAGCGGTTGGGGCTTGATGAGGGTATAATAGCCGAGGCACAAAAGGAAATTTCGGATGAAGATATGCGCTTTGAACGTGTTGTTGCGTCACTGGAAACCGCGCGCAGGCAGGCGGAGGAAGAACTTTCTAAGGCACAGCAGCTGAGAGCCCGACTCGCCGAGGAAAAGAAAAACGCCGAAATGCGCGAGCATGAATTTGAAATAAAACAGCAAAAGGCTGCCGAACAGGCAAGGGAAAACGCGCAGAGAATAATTGAAAACACACGGTATAAATCTTCACTGCTTTTAAACGAGCTCGAAGAGATGAAAAAGCAAATCAATTCCGAGAATGCCGCAAAGCTTGCGGCTGCCGCCAGAGCCGATTATAAAAAGACGCTTAACAGTCTTGAAGAAAACGCAGACCCCGTAACAAAGCGCGCCGTATCCGGCGAGGCGGTTAAAGAGGTAAAAAAAGGCGATACGGTTTTGGTTGCGGATATTAACCGCGAGGCAACCGTGCTTGACGTTAAACCGCAGAAAAAACAGGCTTACGTTATGTCGGGTGCCGTTAAAATGTGGGTCGGCTTTGATAATCTCAGGGTAACAAAGGTCTCACGTGCCGGGCAGGAAAAAAAGACGCGCAGGGTAACGGGTATGATGTCGCGCGGACAGCGCACCGTTTCGGGCGAGGTCGATCTGCGCGGTATGGCGGCGGATGAGGCTGTTCTGGAACTTGATAAGTATATCGACAATGCCGTGCTTTCGGGTATATCCGCCGTCACAATTATTCACGGCAAGGGTACGGGTGTGTTAAGAAAAGCGGTTCAGGCGCATTTGCGTTCGCACAAAAACATAAAAAGCTTCCGCACAGGAACATTCGGCGAGGGCGAAAACGGCGTAACAATTGCCGAGCTCTCCGAATGACACAAATTTTTGGGGGAATCAAGATGAAAAGAACAAGAAAATTGTTAGCGGTTTTTCTGGCAGCGGTGTTCGTTGCCGCGGCGCTTCCCGTTTCGGCGGAGGGGGAAAAAGGAACGTCGTTTTCGGTGAGTCTTGGAAGATACTATTCGGCGAATACATCGTCACTGCAGCTGAGTGAAAAATCGGGACTCGGAAAATATCTGGTTGAAAATGTTGAAAAATGCGTGCCACGGCTTGATATAAGTAGCTACAATGTGGATTCATCCGAACTTAAAAATATCCTTGTTTTTCTGACAGAGAATCCAAAACTTTTTAATCTGCAAAAAGAATTAAATGGTCAATCTTGGTCATCCAATACTATTGCTACCTTGGATTTTTCTTATAACCCTGATTTCTCAACGGTTTCAAAATATAAAGCGGCGCTTGATAAGTGCGAAAAATACGCAGCTAAGCTTACCACAGGGCTTAACGGACTTTCCGATGTAGAGAAAGCATTGGTGCTGCACGACAAAATAGCGGTGATGAGCAGCTATTGTACAGATAACGGAAACGACAGTGGGCATAAAAACTGCAATCCGAATATATACAACATTTACGGTTTGTTAGTGGACCACAATGCCGTGTGCGAAGGTTACGCACTTACTTACAAGTATTTACTTGATAAAGTTGGTATATCTTCCCGCCTAAATCCTTCGGAATATATGACTCACGTGTGGAATATTGTTAAAATAAACAATAAGGAGTATCACGTTGATGTTACGTGGGACGATCCGGTATTCGCGTATCAATCAGCCGTATATGATTATGCCGGAAATGTCAGCCACAAATATTTTCTTGTTAATACCGAAAAGCTTATTTCGGACGGTAAACACGGACCGTTTTACGATTCCGAAAATAAATATTTGGGGTATGATTTTGATAGAACTCCGTTTGACAGCGGCTTTAATAACGGATATTGGTCATCTGTCAACTCACAAATAATATATCTCGGAGGTTCATTCTATTATATTGACGGCGGCAGTTTGATGAAAATGACCGATAATGTCAGGTCGGTTGTTACCGGAGCGGACTTATCGGAATTGTGGTATGCCGGCGTTAATTCGTATTGGCAAGGCAATTATTCAAAGATTGCCGATGACGGTATAAGTATTTACTATTCAACACCGACAAAGGTTTACAGATACAATACCGAATCAAATACAGCCAAAGTTATTTATAATTATAACTCTGAAAATTACAGCGGAATAAAGGGAATTAAACTTCTTGACAATACATTAATATGCCAGACGGCAAGAACACCGAGCATCGCACCGGAAACTTCTGACAATGCGGTGATAGATGTCGGTGACGCAAACGGCGACGGGCAGACGAATATACTAGACTTTATTAAGCTTAAAAAGCTGCTTGCCGAAAAAAGCACGCAAAGCATTAACGGAATAGGCGTTCCCGAAACGTCCGACCTAGTTTGGATCAAAAGACTCCTGCTTGCGGGCTGAACTTAAAGTCAATTCAATAACATCCACCGCGGTAAGCGAAATATCGTTTACCGCGGTTTTTTTAAATTTAATACTTGAACAGAAATGCAAATTGAGGTATAATTAAAAGCAATATTCACAGAATGTTTATAAATTGTGAAAATTTGTCTGTTATTATTATAACGATAAAACGCTTTTATGGAGGAATATAAATGATCGAAGTAACCGGCCTTAGCAAGCGGTACGGCACTCACCTTGCGGTGAACGATGTTTCTTTCAGCATCGACAAGGGCGAGGTAATCGGATTCTTAGGGCCTAACGGCGCGGGTAAATCCACAATAATGAACATACTTGCCGGATATCTGTCGCTTACGCGCGGCAAGGTTGAAATTGACGGGTACGACATTACCGAATACCCCGAGGACGCAAAAAAAAGAATAGGTTATCTGCCCGAGATACCGCCGCTTTACATTGATATGAAGGTAAGGGAATATCTTAATTTTATTTATGACTTAAAAAAGGTTAAATTCCCCAAAAAACCGCATATTGATGAAATATTAAAGCTTGTTAAGATCGATAATGTTCAAAACAGACTCATTAAAAACCTTTCGAAAGGTTACAGGCAAAGAGTAGGCTTTGCACAGGCACTTATTGGCAACCCGGACGTGCTTATTCTTGACGAGCCGACGGTCGGTCTTGACCCTAAGCAGATTATTGAAATAAGAAATCTCATAGCAAGGCTCGGGAAAAATCATACGATAATTCTGTCGTCGCACATACTGTCCGAAATACAGGCGGTATGCAAACGCGTTATTATTATAAACAAGGGACAGATCATTGCCGACGATACGCCCGAAAATCTTTCAAACAAGCTTTCAAGCGATCATTCGCTGGTGGCGCGCGTTGTCGGCGGCGAACAGGAAATGCTGGATGCGCTGAGCACCGTTAAGGATGTTAAAAGCGTAACTTCCCTCGGGCGCAAGGAGGACGGTTCTTTTGATTTCCTTATTGAACCCGAAATCGGTTCGGATGTCCGCGCGGAGGTATTCAAGCGCGTTGCGTCGCGCGGCAAGGTGCTGCTGTCGCTCACAAGCAATAAGGTTTCGCTGGAGCAGATATTCCTAAGACTGACCGAAGCTGCCGATAATGACGAGGCGCGCCGTATGCTGGGGCTTGAAAAAGAACCCCCGGAACAAAAGGCAAAGGTCAGTATTGAAATAACCGACGGCGACACCGTAACGGTAACCTCGGGAGAGGACAAAACGGAGGATAAAGCAGAATGAGTGCGGTTTTTAAAAGAGAATTTAAGGCGTATTTTTCCACGCCTATAGGATTTATTGTTATAGCGGCGTTTTACTTCTTTTTGGGGTTGTATTTTTCGCTGATATATCAAAGCGGCAGTCCGGATGTTGCTATGGTTATAATGGCAATGTCCACAGTTATTGTGTTTACGATGCCGGTGCTTACAATGCGGCTTATGAGTGAGGACAGGCGCCAGAAGGTGGACCAGGCATTGCTCACCGCGCCCGTCAGCCTTACTTCAATAGTGCTCGGTAAATTCTTTGCTGCAATGGCGGTTTTTGCAATCGGGTTTGCACCGACGGTCATTTTTGAAATAATTGTTGCGTCATACGTAAGCGTTAATGTTTTGTCATATATTTACGCGCTTTTCGGAATTATGTTGCTTGGCGGCGCGCTTATATCTATCGGTATGTTTATTTCGTCACTTACGGAAAGCTCGGTTATTTCGGCTATTCTGACCCTTGTTATCAATATTCTTGTGCTTTATATGTCTAACTTTGCAAGTATGATAAAGGTCAGCTGGATTGCCACAGTGGTTGAAAAAGCGGCGTTTATAAGCGCGGCGGAAAACTTCGGCGAAAACATTTTATCGGTTGCGGATATAATTTATTTCCTGAGCATTAGTGTGGCGTTCCTGTTTTTATGCGTGCGCTCTCTGGATAAGAGAAGATGGGCTTAAAGGAGGTTGAGGACAGTGGAAGAAAACAAAAACATTGAACAGAAAACCGAAAATACCGATGTTGAAAATAACGGTGTAAAGGAAGATAAAAAGGCCGAAAAGGCTGAGAAGAAGGCCGAAAAAAAGGCAGAACGTGCCGCAAAGAAGGCGGCCGAACCGAAAAAGGTTAAAAACCAGGCGCTTCTGCGCCGCGGGGGATATTCCGTTGCAATAACCGCGGCCGTTCTTGCGGGTATTGTTGTTCTTAACATTCTTGTGGGTGCGCTTTCAAAGCGGTTCGTTCTGGAATACGATATGTCCACACAGAAGGAAAACTCAATGAGCAGTGATAACATTGACTACCTCAAAAAGCTTGATACGGATATAAATATAACCGTCTGCGCCGATGAGGAAGGCTATGTCGGCGGGTATATGAGTTATTATGCACAGAATTTGTACGGCGTAAGCTCGGACGCGTCCGATTACTTTAAACAGACCGTTAAGCTTCTTAACAAGTATCCCGCGTATAATGATAAAATTAAACTCCGTTTTGTTGATACTCAGGCTAAGGAATTTACGGAAATATCGCAAAAATATTCGTCCGAAAAGCTTTCTTACGGCGATATAATTGTTTCCGCAGCAAACAACGGAACAGAGCGCTACAAAGTTGTAGGCTTTAAGGATATTTACAATTTATCCGAGGACAGCACCTACGCGGCGTACGGCTATACGACATCAAACGTAAGCGGCAACAATGTTGAAACCTCGGTTACAAGCGCAATAGCATATGTAACAAGCAGCAAGACCAAAAGGGCGGCGCTTATAACCGGACATTCCAAAACCGATTATACCGACGACCTGCAAACGCTGCTTAAGGCAAACAACTATGACCTTACGGTTGTGTCCGACAGCATTGTAAACTCCGTTTCATCGGATTTTGACGCGGTAATAATTGCCGCGCCCACAACGGACTTTTTGGGCTCTGAGCTTGACGCACTTTCCGCGTTTCTTGATAACGACGGCAAGCTCGGCAAGGGTCTTGTGTTCTTCGCCGACGCGTCCGCTCCGTACCTTGCAAATCTATATGATTTCTTAAGCGAGTGGGGCATTGAAGTTGAAGAGGGCATACTGTTTGAAACCAACTCGCAGAACCACATTCCGGACGATCCTATGACAATGGGTATTTACCCGACCGACAGTCAGAACGAACTTACAAGCGGTATGCAGCTGTGCATTACGGGTTATAATGTTCCTATGTCGATAGGCTTTGAAAGCAAGGGCAGTATAACCGTAACTTCGGTTATGAGTTCTCTTGAGTCCACCGTAGCGGCTCCTGTCGGTACGGCTGCGGACTGGTCGGGTTACGGCGATTACGCCGAAAAATCGTACCCGGCGGTCATACAGTCGAAAAAGACCGATTATGACGACGATAATAACGAGATTGCAAGTTATGTTTTTGCGTTTGACAGCTACGAATTTATTAAGTCTGCTTATAACGAGCAATCGTCCGTTTCAAACAAGAACATTTCTCTTGCCTGTGCGGAGCGTGCCGTGGGCGCTGAAAACACCGGGATTTCATTTGTTTCAAAAACAATTACAAACGAAAGCTATTCGGATTCTGTTTCACAGTCGTCCGCCAATGTTGTAAGAATAATATTTATGTTCTTGCTGCCTGCAATTTCGATAGCCGCAGGAATTTACATCTTTATCAGGAGAAAGAATGCGTAATGAGTGATTTTCCCGAAAAAGAGGATAATAAAGAGAATACCTTTTCAAATGATGAAAATTTTGAAAATTCAACGGTATTTTCAGACCCCGTCGGTCACAAGGACAGTGCCGATGCGGCTAAAAAAAGAAAACGTCTGCCGGTTATAATCGCTTCCGTTCTTGCGGTGGCGGTGCTTGCGGGCGGAACGGTTGCCGTTATAAAGCTGATACCCGAAAAGGATAACAGCAGCAGTACCTCCTCGCTTGAGAGCATTAAGGTGCTTGAACAGGATTCCGACAGCTATAAATCCGTTACCGTTACCAATGATAACGGAACGTTTAAGCTTTACTCCGTTACGGAAGAAAGCAAGAGCGACTCATCTTCCGAAACGACGAAAAACGTCAACTGGTATCTTGACGGATACGAAAAGGATGTTATTGACACTTCCCTTACCCAAAATATTGCAAACGGAGCGGCAAAAATTGAGGCTACGCGTGAAATAACAACCAAAAGCGCCGCCGACTGCGGGCTTGAAAACCCGGTCGTACGGGCGGACGTTGTAACAAACGACGGTGCGGAATTTTCGGTTCTCGTCGGCAGTGACTCGCCCGACGGCACCGGGACGTATATTAAAATTTCAACAGACGATAAAATATACATTTCCGACGGCAGCACAAAAGATACCCTTACTTTTGACGCTCTGAGTCTTGCCGAAACAGGTTCGGTGCCGGCGGTAACGGTGACGGACAGCATTAAGTCCTATACCGACGATAGCGGAGCGCTCACTTCGTTTGACGAGATAACCGTTTCGGGTAAAAACTTTCCGCAAAAGGTTGTTATAGCGCCGAACACGGACAAAAACCTTTCGCAGTATGCCGCGTATATGACGACCTCGCCCACAAAGCGGATAGCCGACAATGTTGACGGAATTTTCGGGCTTTTTAAAAGCGGAGTGTCCGCGTCGGGCGCTTATTCGTACGACACATCTGCGGCGGAACTTAAAAGGCTGGGGCTTACAGAGCCTGACGTTAAGGCAGAAATAAAAATAGGCAATGTGACAATGGCTTATTCTTTTGCGAAACAGACGGACGGCGGATATGCCGTGTGGTATGACGGCGCAAAGCTTATAAAAAAGGTTTCGGCTTCAAATATTGAATTTGCCGATTACAAGGCAAGCAACTTCTATGCGTCGTGGGTCTGCCTGCAATCGATAAACGAGCTTTCCAATTTTACGATTAAAACTACGGATAAAACTTACAGCTTTGATATTGTGTATGACGACAGTGAGGACGCCGAGGAAACCTATGTTATAACATATAACGGCAAAAAGCTTGTGGCAAAGGATTTCCAGGATTTTTATCAGGAGTGCATTTCTCTTGCCTGTGCGGACTTCACCGTTGATAAGGTTACGGGCAAACCGGCGGTGTCGATAATTTTCACATATTCCGATTCATCGCGTTCAGAGAGTACCGTTGAATTCAGAAAAACGGGAGAAACAAAGTATCAGTACAGCATTGACGGTATCGATATGGGTAAAGTAACCTCAAGCTCGCTTAATAAGATTTTAAAACAGGTGCAAAAGTTAACGTCATAGTATTAAAACGGGGGACTGTCTTTCGGCGGTTTCCCGTTTTTGTGTACGCCGCCGAAAACGAGCGTATAAAGGCCGAGTTCGGCGACTGAACGGCAGGTATTCCGAAATGGTATAGCAATCGGCGTAAAACAACTGTTGACAAAGCTTTAATTGTAGTTTAAAATAAATAAGCAGTAGCAGGCTGTGCTTTTAAGAAAGGCGCAGCCTGATTTTGTGCGCTGTAATTATATTAAAGGATTGATTGAAAATGTCCCGTACAAAATATGATGTTGCAATAATAGGCGGCGGAATAGGCGGTCTTATGGCGGCTTACAGACTTCACCGCAATAACCCCGGCATAAAGGTTGTTATAACCGAGCGCGGCAATACGCTTGAAAACAGGCATTGCCCGGCGGGCAAAAACAATACCTGTGTTCACTGCAAGCACTGCTCTATTACAAGCGGTTATGCCGGTGCCGGAGCTTTTTCGGACGGTAAGTTTAATCTGGGAACGGCTTACGGCGGGATTTTGGGCGAGGAACTGGGCGACGAAAAGGCAAACGAATACATAAACGAGGTTGATAAAGTATTAAATACTTACTGTACCTCGGGCGAGGTTAAGGTCTACCGTTCAAACGAAGAACTTAAGCTTAAATGTCTGCAAAACAATTTAAGGCTTCTTGATATGAATGTTAAGCATCTGGGTACCGATAAAAACTACATTACAATGCAGAACCTTATAAGGGCGCTTGATGAAATGGGAACAGAGCTTCTTGCGTTTTATGACTGCGAACGCATTGAAAAAACCAACGGCGGTTATGTTCTTCACTATGCCGGCGGCGAGGAAATATCGGCGGAAAAGGTTATAATCGCAACCGGGCGCGGCGGAGCGAACTTTGTGGCGGACTTCTGCCGTACATACGGCGTGCATATGCGTTCAAATCACGTTGACATCGGCGTGAGGGTTGAAATGAAGGATATGATATGGAAGGAGTTCTCCGACCGTATCTACGAACCGAAAATTCTTTATAAAACCAAAACGTTTGAGGACCGCTGCCGTATGTTCTGCTTTAACAAGGGCGGACTTGTATCGGCGGAAAACAACCACGGCATAATAACCGCAAACGGACATTCATTTGCGGACCCCGATAAAAAGACCGACAACTGCAACTTTGCGATACTTTCCAGTATTCGTTTCACAGAGCCGTTTGACCAGCCGACCGAGTATGCCGAAAGCATTTCGCGCCTTGCAAATATGATAGGCAAGGGAAATGTGCTTGTTCAGCGTTTCGGCGACCTTGTAAGAGGCAGAAGAACCAACGACCACCGTTTAGGGCAGAATACAGTTATCCCGACGCTTAAGGCAACCGCCGGTGATATTTCACTTGTACTTCCGCACAGAATACTTACAAATATTATTGAAACAATATACGCGCTTGATCGCGTAGCGCCGGGAACGGCGAATGACGACACCTTGCTTTACGGGTGCGAAAGCAAATACTATTCAATTCGTCCCGAATTTATGAACGATAAGTTTGAACTTATCGACGGGGTGTATATTATAGGCGACGGCAGCGGCATATGCCGCGGACTTTCGCAGTCGGGCGCTATGGGAATTTACGTTGCGGATTGCATAGGCAGGCGGGAATAAACCGAAACCGCCCAAAACGGTGTATTTTCGGAGTATTTTAACTTGTCGTCTTTATAAGGCAAAAGCCTTATCGCATCCTCTGCATAAAAATCCACGCTCAAAAAACGGGTTCGGATTACTAGGCGGAAATTAGTAACAAAAGGCTTGAAAAACATAAGTTTTTCAAGCCTTTTGTTATTGAAAAAACGAATAATATGTGCTAAAATAACTATAATAATTAAAATGGGGGAGAATTTGAAAATGAATACCGGTTTAAATGAAAAAACCGCTGAAGAATTACTTTGCAAGTATAATAAAGATAAGTTCCATATTCAGCACGCCGTGACGGTTCAGTGCGTTATGGAATGGTATGCCAAAAAGCTGGGATACGAGAAAGAAGCTGCCGAGTGGGGCATTGCGGGGCTGCTGCACGATATTGATTTTGAGCTTTTCCCCAATGAACACTGCATTAAAGCCCCCGAACTGTTAAGGGCCGCGGGCGCCGATGACGAACTTATCCACGCGGTATGTTCGCACGGGTACGGTATAACCGTGGATATTGAACCGACGCACGAAATGGAAAAGGTTCTTTTTGCCGCGGACGAGCTTACGGGACTGATAGGCGCGGCGGCGCTTATGCGCCCGTCGAGGAGCGTTTGCGATATGGAACTTAAAAGCCTTAAAAAGAAATTTAAGGACAAACGGTTTGCCGCGGGCTGTTCGAGGGAAATAATATCAAGGGGTGCGGAGCAACTCGGTTGGGAACTTGATAAACTGCTTGAAATGACCCTTGAGGCAATGCGTGACAACGAAAAGCTTATTGCCGAGAGGTTTAAGACGATTACAGGTGATGAACTATGAGAAAAACAAAAATTGTATGTACGCTGGGACCTGCCTGTTCGGATGAGAAAACGCTCACCGAAATGTGCAGAGCGGGTATGAATGTTGCACGGCTTAATTTTTCGCACAGCACGTATGAGGATCACGAAAAGCGCATAAATCTTGTAAAGAACGTGCGTGAGTCTTTGGGACTGCCGATTGCGATTATGCTGGATACCAAGGGACCGGAGTACAGAATAAAAACCTTTAAAAACGGAAGCGTTCTGTTAAAGGAGGGCGACGGTTTCACGTTTACATCCGACGAGGTCGAGGGGGATGAACACCGTGTTTCGGTTAATTATAAAGATCTTCCGCACGACCTTGAAAAGGGTGACAGAATACTGCTTAACAACGGGCTTATGGAGTTTAAGGTGGTAAGCACAACCGATACCGACGTTAACTGCACCGTAACCGTCGGCGGTGAGCTGTCCGACCGCAAGAGTATGAGCTTTCCCGGCAAAACGCTTAAGCAGAAGTATTTAAGCGATCAGGATAAGAGCGACATTAAGTTCGGGATTGAACACGATATCGATTTTATTGCCTGCTCGTTTGTGTCCTGCAAGCAGGATATGCTTGATGTTAAAAATTATTTAAAGGAAATAGGCGCGTGCGGTATTGACCTTATCGCTAAGATTGAGAACCGCTCGGGTGTTGACAATATTGAGGATATAAGCGAAGAGTGCGACGGAATTATGGTTGCGCGCGGCGATATGGGTGTTGAGATACCTTATGAGGAACTGCCGGCAATCCAAAAGCACATAATAACAAAGTGCAGAATGCTGGGCAAGCGTGTTATAACCGCAACGGAAATGCTTGAGTCTATGATTCACAACGCAAGACCGACGCGCGCCGAAATTTCGGATGTTGCAAACGCCGTTTACGACGGTACAAGCGCAATTATGCTGTCGGGCGAAACGGCGGCGGGAAAATATCCGGTTGAGGCTGTAAAGGCAATGGCGACAATCGCCGAGAACACGGAAAAAAATATTCATTACGAAAAAAGATTTCTTTTTTCCGAATTTAAAATTAAAAATACGGTTGACGCCATTTCTCACGCCACCTGCGGTATGGCGATTGATATAAATGCAAAGGCGATAACGGTGTGCAGCCTTTCGGGAATGACAGCCCGAATGGTGTCGCGTTTCCGCCCGCACGTGGACATTGTGGGGCTTACAACCAGCGAGAAAACGTGGCGCAAGCTTGCGCTTTCGTGGGGTGTTATTCCGCATATGTGTGAGAATTACCCCTCAACCGAGGTGCTGTTCTACAACGCACAGAAGATAACGAAAGAAGTTCTGGGGCTTAAAGATGGCGACAGAATTGTAATCACGGGCGGGGTTACGAACGGCAAATCCGGCAATACGAATTTAATTAAGGTTGAGAAGATATAATAAAATCGGGCAGTCGGTTATAACCGACTGCCCGATCGGCTTTTGATTTGGAGAAAAAGCAAACCTGTTACCGCAATAAAAAAAGCTTGTCGCATACGCTGACAAGCTTTTTTTGAAACGTGCAATTATCTCTTTGAGAACTGCGGTGCGCGGCGAGCGCCTTTAAGACCGTATTTCTTCCTTTCCTTCATACGCGGATCGCGTGTGAGGAAGCCGGCTTTCTTAAGCTCGGGACGAAGCTCCGCATCGGACTGTAAGAGAGCGCGTGAGATGCCGTGGCGAATAGCGCCTGCCTGACCGGTAACGCCGCCGCCCGCAACGCGGCAAACAACGTCATACTTATCGGCAGTGCCGGTAAGAGCCAAGGGCTGACGAACTATAAGCTTTAAGGTTTCGAGGCCGAAATAATCATCTATATCTCTGTCGTTAACGGTAATTTTACCTGTACCTGCGTAAAGACGAACACGGGCAACAGAGCTTTTTCTTCTGCCTGTTCCGTAGAAATAGGACTTTGCTTCAAACATAATTTCTGTTCCCCCTTTTAAAATTCAAGCTTTTCGGGCTTCTGTGCGGTCTGAGCATATTCGTTGCCGCTGTAAACGTGAAGCCTTGTAAGTGCCTTGCGACCGATCGTTGTGTCGGGAACCATACCCTTAACGGCAAGCTCCACAGCAAGCTCGGGGCGAGTTTTCATAAGAGAAGAATACTTAACCTCTTTAAGTCCTCCGATGTATCCGGTGTGACGGCGGTAAAACTTCTTCTCAAGCTTTTTGCCTGTTAAAACTGCCTTTTCAGCGTTAATAACAACAACGTGGTCACCGCAATCGACATGGGGAGTAAACTCCGGTTTAAGCTTGCCGCGGAGAATATCCGCAACCTTTGTAGCCGTGCGGCCGAGCGGCCTGTCGGCAGCGTCGATTATATACCACTTACGCTGAATTTCAGCAGGCTTTGCCATAAATGTTGACATAATTCAAAACCTCCAAAATTTTTTCAATTTCATTAAACAGCTAAAATATAATACCACAACGGGGTTGTGTTGTCAACACAAATTTTTCAAATTTTTAATTTAAACAAACAAATCTCACGTTTTCTCGCGTTTTCTCTTTTTTTCTCTCGTTTGCTCGTTTGTTATTTTTAAAAATACTTTTGCAAAAATACCGAATAATTCCTTGCCGCACTTGTAAAAGCTATAATAATATGGTATACTTAAAGCATATGTCGGGCGCGGTGAGGGGCTTAAATGCCGCGTCGGCATTAAAATCATTTCGGAGGTACGGAATGTCTGCTAAATATTACAGCTTATCAAACGGTGCCGAGGGATTGTTTCTTAAAAGCGAAGGCTTTAATACAACCTCGGTTTCATTTAATTTTTATCTTCCCCTAAGGCGGGAAACTGCCGCGGCAAACGCGCTGCTGCCGTTTATTTTAAGCACCTGCGGCGCCGATTATCCCGATTTTTCCGCGCTTAATTACAAGCTTGCAAAGCTTTACGGCGCTCAGCTTGACGCATCAGCTGAAAAGCTCGGGGATTTTCAGCTTTTAAAAATGCGTATTTCGGTTATAAACGACCGTTTTACGTTTGAGAGCGAATCGCTGCTTAAAATGGCGGTAGAAATGCTTTTAAGCCTTATTTTCAACCCCAAGTCGGAAAACGGCGCATTCTGCGGCGATGACCTTGCAAGGGAAAAACGGAAGGCAATAGAGCACATCAACGGAGAAATAAGCGAAAAAAGAATATACGCAAAAAACAGGCTTATCGAGGAAATGTATAAAGGCACGGCATACGGAATACCGAAATGCGGAACGGCGGACGACGTTGCCGCGGTTACGGGCGGTGAACTGTATAAGGCGTGGGAAAATATGCTTAAAACCGCTTATATAAAGGTTATAGTAATTTCCCCCGCACTGCCCGGTAAGCTGTTTGATGAAATTTCCAACAGACTCAGCGCCGTAAACCGCGGATGTGTTACCGATTGCGGCACGGATGAACCGACAACCGAAAGGGATATGCCCCTTAATGTTACGGAAAGACTCCCCGTACAGCAGGGCAAGCTTTGCTTGGGCTTTTCGTCCGAAATGCGCGGCAGCGACAGTGAAACTCTCCCTCTTATGGTGGCAACCGATATATTCGGCGGCGGACCGTATTCGAGGTTGTTTGCAAATGTCCGCGAAAAAATGAGCCTTTGCTATTACTGCTCGGCGTCGTCCGTGAGGCGTAAGGGACTTGTAACGGTTGAGTCGGGCGTTGAGGCTGAAAATGCCGACAGGGCCAAAAGGGAAATACTGGCTCAGTTGAGCGCGGTTAAAAAGGGCGAATTCACGGATTTTGAATTTAATTCCTCTGTTAAAAGTCTTAAGGATTCCCTTATGACCTACAACGACAGTCAGGAAACGCTTGATACGTGGTATTCGCTTAAAATAGGCGCGGGCGCGCTTTCGCCGTCCGAAATGGCTGAAAAGCTTTCGTCTGTGACGCGTGAAAGCGTAATAAGCGCCGCTGAAGGCATTAAGCTTAACACAGTTTACAAACTTTTGCCGAGGGAGGAACGGTAATGCGAAGAGAGGTTTTTGAAAGTACGCTCGGGGAGTCTTATGTTAAGGCTGTTCATCCGTCGGGGCTTAAAATATATGTTTTGGAAAAGTCGCAGTATAAATCGGCTTATGCAATTTTCGGCACAAAATACGGGTCGATAGACACCTGCTTTTCGGTAAACGGTGAAAAGATATGCGTGCCCGAGGGTATCGCGCATTTTTTAGAGCATAAGCTCTTTGAGAGCGAGGACGGTGACGCGTTCACAAAATATGCTCAAACGGGCGCGTCGGCAAACGCGTTTACCTCGTTTGACCGCACGTGCTACCTGTTTTCCTGTTCTTCGGGATTTTATGAAAATCTTAAAATATTGCTGGATTTTGTTCAGTCGCCGTATTTTACGGCTGAAACCGTGCAGAAGGAGCAGGGGATCATAGGGCAGGAAATACGTATGTATGACGACAGCCCCGCATGGCGCGTTATGTTTAATATGCTTGAGGCAATGTATAAAAATCACCCGGTTAAAATTGACATTGCGGGAACGGTTGAGTCCATTGCACAAATAGACGATAAGCTGCTTTATAAGTGCTACAACACCTTTTACAATCCGTCCAATATGTTTATCTGCATTGCGGGCAATGTGGATACCGAAAAGGTTTTGGCACAGATAAAGGACGGGATAAAGGAAAAAGAACCCATAGAGATCGAACGCACGGATTTTGATGAACCCGATGAAATTATAAAGCCGTTTACAGAACAAAAGCTTGCCGTTGCACAACCGATGTTCTGTTTTGGATATAAGGAAACGGTTGCGTCACCCGAGCGCACGCCGAAAGAAAAAATATGTTCCGCGTTACTGCTTGAAATACTGGCGGGCGACGCTTCTCCGCTTTACAAAAAGCTTGTTAACGAGGGGCTTATAAACGATGAGTTCGGTACGGAATATTTTACGGGACACGGTTACTCCGCGGCGATATTTGAGGGCGAATCGGACGATCCGAAACGTGTCGCGGCTGAAATTAAGGCGGAGGTTGAGCGTCTTAAAAGGGACGGCATAGATAAAAAGCTGTTCTCCGCGGTGCGCTGCGGAATGTACGGCGATGCCGTAAGAAGCTTTAACAGCACCGAAAGCATTGCAATGCAGCTTGTGAGTGCCGCAATGCAGGACAGCGGTTTGTTTGACGATATAAAAATATTAAGAAGCGTAACGCCCGATGATGTTTACAAAAGGCTGATGCTTCTTGACAACGAAAAATCCGTACTTTCGGTAATCGAACCTAATTGACGGGGGAATATCTATGAGCTATGACGTTACAATTTTCGGAATACATTTAAAGCTTTCGCCTATTGCGTTTTCGATACCGCTGGGATCGGGGCACTGGGATATTTACTGGTACGGCATAATAATTGCAACAGGTTTCCTGCTGGCGCTGGTTTACGGGCTTAAAAACGCCGCGCGTTATAACCTTAACGCAGACAAAATGCTTGATATAATACTGGTTGCGACACCCGTTTCAATACTTTCCGCACGTGCGTATTATGTTATATTTGACGGTGAAAAGCTAAACGGAATAGGGGATTTCTTCGGTTTCGGCACGTCGTCGGGCTTTGCGGGTCTTGCAATATACGGCGGCGTTATAGGCGCTTTTGCGTCCGGTGCCTTAATGTGCCGGATACGCAAGGTGAAGATACTTGATATGTTTGATGTTGCCGCCGCGGGGTTTCTGATAGGTCAGGGCATAGGACGTTGGGGCAACTTTATAAATCAAGAGGCATACGGAAGCTTTACCGGCAGCAGCTGGTGGGGTATGGAAAGCACAAAAACAATATCCGAAATGGGTGAGGGCTTGGTTCATCCATGCTTTTTGTATGAATCGGTTTGGTGCATAGCGGGATTTTTTGTGCTTAACTATTTCAGTAAAAAGCGACGTTTCAGCGGTGAAATATCACTTATGTACTGCGTTTGGTACGGTTTCGGAAGAGGGTTTATAGAACTTCTGAGAACCGACAGCCTGATGATCGGTAAACTGCGTGTTTCCTGCCTGCTTTCGTTTCTTATTTGCGCGGCGGCGTTTGCGGCGCTTGCGGTAATGCGCGTAAGGCTTAAGGAAAAAGCCGGCGAGGAAAGCTACGGCGGTATTTTTGCCGAAAACACGGATGACGCGGAAGCAGTGACCGAAGATCGGGAAAACGAGGGCGAAAATGAGCAGGATAATTGACGGAAAAGCCATTTCGGCAGCGGTAAAGGAAAACATAAAAGCCGAGGTTGCCGCCCTTAAGGAAAAGGGGATTACGGCAGGTCTTGCGGTGATAATTGCGGGTGATGACCCGGCTTCCCGAATATATGTCGCAAACAAGAAAAAGGCGTGCGAGGCGCTGGGTATTGTATCGGAAGAATACGCTCTGCCGGGGAATGTTTCGGAACGTGAGCTTTTAAGCCTTATTAATACCCTGAATCACAAGAAAGAGATAAACGGTATTCTCTGCCAGCTGCCGCTGCCGCCTCACCTTAACGAAAAACTTATTATCAATTCAATTTCGCCCGAAAAGGATGTTGACGCATTTCACCCTCAGAACGTCGGAAAAATAATGATAGGCGATTATGACTTTTTGCCCTGCACCCCCGCGGGAATAATGGAAATGTTAAGGTATGAAAATATTGATGTGCGCGGTAAAAACTGCGTTGTAATAGGCAGATCAAACATTGTGGGCAAACCCATGGCAATGCTGTTGCTCCATGAGGACGGAACGGTTACGGTGTGCCACTCGAAAACACGGAATTTAAAGGAAATATGCAAACAGGCGGACATTCTGGTCGCGGCTGTGGGCAAAGCGCATTTTGTAACCGAGGATATGGTTAAAGGGGGCGCGGTTGTAATAGACGTCGGAATGAACCGTGAAAACGGGAAGCTTTGCGGAGATGTTGACTTTGAAAACGTAAAGCAAAAGGCGGGGGCAATAACGCCTGTTCCCGGAGGAGTCGGACCTATGACGATTGCAATGCTTATGAAAAACACACTTACTGCCGCAAAACGGCAAAACGGTATTACGGAGGAATAACTGTGCTGAAAAGAATATTCTGCACGGTGCTGGCGGCTCTGTTGTTTGCGCTTCCCGCGGCGGCAGAGGAAATAACCCTTAACGCGGGGAAGGATTTTACCGTTTACACACCGGGCGGAAACGCGCGGCAGGCGGCGGATATTACGGGTGTGACCGAGGCGGAGCTTAAGGATTACTGCAGCGAAAATTCAATTGTATATTACGCGGTGGACGGCGAAAATAAACGCCAGATACGCCTAAGCGTTCTGCAAACGGATTTCTCTGTGGGAGCGGTCAACCTTTCAAATCTGACGGACGACAGTATTGCGGCATTGCTGCCTGATATTACAGGCATTGAGAATGTGCGCGGGGAGATTGTTTACACAGGCGCGCAGAAGTTTGTTAAAACCGAGCTTTCTTCAAGTGACAGCGGCGGAGAATACACGGTTATACAGTACATAACGGTGGCAGGAAAAAAGGAATATGTGCTTTCGTTCACAACCTCGGCAGGGGTTGACGCAGGGTATGCAAAGGAAGTTTTTGAAACCCTTAAATCCGAAGATTTTACCGAAGCACCGAAAAAGCCCCAAAAGAACTACGGCACCGTTATACTTGCCGCGGTTGTCCTTTTGATTTTTGCCTGCGCCTACATCATATATACGCTTATAAGAGATATAAGGCAGCCGCGCTGTGACGAAGATGAAGCGGAGCGGGAACTATGAATAAAAACAGAAGCTACAACACAAAAACCGGAAAAATGATATTGGAATTTTTCTGCGCTAACCGCGACAGGGCGTTCGGTGCCGATGAGGTTTTCGGCTATTTAAAGGCGCAGAATACTTCGGTGAATCTTGCAACGGTCTACCGCAACATAAACAAACTGGTTAAAGAAAAGCGCATTGTAAAATACAACGGGGACGGGGGACTTAAATCTGTTTTTCAGATTGCCGGAACCGATAACAAATGTGATGAGCATATTCACATAAAATGTGTAAAGTGCGGCAGGGTCCAGCACCTTGAATGTGATTTTATGGATGAAATTAAACACCATCTGTATGAGGAACACGGATTTCAGCTTAACTGCTCGGGCAGTGTTCTTTACGGCGTATGTAAAAAGTGCAGATAAAAAGCGGCGGAAGCGATTAGTTGCTTCCGCCGCTTTTATGTTTTTTCTCTGAAATGTTTTCTGTATTTAATCGGGGTTACGCAAAAAATCTTTTTAAACACGGCGGCAAAGTAATTGCTGTCGTTATAGCCGCACTGATCGCTGATTTCCGTTATCGGGAGATTTGTTTCCTTAAGTAAATTCGCGGCGTGAACGATTCGCAAATTCGTAAGATATTCAAGAAAATTAAATCCCGTTGACTCCTTGAAAAGCACCGAAAAGTATGATTTATTAAATCTGTATTTCCGCGACAGTTCATCCAGGGTGAGAGGTTCGTTAAAATGATTCATAATATAATGACAGACCTCCTCCATAAGAAGGTCGTGGTGCGAAACCTCGCCCGTACGAGCCGTTTTATCGGGATTGTCGGCAAGAACTCCTAAAATTCTTATAAGGCTCGCTTTAATAAGCTGCGGCGAAAATGGCCTTGGGCTGTTTACCTCTGCTTCGATTTCCTCAAAGCTTTCCTTGATTTTACGACTGTCCCGCGGGGAGGGTCTGTAATGATAATGCTTTATGAAATGCTTGAAAACATTAGGAATCATTTCGAACGTCGGATAAATCACATAGCGACTGTGCATCTCGCCCGATTTTCGGTTCGGGCATTTGGTAACCTTGTGAATCGTCTGTTCGGGAATTACTATAACATCTCCCGTTCTGACATCAAAAATTTTTTCGTTTATAAAATACCGCCTGTTACCCTCGATCATATAGTATATTTCATAACAGTCGTGGCAATGAGCCTTGGAAACTCCGTCGGAGGACGCACAACTGCGGCTTAAAAAGCTTTCCCCGGTGCTGACCTTTAACTCCATAAAATCCCTCCGACAGAAATTTATCAAAAAAATTTCCTGTTTTTCTTATGATATCATAAATATTTAAAGGAAGTCAAGAAAATATTGTGCTAAAATTAAATTACAAAAATTAAAAGGAGCGGTTTTAGCATGAACGGTAAAAAGATAAAAATTGCTTACATAGGCGGCGGATCACGCGGTTGGGCGTGGGTTCTTATGCAAGACCTTGCAAAGAGCAAAAAACTGCACGGCGAGGTTGCGCTGTACGATATAGATTACGAGGCGGCTTTAGATAATGAAATTATAGGCAACTCGGTAATAAAACAGCACCCCGACGCGACAAACTGGACGTACAAGGCTGAAAAATATATCGGCGACGCGCTGAAGGGTGCGGACTTTGTAGTTATTTCAATACTCCCCGGAACATTTGAGGAAATGAGGTCGGATGTTCACGCACCCGAAAAATACGGAATTTATCAGCCTGTCGGCGATACCATAGGACCGGGCGGCGTGATAAGAGCGCTCCGCACAATTCCTATGTACGAGGTAATCGGGCGCGCGATAAAGGAGTACTGCCCCGACGCGTGGGTTATCAACTACACTAATCCCATGGCTGTGTGCGTTAACACGCTTTATAAGGTCTTCCCCGAAATTAAAGCTTTCGGCTGCTGCCACGAGGTTTTCGGCACTCAAAAGTTGCTTGCGAGAGCCGTTGAGGAGATTATGGGCGAAACCGATGTTAAGCGCGATGACATACGCGTAAATATTGTGGGTGTTAACCATTTTACATGGCTTACCGAGGCTTCCTACAAAAATACGGATTTAATGCCGATATACCGTGAGTATGCCGAGAAACACATTAAAGAACCCGCAAAGGACAGCGGCGACTCCAACTGGATGAACAGCGTGTTTCACAGCACGGACGCCGTTAAGTTTGACCTGTTCTTAAGGTACGGATATATTGCGGCGGCAGGCGACAGGCATCTGTCTGAATTTTGTCCGGGCAGCTGGTATACAAAGGATCCTGATACGGTTAAATCGTGGGGATTTGCGCTTACATCTGTTGATTACAGGGTTGACGAATTAAAAACCCGCCTTAAAAAGAGTGAGGACTTAAGAAACGGAAAGGTACCGTTTGAACTCGGCAATACAGGCGAAGAGGGCGTAATACAAATGGCGGCAATACTCGGTATGGGCGACTTCATAACGAATATTAATCAGCCTAACATCGGTCAGATACCCAATCTTCCTCTGGGTACGGTTGTTGAAACAAACGCCGCCCTTACGTCGGACAGCGCCCGCCCTGTTATGTCAGGTCCTGTTCCCGATAATATCTACGGTCTTATCGCTCCGATTGCGGCAGTGCAGAATCTTGTGGTTGAAGCGGGACTGAAACGTGACCTTAAGCTTGCGTTTGAGGCGTTTGTGAACGACCCTCATGTTCAGACACTTTCGCTGTGCGACGCTAAGAAACTGTTTGATGAAATGATAGGCAACACAAAGAAATATTTAAAGGACTATAATATCTGACGGATAAAAATGCGGTGATTTTTATGAATAAACTTAACCTGCCGAATATTTGGGGACACGGCGCAATTTTCGCGTACTCGGGTCTTGAGGGAGAATGTCATTTTAACGAAAGTCTTGTCGGAACTCTCGGCGAGGACGGCTTGAACATTAAATTCAGAAACGGCGATAATGCTTTTTTGCATATTGATATTGAGGGTCTTGTGAATTTGTTTTACGACGCGGTTCTGTCCGATACAATAAGCGCATCGGCACTTTATAAGGACGGCAGCAGGCACGGGCTGGATATATTGTTTGTTTCGCAGAATATTATTGCCGTGCGCGGCAAAAATGTTACGGCGAAGCTTGTTTACATTGATGACGTAAACAAGCAAACAAGGGATAACGTTACCGTTTACACAGGCGAAAAAAACAAATTTGTATTATCTTCGCGAACCGAAAACGGCGTAACAACAAGCGTGCTTTGCTTCGGCGAAAATGCGGAGGAGCTTATTAACACAGGCTTTAGTGCTGAAATTGAGGAGATAAAGGCAAAAAGGCTTAAATTTTTTACCGAACTTCCGCACCCGGATTTTAAGGACGCGTCTGAGGAAATGCTTTATTATAAGTGCTTTTCAATAATGCGTTCTATGGTTTACACCCCCGAACAGCAGATAAGCTATTTGTGGACTACCCCCGACCGCTTTCCGCACAAGGCGATGTGGCTGTGGGATACGGCATATCATACCGTGGGTATGAAGCACATAAGTACCGACCTTGCCAAGCAGAGCATAAAGGCTATGCTTCAGTTTGAGCATAAGAACGGATTTCTGCCGCATATGGTAATGCCGACGTGGCAATCCTCCGTGACGCAGCCGCCCACACTCAGTTGGGCTGCGCTGGAGGTCTATAAATCCTGCGGCGACAAAAAGTTTCTTGAGGAGGTTTTTGAGCCCCTCTGTAAATATTTGCAGTGGGATATAGATAACCGCGATATTAACGGCAACGGTCTGCCCGAATGGCAGGTTGACGACGACCCGCTGTGCCGCTGCGGCGAATCGGGAATGGATAATACCCCGCGTTTTGATGAGGCTGAGGAAATGGACTGTGTGGACTTTGCGGGATTCCTTGCAAACGATATGAACTGCCTTTCCGAAATTTCCGGAATAATCGGTAAAGAAAAAGAACAAAAGCTGTGGCACGAACGCTTTGAGGCAATAAAGAAAAAAACAAACGAACTGTTGTGGGACAGCGAGGACAACTTTTATTATGACAGGCGCGTGTCCGACGGCAAGTTCCACAAGGTAAAATCCGCGGCGTCGTTTATACTGCTGTTTGCGGGCGTTTGCAGTGACGAACAGGCAAAGCATATGGTTGAGCATCTTAAAAATCCGCGCGAGTTCGGCACGGCGTTTCCCATACCCACGGTATCGGCAGACGATAAAACCTATCCCACAAAGGATATGTTCAGAGGTACTGTATGGACCAACTTTAATTATCTTACCTATTTGGGGCTTAAACGCTACGGCTTTGAGGATGAGGCACGCGAACTTATGGATAAAACGGTTGAAATTGCGAAAAAGTGGTTCTTAAGCGACGGCGTCCTCTATGAGTTCTATGACAGCACCGATGAGGTAAGCCCCAAAAGACTTTCAAGGAAGGATATTGCCTTGCAGCCGTATATGCCCGAGGTGCGCTATCAGGCAGTTCGCGATTTCAGCTGGATAAGCTCGTTTACTGCCGACTATATAATAAACAGGGACAAAAACGGCAGACAGTAATACGGCGGATATTTTTGTATCTAAGCGGAAAGGAAACGGTTATGTATAAAATTCTTGCAATCGGTGCTCATGACGATGAGTGTGAATATGACGTCGGCGGTGTATCGACGCTGCTCGCCGATATGGGCAACGAAGTTTTATTTGTAAACCCGGCGTGCATTATTCACAATAAAAAGGTTGATAAAACCACTGCCGAAAAGTGGAAGGAATGTGCGTTTGAGGCGTCAAAACCGCTCGGTGCGAAAAAAATTGTAATAGGGCCGAGGGACACTCAGATATTCGAACCGAATTATGAAATTATCACCGAGCTTGAAAAAATAATACTGGATTTTAAGCCGAATATAGTCTTTATTCATTGGCCTAAGGATAACCACGCGGAACACCGCATGGTGGCAGAGGCGTCATACAAGGCGCTTTGCATTGCCTATGTTCACGGCGCGTACATTCACGAAATATATGCCTTTGAGGCAGGAATCAGCCAGTGTACCGACTATTTTGCACCTCATTTCGGTGTGGACATAACCTCTGTGATGGACAGGGTCAACGAGGGACTGGGCAAATTCGATACCGACACCGCAAAGGGCGAGCACCTTATAAAAGAAAAAAAGATGCAGGCATTATACAGGGGTATGAGTCTGCCGGGGGAGCCCGAGTATGCCGAGGTCTACCGTATTGTGAAATTCCCGTCGGGCGGTGACGATTTTATTTTAAGGCAGCTGCTCGGCGACAAGTTTAAATGGTACGGAACCGGAATGTATCCGGCAATGGGCAGCGATTATTTTTAATTTTGAAATGAGGTGATTTGTATTTATGCGGAAAATGTATTCACTTACTGATGATGCTGTCAAACAGAAAATTCAGATTATGGGACGTTATGAGGATCTGCCGGACGGCATCAGCTTTGACTGGACAGATTCGGCTGTTAAAATAAAAGCGCTGTGTTCCGGAGATGTGACATTCAATTTGCGCTGTGAAATAACCTGCGACAAGCAAACTGATAAAACAATTAAGACACAGTATTATTCTGTTTTTGTTGACGGTGCATACCGTGAAATAAAGGTTGAAGATGTTAAAGACGGGCAAAGTATAACGGTAAATTTTCATATAGACGGCGATGCCGCGGAACACGAGATATGGTTTGTGCGTCAGTTGGAACGTGATTACGGAAGCGCGGCACTTACGTCATTTTCGCTCGACGGCGAGCTTATGGAATTAAAGCCGGCGGATACATTAATAGAATTTATCGGCGATTCGGTAACCTGTGCCGGTGCCAGCGGGAAAATACATAACGAAAACGGTACTGACAGCTATGCTTTTTTAACTGCCAAAGCGCTTAAAGCCGATTGGCGCATGGTTTGCTCAAGCGGCTGGGGACTTAAATATGATTCGTGCGGACTCAGCGATGAAAAATCCTGCTGGGTTGATTCCTACAAATACGAGAACTGTTTTCGCGGATTGACAAACCTTTATAAATGCCGCAAAAAAGCAAATATTATTTGTATTTATCTTGGCTGTAACGATTATAACTCTCTTCGTCAGGGTACAAGTCACTTTACGGCGGAGGATTTTGCCGAAAACGGAAAAAAGCTCATTAAAACAATAAAAGAATACCAGCCCGAAGCACGCATCGCATGGCTTAACGGCGGGATATCCTATGCACACAAGGAGGCGGCAACCCTATGCATCGAAGAACTCGGCGGCGAGAAAAACGGTTATTATCTTATTGATCTCGGCGGTGAATATCACGGCGGCTCGTGCTGGCATCCTTCTGCCGAGGAACATATACATATGGCGGACGCCCTGATAGATTTTTTGCGGGCAAAAAAACTTGTCTGATATGTGAGGTCTTGTATTATGATTAGAGATATCCATTTACATTTGTCGCACGGTATGCCGCTTGAAGAAGCTGTCGTGTATTTTAAAAAACTGATGCACCGTAATAATGTTGAGAAAATCACATTGCTTTCCATTCCGTCCTCAGGGGTATTAACACAGACCCAAAATTTATTTGTTTTGGCTGCAAAACAGGAGCTTTCCCCTGATTGCTTTGCCTATATGGGACTTACGCACGAAGCGGGACACGCCGATTACCTTACACAATTGGAACGCGGACTCAAGCTGGGATTTGACGGATTGAAAATACTGGAATCAAAACCGGATATACAAAAAAGATTGGGATTGCGTATGTCCGATCCGATGTTTGATGAAATGTACAGTCGAGCGGAAGAACTGAATTTACCTATCCTTATGCATGTTGCCGATCCGATAACCAGTTGGGATCGCAATAAGATTGATAAGTGGGCATTAGAACACGGTCGGTGCTATGACGGTCCCGGATTTCTGTCGCGCGAGGATTTGTATGACGATGTTGAGCAAATTCTTCAGAAGCATCCGAATCTTCGCCTGACTTTGGCACATTTTTACTTTTTGGCTGACGAGCCGGAAAGAGCTGATGATTTTCTTTCACGGCATCCCACGGTTTGTTTCGATTTAACACCGGGAAAGGAAATGTATCTTTCGTTTAGCGCAAACCCCGAAAAAAGTGCGGATTTTTTCAGAAAATATGCTGATAGACTATATTTTGGTACGGATGTAAACGACGGTAATGTTTTTGATTATCATTGCGAGTTATATCACTTGGTGAAGGATATGCTTTGCAGTTCTGCACCGTTTGATTTGTGGGGTAATCATTACATTCCTCTGGGTCTTGAAAAAAACGTATGCGAAAAAATTTTTCGCAATAACCATCGCAACTTATTGGGTGATACTCCAAAGCCCGTTGACCGCCGGTTTGTCTTTGAAGAACTGGAACGTTTGAGAGGGTCATATGATGCTCTCGGTGCAGCTGATAAAGATGAGCTTGACGTTTTGACCTCTTATTTTAAATAGCGTAAAATCTCTGCCGTCGGCTTAAGCCTTAGGCGGAGATTTTTTATAATCGGGAAAATACGTAAAATAAATATTGAATTATAGGCTTATCGGGTGTATAATTAATTGTAACTGCGTTAACGGTGCAGATTACGGTATTTTATTGTAAAACGGGGTACTTGATTATGGTTAAAGCTGTTGTAGGTGCAAACTGGGGCGACGAGGGCAAGGGTAAAATTACCGATATGCTTGCCGGTAATGCGGATATTGTCGTAAGATTTCAGGGCGGTGCTAACGCCGGTCACACAATAAAAAACAAATACGGCAAATTTGCGCTTCACACTCTGCCGTCAGGTGTGTTTAACGAGGGCGTTATAAACTGCATCGGAAACGGTGTTGCGCTTGATGTGGAAAAACTGCTCAGCGAGTATAACAGTATTGTTCAAAGGGGAGTTCCCGCACCCAAGCTTATGATCTCTGAGCGCTGTCAGATGGTGATGCCGTACCATATTCTTTTTGATACATACGAAGAGGAACGCTTGGGTAAGGCAAGTTTCGGCTCAACAAAATCGGGCATTGCTCCGTTTTATTCCGATAAGTATGCGAAGATAGGCTTCCAGGTGTGCGAACTGTTTGACGAAAAGGCTTTGCGCGAAAAGCTTGAACGTGTGCTTGAAGTAAAAAATATTCTTATTGAAAATCTTTATCATAAGGATAA
Source organism: uncultured Eubacteriales bacterium (assembly GCA_934454655.1). GTDB lineage: Bacteria > Bacillota > Clostridia > Oscillospirales > Acutalibacteraceae > UBA737. Next base: position 2,383 of record CAKSFK010000017.1, on the reverse strand, counting down.
GCTTTCGGCGGTTGAAATTTTTAATAAGATGATGGAATGGAAAAAGGGTATCGAACCGTTTGTGGGTGATGTACGTAAGCTGGTTTATAACGCCGATAGAGAGGGAAAAACGGTACTTCTCGAAGGACAGCTCGGCACTTTGAAGGATACGGATCACGGCATATACCCAATGGTAACCTCTTCAAACACAATTGCCGGTTACGGCGCGGTAGGAGCAGGTATTCCGCCGTATGCAATAAAGGAAATATACACGGTCATCAAGGCATATTCATCCGCAGTGGGAGCAGGCGCTTTTGTAAGCGAGATATTCGGCGAAGAAGCGGCACAGCTGCGTGACCACGGCGGCGACGGCGGCGAGTACGGCGCAACAACCGGCAGACCGCGCAGAATGGGTTGGTTTGATTGCGTTGCAACGCGTTACGGCTGCGAGGTTCAGGGAACGACCCATGCGGTGCTTACGGTAATTGACGCGCTTTCGTATCTTGATGAAATAAAAGTCTGCACAGGGTATGAAATAGACGGCAAGGTAACAAAGGAATTTCCCGTTACAGGTCTGCTTGAAAAGGCGAAACCCGTGCTTGAAACGCTGCCGGGATGGAAATGCGATATTACCGGAATTAAGAATTACGCCGACCTGCCTGAAAACTGCCGCGGCTACATAGAATTTATTGAGAAGCAGATAGGCTTTGAAATAAAAATGGTAAGCAACGGTCCGGCAAGGGAAAACATCATTATTAAAAACTGAGGATCGAAAATTATGAATTTTACTCCTGTTGATAATAAGGGCTTGGTGGATGGGTTTTGCCTTATTAAAAGCCTTGATAAAAAGACCTCTTCTAAGGGCGATGATTACCTTGATATGACCCTTTCGGATTCGGACGGAGAAATAAACGCCAAGCTGTGGCGTTACAGCCCGGAAGTTCACGGTGAATATACCGTCAATCAGCTGATTAAGATCAGGGGGCTTATTTCTCAGTATAACGGTTCGGATCAGCTGAAAATCGAGCGAATAAGGGCGGTCAACCCTGAGGACGGAGTTGACGTTTCGGATTTTGTGAAAACGGCGGATTACACCGGGGAACAAATGTATAACGAACTCTGCGAAATTGTGGGCGAATTTAAAGACGCGGAGCTTAAAAAAATTGTAACCGCAATTTTAAACGATGTCCGCTTGCCGCTTTTGTACTGGCCGGCAGCGTTTAAGCTTCACCACGCGGTTCGCGGCGGACTTTTAATGCACACGCTTTCAATCGTCCGCTTGGCGTACAGCGTTTGCGGCATATACCCGTTTGTTGACCGCGACTTGCTTATATCGGGCGCTGTTTTGCATGATATTGCAAAGCTTAAGGAATTTAACGTTGCCGAAACAGGCATTGCGACAGGCTATTCAAACGAAGGCAATTTGCTCGGGCATCTGGCAATGGGCGCAATGATTATTGATAAGTATGCGGAGAAGCTCGGAACGGATAAGAAAACCGCAATGCTTCTTGAGCATATGGTGCTTTCGCACCACGGCGAGCCCGAATACGGCGCGGCGGTAAGGCCGATGTTCATTGAAGCTGAAATTTTAAGCGAACTTGACCTTATGGACTCAAGAATTTATGAAATGCGCGAGGCTGTTGCCGCAACCGGACCGGAAGATTTTTCCGGAAAGGTTTGGGCTATGGATAACCGCAAGCTGTTTAATCACACAAGAACAGATTTGTCCTGTGGCGTAAAGCTTTTTTAAAAAATAATGACTAAAGCAAAACAGCACACAGAAAAAATAATTTTTTCAAAAAAACACTTGACAAAGTCAGTGTAGTATGGTAATATATTGCTTGTCGCCGGTGAGTGCGTAGCAGAACCGGGCGGTACACAGGATGGGAGCATAGCTCAGCTGGGAGAGCATCTGCCTTACAAGCAGAGGGTCACAGGTTCGAGCCCTGTTGTTCCCACCATTTGTGGCCTGGTAGTTCAGTTGGTTAGAACGCTAGCCTGTCACGCTAGAGGTCGTGGGTTCGAACCCCATCCAGGTCGCCATTTGCCTCTGTAGCTCAGTCGGTAGAGCAGAGGACTGAAAATCCTCGTGTCGTTGGTTCGATTCCGACCGGAGGCACCAGTTAAATATGCGGATTTAGCTCATCTGGTAGAGCGCCACCTTGCCAAGGTGGAGGTAGCGAGTTCGAGCCTCGTAATCCGCTCCATAGGACGCTTAAAAAATATTAAGCGTCCTATATTTTTAAAAAACGTTACGGCACCATAGCCAAGCGGTAAGGCAGGGGCCTGCAAAGCCCTCATCCCCAGTTCGATTCTGGGTGGTGCCTCCATGAAAAAAGCACTTGCAATTACAAGTGCTTTTTTCAGTTATATTCGCCTTACGGCGAGTGGTATTGCTATGCAG
>CAKSFK010000016.1 GCA_934454655.1 uncultured Eubacteriales bacterium | reverse complement strand
GTATTTCAAGTTTTGAGGCAATGTATTATGCAAAATTTTGTTTCGTAGGCGCGACAGGTTCGAGTCCTGTCACACTATAAAGACGACAAGTGAAAATACGCCGAAAATCCGCCGTTTTGGGCGGCTTCGGATTATTCTCGTTTGCCTAGGGTAAATATTATGCTTTGTGTGTGATCTCCGCTTTCCCGTTTTCAACCGTTTCGGCGGTAATTTTAATTCCCGTCACCGTTGAATCGGACGGCGCCTCAAACATAAAGGGCTGCAAAATACCCTCTATTATGGACCTTAATCCTCTGGCTCCCGTTTTTCTTTCAACCGTAAGCTCGGCAATTTTTTCAAGCGCTCCGTCGTCAAACTCCAGATCTATATTATCCATTCCGAACAGCGCTTTGTATTGCTTTACTATTGAGTTTTTAGGCTCTGTCATAATTCTTACAAGGGTCTGTTTATCCATCCCCTTAAGCGCCGTAATAACCGGCAATCTTCCCACAAGTTCGGGTATCATACCGTATTTAACAAGGTCCTGATGCGTTGCTGTTGTCGCAACCGCCTGCGCTTCCATAGACTTAGGCGATTTAACATCAGCCCCGAAACCTAGGCTGCTGCCGCCTATGCGTCTTTCAATAACCTTTTCAATGCCGTCAAACGCACCGGCGCAAATAAACAGAATATTCGTTGTATCTATCTGTATAAATTCCTGCTGCGGATGCTTTCTTCCGCCCTGCGGCGGAACGTTTGAGACAGTGCCTTCCAGTATTTTAAGCAGTGCCTGCTGAACGCCCTCGCCGCTGACATCGCGCGTGATTGAAGCGTTTTCGGATTTGCGCGCAATTTTATCTATCTCGTCAACATAAATAATGCCGCGTTCTGCCTTTTCAATGTCGTAATCGGCAGCCTGAATAAGCCTTAAAAGGATATTTTCAACATCCTCTCCGACGTATCCCGCCTCTGTAAGGGTCGTAGCGTCCGTTATGGCAATCGGCACGTCAAGTATTCTTGCAAGCGTTTGAGCAAGCAGCGTTTTACCAACACCCGTAGGACCGAGCATTAGCACATTGCTTTTACTCAGTTCAACATCGGGGTCGCTGTTTTTGTAAATACGTTTATAGTGGTTATACACCGCAACCGACAGGGTCTTTTTTGCGTCGTCCTGCCCGATAACGTATTTATCAAGCTCAGCCTTAATTTCCTGAGGTTTCGGAAGCACAAAATCCTTATCCGGCTTTTTAGCTTTGTGAGCGGCGCCAGATTCATCGTCGTCAAGCAATGCGTTGCAGAACTCTATGCAGCTGTCGCAAATATATACGCCCGGACCCTCAACAAGTCTTGTAACCTCATCCTGCGTTTTACCGCAGAACGAACAGCGTATTTCGTTGTTATTATCGTTTGGCATTAAGAATACCTCTTATCTTTTAGTAATAACCTTATCGATAAGACCGTACTCCGCGGCCTCTGCGGCGGTCATAAAGTTATCCCTTTCGGTATCAATTCTGATCTGCTCAAGCGGCTTTCCGGTTTCTTCAGCCAATATCTTATTTATATTGCTTCTTATCTGCTCAATGTGGTGTGCGTGGATAAGAATATCGGTTGCCTGACCCTGTGCCTGACCCAGCGGCTGATGGATCATAATTTCGCTGTTGGGAAGTGCAAGGCGTTTTCCCTTTGCGCCCGCCGCAAGCAAAAACGCGCCCATACTTGCCGCCATACCCATACAAATTGTGCTTACATCGCACTTGATGTACTGCATTGTATCGTAAATTGCCATACCTGCCGTAACAGCGCCGCCGGGGCTGTTAATATAAAAGCTTATGTCCTTTTCGGGGTCCTGACCCTCAAGATAAAGCATCTGGGCAATTATTACGCTTGCGGACGCATTGTTTACTTCGTCGTTAAGCATAATGATACGGTCATTAAGGAGCCTTGAAAAAATGTCGTAAGAACGCTCTCCGCGACCGGTCTGTTCAATTACGTAAGGTACTAAACTCATATCCATCAAAATTACCTCCGTTGTAAATATTGCTGTAACACGTACTGCGCCCGACAGGAGCAAACCGCCCGAAAATCGCTGCGTTCGGGTTGTTCTGTCGCTATCGGGTGCAATACTTAAATTATTGACGCCGCAATTAAAAAATAATCAATTATTCTTCGGTTTTATCGGCAGCCTTTTTTGTTGTTTTCTTTGCCGCAGTCTTTTTTGCGGCAGGTTTTTCCTCGGTTTTGGGCTCAACTTCGGTTATAACAGCATTTTCCTTGATGAAATCAATAGCCTTGCCTACTGCAAGATCTTTAACAAGCTCCTCTTCGGGAATTGCGTTCTTAACCTTATCCGCCTCAACGCCGTAATCCTTTGCAAGTCTTTCATACTCAGCCGCAATTTCCTTTTCGTCGGGCTTAATGTTTTCAAGCTCAACAATCTTTTCAAGCGCCAGTCTGAACTTGACCTGCGACTCTGCCTGCGGGCGGAAAGACTTTTTAAAGTCGTCAATATTTGAATTTGTATACTTAAGGTATGTTTCAAGGTTAAGACCCTGCGACTGCAGCCTGTAAGCAAATTCCTCAATGCAGCCTTCAAGACGGTTTTCAAACATAGCCTCGGGTATTTCACCCTTAATGCTGTCGACAATCTGCTGAACAAGCTCGTTCTCAACAGCCTCGTCAGCCGCCTTTTTCTTGCGCTCGGCAGCTTTCTTCTTAATGTCTGCCTTTAACTCCTTAAGGGTATCAAACTCGCTTACATCTTTCGCAAACTCATCGTCAACTGCGGGGAGCTCTTTAATTTTTATTTCGTGAAGCTTAACTTTAAACACGGCATCCTTGCCCGCAAGGTCCTTAGCACCGTAATCTTCGGGGAATTTAACGTTAACGTCAAACTCATCGCCTATGTTCTTGCCGACTATCTGATCCTCAAAGCCCGGAATGAACTGACCCGAACCCAAAACAAGGGAATGACCCTCTGCCTTGCCGCCGTCAAAAGCCTTACCGTCAGTAAAGCCCTCAAAATCGATAACAACGGTATCGCCGTTCTTAGCCGCGCGATCCTCAACCGATACCATACGCGCGTTGCGCTCAGCCATTGCGTTTATCTCGGCATTGACCTCGGCAGCGTCAACCTTAACGGCGGTCTTTTCCGCTTTAAGGCCCTTATATTCACCTATCTCAATTTCGGGGTATGTGGTAAGGGAAACCTTAAAATCGGCTCCGTCTTCTTTAGAAATAGAAACCAAATCAAAATCCATCTTATCGTTAATAACCTTAAGACCGGATTCCTTTATTGCGTCCTCAACAAGATCATTGTAAAGCAAATTGAGCGCGTCCTCAAAGAAAACCTCCGTGCCGTAATATGTTTCGATTATATGAAGGGGTGCTTTACCCTTTCTGAAACCGGGAACGTTTATCTTTTTACCGTTCTTTTTGTAGGCTTCTTTAATAGCCTCGCGAAATTTCTCACCGTCAACAGTGATTTCCAGCTGATACCTGTTTGTATCAATTTTTTTTGTTTCTTTAAGACTCATTTTTATACCTCCGCAGTAAAACTGACAAAATTCGTTTTACAATAGTTCAAACTATTATATCATATGGAAAAAGATATTTCCACATTTTTTTAAATACTTCTCTATTTTCGGCAAAATCTATATATTAAACAACCAAAACAGGTGTAAAATCAACGCAATCACACGATATAAGCTTAAATTCCACACCGTCATATTCTTTAACGGCTCTGTTTCTCCCCGCTCCGTGAATGTGACCGTGGTAAACTCTTTTAACACCGTGTTTTTTTATAATGCCGAAAATCTCCTCGCACACCTCGTCGGCATACACCGGCGGATAGTGCAAAAATACGCACACGGGCAATCCTGTTTTTTCAGCTTCTGTAATTGAAGTTTCAAGCCTGCCCGCCTCACGCGCAACGATCTTTTCGTCGGCGGTGTCGTCATAAAACCAGCCGCGCGTTCCGGCTATTGCCCTGCCGTCCGCCACGGCACAGCTGTTGTAAATAATATCGACCGTGTCAAAATTATTTACACTTAAAAATTCGCGCATTTTTTTAGTTGTGCTCCACCAAAGATCGTGATTGCCCTTAAGGAGAAGTTTTTTCCCGGGCAATGAATTTAAAAATTCAAAATCCTTTACCGTTTCTTCAAGCTTTAAGCTCCAGGAAAAGTCGCCCGGAAGCACAACCGTATCATCATTGCCTACAAGTCTGCACCAGTTGGCCTTTAAACGCTCGGTGTGATTGTCCCATCCTTTAAATATATTCATAGGCTTGTCGGTACCGAATGATAAATGCAGGTCGGAAATTGCAAAAATACTCAATAAAAAATTCACCCCGTTTTCGTGTTTAAATCCGTTTTCGGCGCACATAATAACAAAGACCCGAAATTCAAAGAGAAAGGGTCGGAAAGGACTTGACCTAATATGTCAGACTGCAATTGTGAAACAAAACTGTGTGTTGCGTGCGACGTGAAAAACTGTATCCATCACACCGCGGACGATATGTGCGCCGCCGGTAAGATTCAGGTAGGACACGGCGAAGCGTCCACCTGCAAGGACACCTGCTGTGACACATTCAAGGCGCTTTAAGTCCCTTGCCAAAATGAAGATGCCGAAAGGCTCTGCCTTATAAAGGCAACGCTTTATCGACAGACCGAGAGTGCCGACATATGTGTCGGCACTCTCTTAATTAACCGTTAATTCCGAGCGCGGAGTAAACGGCGCTTGGCATTTCGTCTTTTGATACAACGTCCTTAAATCTTACCACGGCGTTTTCAAGCGCTTTTATGGGACTCGGTATCTGCGTATCGGTAATTTCCGAAAGCAGACGCACATTGCCGAATTCGTTGTCTGTCTTTTTATCGCTTACTGATTCAAGAACACTGTCGGCAAATTTATAGGGCGACGCGGTAGAGGCAATAACTGTGGGTCTTAAATCACCGGTTGCGGTTTTATACTGATTATAAACGTTTACCGCGACAGCCGTGTGGGTATCGCACAAATAGCCTTGCTTTTTAAAGGTTTCGCCTATTGTTTCAAGCGTGGCGTTATCATCACAGCAGCCGCCCCAGAAAAGTTCGGACATTTCGGTCTTTATCTCATCGGATACGCTGAACACGCCTGTTTTTGCAAGCTGTGCCTGCATTTCGGCAACGGCTTTGTCGTCACAGCCCGAAAGTTCAAACAACATTCTTTCAAGATTGCTGGATATAAGAATATCCATTGAGGGCGACACCGTTGTGAAGAATTTACGGTTGCGGTCATAAACGCCGGTTCTTATAAAGTCGGTTAAAACATTGTTTGAATTGGAGGCGCAGATAAGCTTATTTATCGGCACGCCCATTTTCCTAGCATAGTATGCAGCAAGTATATTGCCGAAGTTACCGGTCGGCACCGCAACGTTAAAGCCGTCCGTCAGGTCGTCGCCGCGGTTAATCATATCGCAGTAAGCGGATACATAATAAACGATTTGCGGAGCCAGTCTGCCCCAGTTTATTGAATTTGCGGAGGAAAACTGCATACCGTTATCTTCAAGCTTCTGCTTTACGGCGCTGTCGGTAAATATTTTTTTAACGCCGGTCTGAGCGTCGTCGAAATTTCCCTTTATCGCAAAAACGTGAACGTTGCTTCCCTTTTGCGAATCCATTTGCAGCTTCTGCATGGGGCTTACGCCGTCGCAGGGGTAAAAAACAATAATTTCGGTATCGGGAACATCGCAAAAGCCTTCAAGTGCCGCCTTGCCCGTATCGCCCGACGTTGCAACCAGAATTACGGTTTTTTTGCCCTGTGCGGTTTTCTTTGCCGAGGTTGTAAGCAGATAAGGCAACAGCTGAAGCGCAAGGTCCTTAAAGGCACAGGTGGGTCCGTGCCACAGCTCCATAACATTCATATCGCCGACCTTTACGACAGGCGCGGGCTTTTCGTCGTCAAAGCTGCCGGAATAAGCGCCTTTTACGCAGTAATCGATCTCTTCATCCGTAAAATCGTTAAGAAAGCTTTTAAGAACATATTTTGCCCTGCCTATGTAGTCAAGCTTTTTAAGATTCTCGAAATCATCCCTTTGAAAGGTTTTAAAGGTATCCGGTACAAACAGTCCGCCTTCGGCTGAAATTCCGCGCGCGATAGCCTCGGCTGCCGTGACCTTTACCGATTTATCCCTTGTACTTACATAATTCATATAGCTTCAGCTCCCAAGATTTACTTCCTTTATTTTATTATAAAGAGGATAATTTGTCAAAATATTTCTGTGCGTTTCCGTAAAAAATTTTATCAAGCGTATTTTTGTTTACGCCCCTGTTTTCAAGCATCATTACGGCGTCGGGCAGGCTTTGCGGGTCTTTAAGACTGTCGCTCATTTCCCCACCGTCAAAATCCGAGCCTATGCAGATACTGTCCTCAAGACCTATATCCAGCATATGAGCAATGTTTCTAAACAAACCCTCGCTTACGTTGTCGCCCAGAAAAGGCGGATAAAAGCACAGCCCGACAATACCGCCCGCAGCGGCAATTTCTTTTAACTGCTCGTCTGTAAGATTGCGCGGAACATCGCACACCGCGCGGCTGTTTGAATGCGAAGCAATCGGATACTCGGCACAGCTAAGCGCCGAAAAAAAGCTTTTATCATTCAAATGCGAAAGGTCGGTGCAGATTTTAAGTTCATTAAGCTTTCTTATAACCTCCTTACCGAAACGGGTAAGTCCCTTTTCCGAGCGGCTCCCGCCCGCAATGAGATTTTCGCCGTTCCAGGTAAGCGTCAGGTATTTTATTCCGTCCGCCTTAAGCGTGCAGAGCAGGTCGATATCCTTGCCTATAACCGCTCCGCCCTCAACCGCAAAAAGCGGCGTTAAATTATCGGGCGAAGAAACGAGTTTCGATTTAAACCCGTCAAGCACCGCGCGGTAAAGTCGGTACGGTTCGTCAATATCGTCCCTGATCCAAACGGCGAAAATCTGGGTCCACTTATCAAGGCAGACCGCGCTTTCGCTGTTTATTGCGGTAACACGGTTCCCAAAATCAAGGTTTTTAAAAAAATATTCGTATGCAGTGTCGCAGTGAAGGTCAAAAAAATTCATATCCGCCACCTGTCAGAAAGCATTTTTTATGTAATTGAGCCTGTAACCGTCACTGCCGTCGCTCCGCGTTATAACCGTAACCTCGGCAACATCTAAGCGCGGCTGAAGGCTTGTTTGGTATTTTGAAAGAAAATCCTCGGCGGTAAGAATAATTTTACGCTGTTTTTTGCTGTCCACCGCCTCGGCCGGTGAAACGATACTTCCCTCTCGCCTTGTTTTAACCTCGGTAAAAATTATATATTCGCCGTTCTCGGCAATTATGTCTATCTCACCGAAACGGCACTGATAATTCCTTTTAACTACCGTCCAGCCGTTTTTCCGAAGATACGCCGCTGTAAGCTGTTCGCCGATTTCGCCCGTTTTCCCGATATTCATAGTATATTTTTAAGAAACGACAGCCTGTGAATTTCGCACGGACCGTTCTGTTTTATAAGTTCGGTATGTTCCTTTGTGCCGTAGCCCTTGTGCTTTTTAAAATTATAGCAGGGATATTCGCTGTCGTACCGAAGCATAAGCCTGTCACGCGATACCTTTGCAAGCACCGACGCCGCCGCGATAGACATAGACTTAGAGTCGCCCTTTATTATCGACTCGCACGGAATTTTAATGCCGCGCGGTAAGCGGTTGCCGTCTATCAGTGCGTAATCGGGGCTTATCTCAAGTCCTTTTGCGGCACGTTCCATTGCAAGAAACGTTGCGTTAAGAATATTATACTCCTCAATTTCCTCAACCGTGCCGTAGGCAATGCCGTACGCAAGCGCCTTTTCTTTAATAACCTCAAAAAGCAATTCCCTTTTTCTTTCGGTAAGCTTTTTTGAGTCGTCCAGTCCTTCAATAACGGTGTCGGGCGCTAAAATAACGGCGGCGGCGCACACCGGTCCCGCAAGCGGACCCCTGCCTGCCTCGTCAATTCCGCAAACAAGCTTAAATCCCTTTTCCGCCGCGGCTTTTTCATATGAATAGTCAGGCATTTTTCTTCGCCCTTTCAAGAGTGATATTCCCAATTTTGCAGTTCCGGAACTCCTCAAGCAGCATATTAGCCGTTCGCTCGGTATCAATTTCGCCGCCGCGCATTATCATACCGCGCTTTTTGCCTATCTCGCACAAAAGGTCGTAACCGCCAGTATAATCGCCCGATATTTTATACCGCGCGTCAAGGCGGTCGGCGTAATCATCCGCCAGTATCTCGCAAAGCCTTACCGCAAGCAATTCCCTGTCAATAACATTATCCTTAACAGCGCCTGTAAGCGCAAGGCGTTCGCCCACTGTTTTATCCTCAAATTTCGGCCACAGCACGCCGGGCGTGTCCAGCAGTTCAAGCTGTTTGTCAACCGTAAACCACTGATTTCCCCTTGTGACTCCCGGGCGGTTTTCCGCCTTGGCGCGGTTATTGCCCGCAATGCGGTTGATAAAGGTTGATTTGCCGACATTCGGAATACCCACAACCATAACCCTCAGCGGTTTTCCAACCATACCCTTATCGGCATAAGCTTTAAGCTTATCCGCCAGAAGAGTCTTAACGGCGTTTTTAAAGGTGCTTATTCCTTTTCCGGTTTTGCATTCAATGCCTATTGCTGTAATGCCCTTTGATTTGTAATATTCTATCCAGTCCGCGGTAGCCGCAGGGTCCGCCATATCGCATTTATTAAGCAGTATCATCAGCGGTTTTGCGCCGATGATAGAGCGAAGCTCGGGATTTCTTGAGCTTACGGGAACTCTCGCGTCAACCACCTCCGCAACGGCGTCGATAAGCGGGAGAATTTCCTTGATTTTACGGCGTGTTTTCGCCATATGACCCGGAAACCACTGTATATTCTGCATTTCGCTCATTTGTTGTCAAGCCTCCCGAAGGTGCTGAACGGAAAGACCCTAAGTACTGCGTGACCGAGCACATAGCGGGTGTCTACAAGTCCGCCCTCGCCTATTCTGCTGTCGCGGCTGTCCATAGAATTGTTGCGATTATCGCCCAAAACAAAAATGTACCCCTCGGGAACATAAAGCGGAAACTGCACGTCATAACGGTTGTTGGTAGGGGTTCTGGTATAAGGTTCATCAAGCTCCACGCCGTCAACCGATACCACTCCGCGTTCAAAATCAATATTCACGGTCTGACCGGCGGTTGCTATAACGCGCTTGATAATCGGCACCTGACCGCCCTTTACATCATCAACCGAATTATTGATATTGCGGGAAATTACCACTATGTCATTTCTTTTCGGGGTGTATGCAAGGTTGGTGATTATAACCTTATCCTTATCCTGTAGGGTGTTCGTCATAGACTCTCCCGTTATTGTCGCCACCCTGAAAAGAAGGCTGAATATTATAACAACGGTAATAATGGCGGTAGACAGAACGTCAAGCCATTCATACAGTTCCGAAGCGGGCGAGGTATTTTGCGGCTTTTCAGCCGTTTCTTCGTCTGTTTCATCGCAAATATCATTATTAATATCAAACCCGTTTTCCGTGTTATGAAAATCGTCCATATGCACAACCTCACTTTATTCTCGTCAGCCTAAAAAACAAAGGGGAGGACAGTGAAAACCGCCTCCCCGTTACGCCTTATTATTTTGACGGTAGAAAAATCAGCCGATAAGCTCTTTAACCTTTGCCGCCTTGCCCACTCTGTCGCGCAGATAATAAAGCTTCGCTCTGCGAATTTGACCCTTGCGTACAAGTTCAACCTTTGCAACACTGGGTGAGTGAACCGGGAATACACGCTCAACGCCTACACCGTAGGATACGCGGCGAACGGTAAAGGTTTCGGCAATGCCGCTGTTATTTTTAGCAATAACAGTACCCTCAAAAACCTGTATTCTCTCTTTTTCGCCTTCCTTAATTCTTACGTGTACCTTAACGGTGCTACCGATAAGAATTTCCGGAACATCCTTTTTAAGCATATCTGCCGTGAGTTCCTTAATAACGTCCATCAATTTTTCCTCCTTAATTTGTTACCAGACGTTCATACAGTCATCCATTCTGCCGCAGAGGACCGCCCGCTTCAATGTCGAATTTTCGGCAATGAACCCACCCGTAAGGCATCGGGTGAAATCAAATGCACCGCGTTTTCACAAACGCAAAAATGCGCCGCAATTTCAAACGCCTAAATATTTTACCACACTTTAGGAATAAAATCAAGTGTTTTTTCAGTAATTTTTTAAACCGTTTTTGTTACGCACCCGTTCCTTTATAAAACCTTTTCGCCGTTAATATAGGTGTTTTCCGCATTGTTTACAATAAATTTTTCTGCGGGTGTTTCAACATAAATATCGGTAACGGTTATATCCTTAACGTTTTTAAGATATACTCCCTCGCCGTTTGAAGGCTTGATGTGCGGCGACATCACGCTTAAATGTCTGTTACCGTCGGGTTTCATTGAAATATTAACATTTGAAATTTTAATGTTTGAAACGGGCATTTCCCTTATGCCGTAAATATAGATTCCCGCGCCCAAAACATTTTTCATTATAATGTCGGAAAGAATCAGGTTTCTTATAACGGGCGTATCCTCGGTTATTTTGAGCGCATCCTGCGAAAACAGCTCGGCGTTATCCGGGTCGGCACCGCAAATATAATAGCCGTTAACGGTAACACCCGCAATAACATTATCCATTATTACGTTATTTACAAGCAGATCCTCAACCGCTCCGCCGCGTTTTCTGCGGGTTTTAATTCTTATACCTCTGTCGGTATTCTGAAAAATGCAGTTGCTCACCGTAACATTTTTTACACCGCCCGACATTTCACTGCCGATAACCACGCCGCCGTGACCGTGTGCGAAAACACAGTTCGTAACCGTGATGTTTTCGCAGGCATTTTCTTTTTGCAGTATGTCGCTTTCAAGCCCGGATTTTATGGTCAGACAATCGTCACCCACATCAACACAACAGTTTGAAATGCGTACGTTTTTGCAGCTTTCGGGGTTTATTCCGTCGGTATTCGGCGCGTTGTACGGATTGTTGATCGTAACATTATCAACCGTAACGTTATCACAGCAAATAGGGTTAATTGTCCAGCAGGGTGAATTTTTAATCTTAATATCCTTAATTGCTACTGTTTTGCAGTTGATAAACTGTATGGTTCGCGGACGTTTTGTGTCGCTTTCACCGCTTTCCCACCAGTTTTCGCCGTTACCGTTAACCGTACCCTCGCCTTTAATACAGATGTTTTCCGCATTGAGTGCAAAGAAAATTCCGCGGCGCGTACCCCTTACGAAACCGGGTATCTGCTCCTTTGTTATAACGGGATATTTGCCGAAATCCCCCGACGCGGAAATAACCGCGCCCGCGTCCAGATATATAACCGTGTTTGAGTGCAGGCACAATGAGCCGCATAAATATATACCGGGCGGGAAATAAAGTGTACCGCCTGAGGGCATTAGCCCGTCAATAAGACTTTGTAATGCATCGGTGTTATCAAAAATACCGTCCGCCCTTATGCCGTGTTCCAAAACATTGATCATAACGTTACAGCCGCCTCTCTTTTTTAAAATAATAACATAAAAAGAAGGTATACACATAGAAAAAAATAACAAAAAAACAAATAAACAGCAGTTTAATTCTGCTGTTTATCTATAATCTTTAAACATCCGTATTCAATTGTTCGGTTTTTTCTTCCATTATACTGCGGAATTCGTCGCCAGAGATTTTTTCCTTTTCAAAAAGATCCTTTGCAACGGCGTGCAGCTTAGGCATTGCACTATTAAGCAGTTCAAGCGCCTTTGAGTACTGTTTCATAACAACAGACTCAATTTCCTCATCAATAACAGCGGCTGTTTTTTCCGAATAATTCGGGGTCGAGGAGAAATCGCGTCCTAAGAACACTTCATTGTTATCGTTGCCGTAGGTAACAAGCCCGAGCTTATCGCTCATACCGAATTTCGTCACCATCTTGCGTGCAAGGTCTGTGGCGCGGTCAATATCATTTGAAGCGCCGGTGCATACATCGTCCTGCGTAAGCTGTTCGGCAGCTCTGCCGCCGAGGAGCGAGCATATCTGATCAAGCATCTGCTTTTTGGAGGTGTGACCCTTTTCATCAACCGGCAAATACATTGTATAACCTGCCGCCATGCCGCGCTGAATAATGGAAATTTGGTGAACGGGGTCCTGCGTCGGTAAGAAATAGGATACAATGGCGTGTCCCGCTTCGTGATAAGCGGTAACCTTTTTGTCCTTATCGCTTATAATGTGCGATTTCTTTTCCGCACCCATTACAACCTTTATGGTAGCATCCTCAATTTCCTCCTGAGTAATGGCTTTTTTGCCGTGTCTTACGGCAAGCAGTGCGGATTCGTTAAGCAGGTTCGCAAGGTCAGCCCCGGTAAATCCGGCAGTTGACTTTGCAATCGTTGCAAGGTTAACATCCGGTCCTAACGGCTTTCCTCTTGAATGAACCTTTAAAATTTCTTCCCTGCCCTTTACATCGGGGTAGTTAACGGTTATCTGGCGGTCGAAACGTCCGGGTCTTAAAAGAGCTTTATCGAGTATATCGGGGCGGTTTGTAGCCGCCATAACAATAACGCCTTCATTAGAGCCGAAGCCGTCCATTTCAACAAGCAGCTGGTTAAGGGTCTGCTCACGCTCGTCGTGACCGCCGCCGAGTCCCGCTCCGCGCTGACGTCCCACGGCGTCGATTTCATCAATAAATATAATAGCCGGGGCTTCCTTTTTAGCTTCGCCGAAAAGGTCGCGCACACGCGATGCACCCACACCCACAAACATTTCAACAAAATCGGAACCGGAAATTGAAAAAAACGGAACTCCCGCCTCGCCGGCAACCGCCCTGGCAAGCAGGGTCTTACCTGTTCCGGGAGGACCAACAAGCAAAACGCCCTTCGGTATTTTGGCACCGAGTTCGTTGTATTTTTTGGGGTCTTTAAGGAAATCGACGATTTCAGACATTTCCTCTTTTTCCTCGTCCGCTCCGGCAACATCGGCAAATGTCGTTTTCTTTTTGCCGTCGTCTTTTCTGACCTTGGCTTTACCGAAGCCCATTGTTTTGTCCGCACCCATTGAAGCATTCATACGCCTCATAAAGAATACCCAGAACAAAATCATAATACCGACAAGTAAAAGCGTGGGCAGCAAATTCATTATCCACGCCGCCTGACCGCCTGATTTATAATCAAACTTAATTTCCTTGGCAGTGCCTTTGTTTTCCTCGTTTATTTTTGCTACCGAGTCTTTAACGTCCTCATAAAAAATTGAGGGGCTCGCCACCGTATAGCGGTATTTCTTTCCGTCGTCGCGCTTTGTATAAATAAGCTCGCCGCTGTAAAGATTAAGCTGATATTCGGAAATTTCGTTATCTTTTATCATTCCTACAATTTCGTAGTACTTTGTTTCGGTGGTGCTTTTTGAAAGATAGTTTACCGATAAAACCGCAATTATAAAAATAATCGGTATTCCTATAAATAAAAGCACATTTTTAAAATTCTTGTTCAAGGGATTTTCTCCTTTCCTGTTTGCCGGTGCAGAACCTGTTATGCACCCGACCGGGACAAACCGTCCGATATGCGTAAGCCCTGTCCCTAGCGGTCATATACCTCGGGTGAAAGCACACCGACATAAGGCAGATTTCTGTATTTTTCGTTATAATCAAGCCCGTATCCGATAACAAATTCGTCGGGTATGACCTTGCCGACATAATCCGCCTTTATATCCGCCTGACGGTTTGCGGGCTTATCAAGAAACGCACACACCTTTATGCTGGCGGCGTTTCTGTTAAGCAGAACATTCTTAAGGTAAGCGAGCGTTATGCCCGAATCAAGAATATCCTCAACCAGAAGAATATCGCATCCGTCGGGATTAATATCAAGATCCTTTTTAAATTTAACCACGCCCGTTGTTTTGGCTCCGCTGTACGAGGAAACCGCCATAAAGTCGATCTGGCAGTCGCAGGCAATGTTTCTCATAAGGTCTGCCATAAATACCACGGCGCCCTTTAAAACGCTTACAAGCAACAGCTTTTTACCCTCATAATCCTTTGAAATCTGTTCACCTAAACGTTTACAGATTTCCCTTATCTCTTCCTCGGTTACAAGAACCTTTTCCACATCCTTGTCAAGCGACATTTCTTTACCCCTCAGTCTGTAATATTTTGCTCAATTGATACGTTTATAACCATAACTTTTTTTGTGCTTTCGGTTACGGCACATCTTGCCGCAACCCCGATACCGTATACCCATACAACGCCGCAGTCGTCCGAAAGAACGGGAATGCTCTGCCTTTCCTCCGGCGGAACACGGTATTCATTCATAAGCTTTTTCAGTGTTTTCGTGCAGCCGCAGCCGGCAAGCCTTAAACAGTCCCCCGGCTGCCTTGACCGCAATACTGATTTTCCTACAATTTTATCACAGTCAATCGAACTTTTTAATAACAAATTATTAATTTTTTCCTTGTTTGTAAATAAATCGTTAAGCCTGATTTCCGTTGTTGTTAAATATTTATGTTTTTTGGTATTATAATCGCTGTTTTTTATTAAATACAGCTTTCCGTTCCTTATATCCGCCGACATATCAAGCGGCAGGCTCACGCGGCATTTCTTCAAGCACGCGTCATATATTTCGGATAAATGCAAATTATCAAGCGTTAAGTCGGGAACGGTTTGTCCGCAGAATATTTTTATTGCCCTTTTCGCAACCGCCGGGTGCGGGAGAACCGAAACATCAAGTCCGCTTTTCGAAGTGTTTTCGCAGACATACTTTTCCGCCGCCGAGTTTAAAAAATCCTCATCCTCCGAAAGCGAAAACGACATTCTCGCCGCTGCCGACTCCGCCGAAGGGTTAATGTTTTTTAAAACGGGAACCGCTGTGTGCCTTATCATATTTCTCGAATAATCGTCACAGAGGTTTGTGCTGTCGGTAACGGTGTCTATATTGTGCTTTAGGCAGTAATTTTCAATTTCGGCGCGCGTGCAGAGGATAAGCGGTCGGATATAAATATCCCTTACGGGCGGTATACCGCAGACTCCCTTAAGGGCAGTGCCGCGCGCTATGTTAAAAAGCACCGTTTCAAGATTATCGCTTGCGGTATGTGCCGTTGCGACAACACCCGTGTTAACGCTGCTTAAAAAGGCGTACCGCATCTCCCTTGCGGCGGTTTCAAGGCTTAATTTATGTTCCCCTGCGTAACCGGGAACATCTCCCCTGTCGCAGGTCAAACGAACATTAAGTTTTTCACATTGGCGTTTTACAAACTCCTCGTCGCGTTCAGCTTCTTCTCCCCTTATCATATGGTTAAAATGTGCCGCCGAAACATTTATGCCGAGCTTGTCCTTGAGGGACAAAAGAACATACAAAAGCGACATTGAGTCAGCCCCGCCCGAGAGGGCAACAGTAACGTTTTTTGATTTATCTAGCATTGAAAAGCGTTTAATTGCCGCAAGAACTGCCTTTTCCATTATCTGAACACATCCACCGAAGTAAATCTTGTATACTGTCCGTCCCAGTGCAGGTCAATTGTGCCTATTCCGCCGTGGCGGTTCTTTGCAACTATACACTCCGCCTTGGATTGGTCACTTTTATCCTCGTCGTCGCTCTTTTCATTATCGTAATATGCGTCGCGGTAGAGGAACAGAACAATATCGGCGTCCTGCTCAATAGAGCCCGAATCACGCAGGTCGGAAAGCGCCGGTTTATGCGATTTACCCTTTGCCTCGGTTCCGCGGGAAAGCTGAGCGCACGCAATTACGGGAACTTTAAGCTCCTTTGCCATAATTTTAAGACTTCTTGTTATTTCGGAAATTTCCTGAACACGGTTATCGATAGCCCTTGCGGAATGCATAAGACCGAGATAGTCTATAACAACAAGGTCAACCTTTTTCATACGGCGCAGTTTTGCCTTCATTTCCGGCACGGTAATGTTTGAGGTTTCATCAAAATAAATATCAGCCCCCGAGAGCGCCTCGCCCGCCTGTGCCAGCCTTGTCCACTCATCGTCTTCAAGTTCGCCCGTACGCAGTTTTTCGCTTTTAATGCCCGCCTCGCTTGAAAGCAGACGCTGTGCCAGCTGGTCGCGCGTCATTTCAAGTGAGAAAAAGCACACGGTCCTACCCGTGTTCATTGCGACGTTACGCACAATATTAAGGGCAAACGAGGTCTTGCCCATACCCGGTCTTGCGCCCAGAATAATAAGGTCGGATTTATTAAGCCCCGTTATCATACGGTCAAGTTCACCTATACCGCAGGGTATACCCACGTAATCATCGCGTGTTTCGGGGTCACTCATCTTTGAAAGACGGTCGTAAGTTTCGTTTTCAATAACGCTTTTAATGTGTGTGAGTCCGCTTATTTCGCGCCCCTGACGTATTTCATAAATGCTCTGTTCAGCTCTGTCAAGCAGCATTCCCGAATCCATCGCATTTTCGTTAACGTCTTTAATTATATCCTGAGCGGCGGTCATAAGCGCGCGTGCATAATAGCGTTCCCTGATAATTGCCACATATGTAAGCACATTTGCGGCAGAGGGAACATTCTGCACAAGCTGCGTTAAATACGCCTTTCCGCCCGCCTCGTCGTAAACGCCGTCCCGCTTTAATTTTTCAAGCAGCGAAACAAAATCTATTATCTGACTCAGTTCAAACATCGACGCCATTGCGGCGTAAATTTCCCTGTGCTGCGGAATGTAGAAATAATCTGTTTTCATAAGCGGGGCAATTTCGTTAAGGCATTTCGGGTCAATTATAACAGAGCCGAGCACCGCCTGTTCCGCCTCTACCGAGTAGGGCAGTCTGCCGCCGTCCAGATCGTAAATAAGCCGTTCTTCAGCCATTTTTTTACTCCGTTACCTTAACCGTAAGCTTTGCGGAAATTCCTTGGTAAAGCTTAATTTCAGCCGTGTATTCACCGAAACTTTTTATATCTGCAACACTCATTTTCTTGCGGTCGATTTCAATTCCAAGCACGCTTTTAATTTCGGCCGCAATTTCCTTTGAAGTAACCGAGCCGAAAAGCCTGCCGCCCGTTCCCGCTTTTGCCTTTATAACAACTGTCTTTGAGTCAAGCTGTTTTGCAAGCGCCGCGGCGTTATCCATTTCTTCCTTTTTGTGGTGTGCCGCCGCCTCTTCACGGTTTTTAAGCTCGTTCATTGCGGTGCTGTCCGCTTCAACGGCAAGTTTTTTGGGGAACAGAAAATTCCTCGCATAGCCGTCGGACACATTGCAAAGCTCGCCTTTTTTGCCGTGACCCTTAACATCTGACAAAAGAATAACCTTCATAACAAACAATCCTTTCTGCTTTTAAACTTCCATTATGATCGGTAGTATCATAGGACTTCTGCGTGTTTTTGCGCTTACATACCTTGATATCCGCTCCTTAATTCTGGTCTTTATTGTATTCCAGTCCTTCACGCCCTCAATAAAGCAACGTTCAAGAATATCGCATACAAGCTCGTTTATATCGTGCATCAGTCTTTCCGATTCCTTAACGTAAACAAAGCCGCGCGAAACAACGTCGGGACCTGCCACAACCTCACGCGTAACGCCGTCGATTGAAACCGCAACAATTATTATACCGTCATCGGCAAGGTGTTTTCTGTCACGCAGAACGATACTGCCGACATCTCCGACGCCCAGTCCGTCAACCAGAACTCTGCCCGCCTGCACGGTTTCGGTTGATTTAAGCGCCGCCCGGGATACCTCTATAACACTGCCGTTGTCGGCAATGAGAATATTGCTTTCGGGTATTCCCATCTGCCGTGCAAGCTCGGCGTGCTTCATAAGATGCTTTTGCTCACCGTGGAGCGGAATAAAATACTTAGGCTTAACAATGCTCATCATAAGCTTAAGCTCTTCCCTGCACGCGTGACCCGAAACGTGAACGTCGTACATTCTTTCGTAAACAACGTTTGCGCCGCGTTTCATAAGCTCGTTTACAACCTTGCTTACAAGCTTTTCATTTCCGGGAATGGGGGTTGCGGAAATAATTATCATATCTCCGGGTATAATTTCAACCTGCCTGTGGTCGGAAAACGCAATTCTGTGAAGCGCCGAAAGCGGTTCGCCCTGACTGCCCGTTGTTACAATAACAAGCTCGTCGGGCGGATAGTTCTTTATCATATCAATATCAATAAGAACATCTTTGGGAACGTTAAGATAACCGAGTTCTTCCGCAACCGAAACAACGTTTATCATACTTCTTCCCGAAACCGCAACCTTTCTTCCGCACCGCACGGCTTCATCTATGATCTGCTGTATGCGGTGGATATTCGAAGAGAACGTCGCAACGATTATGCGGTGACTTTCCGCCTTTTTAAAGAGGTTGGAAAAGGAATCGCCCACAATGCGCTCGCTCGGCGTAAAGCCCGGTCTTTCGGCGTTTGTGGAATCGGACATAAGCGCAAGAACGCCCTTTTTGCCAAGTTCGGCAAATCTGCCTATGTCAATAACGTTATCGTCAATAGGGGTGGTGTCGATTTTAAAGTCGCCTGTTTGAACCACAGTGCCGGCGGGACAGGTTATCGCAAAACCGACCGCGTCCGGAATTGAGTGGTTAACGTGAATAAATTCCACGCTGAATTTGCCCAGCTTTACAACATCGCCCGGGTTTGTAACGTTAAGCTTTGCCTCGCCGAGCAGTTTGTGCTCGCGCAGTTTTCCCTCTATAAGACCTATCGTCAGTCGGGTTGCGTATATCGGAACATTGAAATTACGCAGTAAATAAGGAATTGCGCCTATGTGGTCCTCGTGTCCGTGGGTGACAACAAGACCCTTTATTTTATCCTTATTTTCAAGCACATAGGTAAAATCGGGTATAACAATGTCAATTCCCGGGGTTTCCTCGTCAGGAAACGCCATTCCGCAATCGGAAATAAACATATCCCCGTCATACTCAAAAAGGGTTATATTTTTTCCTATTTCGCCGAGTCCCCCCAGAGGTATTATTTTAAGCGGCTTGTGCTGACCCGCATTGGTGTTTCTGTGGTTTCCCGCGGTTTTGCCGCGCGTTTTTCCGGCGGTTCTTGCAGCAGTTTTGTTTTGTGCGGCATTTGTGCCCTTTGCCGCTGTTTTTTTTGCGGTATTTCCGCCCGATTTCTGTGCGGAGGGCGCTCTTCTTGTATAAGTTCTTTTTTGTCTGCTTTTATTTTCGTTTGCGGCGGAAGCGCCGTTATTTTTCATTTCTTTAATTTCACTCATTAAATGTTATTTCCTCCAATTCAGTATGTATATTCGTATTTTGGTCAATTTTCGGTTTTATTATTCTTGCAGGTTACGCACCGACACAACCGTTTTCGGGGCAGACAAAAGTCTGCCCCAACCCAACGGTTTAAACGCTTTGTTTCTTAATTTTAAAAATCATTCTGAGAAAACCGCTTAAAAACTTCGGGCTTTTAATAAGTACAACTTTCACAATAAATCCCCCTTGCTTAACAGCGCCTGCCGGAAAATCCGAGTATTATTACCCAGATTGCCAGCACCGCGACAAGACAGCGGGGCGGACAGAAACAGCTTATAAGCAATCCGCAGGCAAAAGTTATCGCGATAATACCTTTGTTACAGTTGTTGCAGCGTCGTTTCATATTCCGTTCCCCTCAGGTCTTATAATTATTGCAGAAAACGGATCCTTCCGCTTCTTACAATAACAGTATATAGGGAAAACTTGAAAATGTTACTTTTATTTGCGTTTTGCGGTATTCCAGGGCTTAAATTCTTTCAATTCGTTAAAAAGTGCAACATACGAATTATGGCGGCTTTCGTTTATAAGGCCGTCATTTATCGCTTTTATAACGTTACAGCCCTTTTCGCAGGTGTGCGTGCAGGATGAAAAGCGGCAGTTATCTGAATACGCGTCAATATCGGGAAAGGACTGCACTAATTTTTCCTTAAAATCATATTCAAATCCCTCATACCCGACTGACGAAAATCCCGGGGTATCCGCCACATATCCGCCCTGCGGCAGGCGGAATAGCTCGGTATGCCTTGTAGTGTGCTTTCCCCTGCCCAGTTTTTCGCTGATATTGCCCGTAGGAAGCGCCAAATTCGGGTACAGAGCGTTTAAGATGCTTGATTTGCCGACGCCCGAATTCCCCGTAAACGCGCTTGTTCTGCCCTTTAATTCCTCGCGCAGTCTGTCCAGTCCCTCACCCGTTTTTGCGGAAACCGTGAGGGTTAAAAACGGAATTGAGGAATATATGCGCCGCAATTCCTCAAAATCGCCCACATCGCATTTATTAAACACCACAACGGGCTCAATACCGCTCCACAGGGCAATGGCGGTTATTTTGTCAATTAAAAATGTGTTGGGGGAAGGATTATCGTGAGCAGATACTATAAACAGTCTGTCAATATTCGCGACCGGCGGTCTTAAAAGAAAGGATTTTCTTTGGCTTATCGCCGTTACCGTCCCCGTATTGTCAGGAAGCGGCTCAAATTCGGCAGTATCGCCCACCAAAGGGGAAATTCCGCTTTTGCGAAAGCTTCCCCTTGCCTTACATTCATAAACGGTATTTCCGTTATTCACATAATAAAAACCGGATAATGCCTTTACGATTTTTCCTGTCATTAACGCATGCTTTGTGAACTTGTCGAGGTTGAACCCGCAATTTTTGTATACTCGGTAAAGTCCCTTTCCACCGATACTCTGCCGGTTTTAAAGTTTACTCTTATTTGTGTTACTCTGTAATAATCCTTTTGGTCGGTAGAAATTTTAACGGTGTATGACGCTTCTTCCTGCTTTGAGCTGATACCCTTGAAAGTGTACTCGCGTAAGCCGCTTGCGTTAAGCTTTTGGCTTTCCGCAGTCATATTTGCGTTGTCCTCCCAAAGGGAAACAAAATAAGTGTTAACGGGGCAGTCGCTCGGCAGGTCTACCGTTACATCCATAGATACGCCCTTGCTGATGTATATTGTAACGGTTGAACCCTCGGGAATCTGTGAAGAGCCTGTGTCGGGATTTTGTTTAACAACATATCCCACGGGATAGTATTTATCATCGGTTGTAATAACCGTTTCCTTTATTTCGGGAACAAGCTTTTTATCCCTCAAAGCCTTTTCGGCATCTGCCTGTTTCATACCCACAACCGACGGAACGCTAACGTTTTTAACCGATTTGCCCGAGCTTACAAACACGGTAATGGCAGCGTTTTCCTCAACAATTTCGGTGCGCTGCGGCTCGGTCTTAATAACCTTACCGGCCTCAACGTCGTCGCTCGGCATTTCGGTAACGGTGGGTTTAAGTCCCTCCGCCTTAAGCTCCGAAACAGCGGCGGATTCGGTCTTGCCGTAAACATCAGGCACCTTTTTGGTAGACTGACCCTTACTTACGTAAAGGGTTACAGCGGCGCCCTTTTTAAGCTTCTGTCCCTCTGCTTTTGATTGCTCGTAAACATAGCCGTAGGCATAATCGGGATTGGAGTTCCATTCCTCGGTAAACTTGAAATTATCGGTATATTCCTTGTTGGATTTAATTTCCTCAAGCTGTTTGCCAACAAATTTGGGACAGGTAAGCTCCGAACTTGATTTTGAAAAGAGCTTAGGCACAAAAAGAACGCCCAAAATAATAATGGCAATAACAAGAGTAACCGCAATACCCGCCAATATGGGTATCATATTATTCTTTTCCTTAACGTCGCTTTCCTCTTCACGGTCATTTATCTGAACGCTGTCATAATCAAAATTACCGGGGACAAACTTTGTGGGAGAGTCGTCCACAAAATATGAATAATCAAACGTTAAGGACGGGTCCTTTCTGAATGCGCCGAGATCGCACAGCATTTCCGCCGCCGACTGGTAACGTCTTTCGGGGTTTTTCTGCATAGCGCGCATTGTTATCTGTTCAAGACCCAGCGGTATTGAACCGTTGATCTCGGTAGGCAGCTGCGGGTCGCGTTGAAGCTGCATTATGGCAACCGAAACCGCGCTTTCCGCCTGGAACGGCAGTCTGCCCGTAAGCATTTCGTAAAGCATAACGCCAACGGAATAAATGTCGGTCTTTTCGTCGGTCTTTTCCCCTCTTGCCTGCTCGGGGCTGATATAATGAACCGAGCCTATTGCCTTATCGGTAATAGTGCGCTGTTCGCTTCTGGCAAAGCGGGCAATGCCGAAATCGGTCACCTTTATTGTGCCGTCTGGCAGAACCATTATATTCTGGGGTTTGACATCGCGGTGAACAATGCCTTTATCGTGCGCGTGCTGGAGTCCCTTTAATATCTGAATTGTAAAGTGAACGGCGTCCTTCCACCTGAGGCTGCCCTCGCGCTCAATGTACTCCTTGAGGGTTATGCCGTCAATATATTCCATTACGATATACTGAATAAGGTCGCCGAAGCTTACGTCGTAAACCTTAACAATATTGGGGTGCGAAAGCATTGCAATCGCCTTTGATTCGTTTTTAAAGCGGCGCACAAATTCCTCGTTGGAAATAAATTCTTCTTTGAGAATTTTAACCGCGACAATGCGGTTTTCCTGATTGTCATAAGCCTTGTAGACAACCGCCATTCCGCCGACGCCTATTATTTCTTTAATCTCATATCTTCCGTCAAGACGTTTTCCGACAAATCTATCCATAACTTTTATCCTTTCCGTTAATTACCTAAAACCACAGCTGTTATATTATCTCCGCCGCCGTTTGAGTTTGCGGCGTCAATTAGTTTTTCTGGCAAAAGCTCCTGCGGGTTGCTTTTAAACAGCTCCAAAATATCACCGTCGCTTAAAAAATTGGTAAGCCCGTCTGTGCAGAGCAGAAGCGCGTCGTTATCTTCAAGAGTTAAAACCGCAGTGTCCACAGCAATGTTTTCTTCCGCGCCGACCGCTCTTGTTATAACATTTTTGCGCGGGTGGACCTTTGCGTCCTCCGTTGTAATCTTTCCGCTCTCTATAAGCGACTGAACGACCGAATGATCGCGGGTGAGCTGTTTTATCCCGTTGTTGAGCAGGTATATTCTGCTGTCGCCGACGTGCGCTATTACAGCGGTTGTGCCCTTAACAAGCGCCAAAACGGCGGTTGTGCCCATTCCGTTGTAAACGGGATTGCCGACCGACATATCGTAAAGCTCGATATTTGCGCTTGCAACCGCGTTTTTAAGCATTTGTTCAACCGAGTCCGAAGTCATTTCCGCACGGTATGAGCGGACAATATAATCCGATATACAGCGAACCGCGTTCTCGCTTGCAACATTTCCGGCGTTAGCGCCGCCCATTCCGTCGCATACGACCGCGAAAACCGCGCTTTCCCCGATTCTTCCTGCAAAAAAAGAATCCTGATTTGTGCTGCGCGCTCTGCCTATATCCGTTTTGCTGTGAATTTTCACTGACCTTCCCCCTCTCTTACTCGTTTGCGAAGCTGTCCGCACGAAGCGTCAATATCAGCCCCCAAAGTTCTCCTTACGGTTGCGTTAACGCCGTTTTGCGTAAGCCGATCTCTAAAATGTCTTATTTTATTTTTATCCGGTTTTTTAAAGCTGTTTTCTTTAACCGGATTTGCAGGTATAAGATTAACGTGACACATAATGCCGCGAAGCCGCCGCGCCAGTTCGTCGGCACAGGCGTCGGAATCGTTTACTCCCTCAATTAAGGCGTATTCAAAGGAAATTCGGCGTGTTGTTACCGCCTGATATTCCTTGCAGGCACTGAGAAGTTCATCAATGCCCCATTTTTTATTAACTCTCATCACGGAGGAACGGATTTTATCGTTCGGAGCGTGAAGAGAAATTGAAAGCGTTACGGGGAAATTGTATTCCTTAAGCTTTTTTATTCCGCTTACAACCCCCGAGGTTGAAAGGGATATATGGCGCAGCCCGATATTAAGCCCTTTTTCATCCGATACAAGCCTTAAAAACCTCACCGAATTTTCAAAATTATCAAGCGGCTCGCCCATTCCCATCATAACAATATTTGAAACTCTGATATTATTGTCGCGTTGTACGGCGGTTATCTGCGCCAGCATTTCGGATGCCGTAAGGCTTCGTGTAAGCCCGTTTATACCGGAGGCGCAAAAGCTGCAGCCCATTCTGCACCCGACCTGCGTTGAAATACAGACCGTATACCCATGCTCATATTTCATAAGTACCGTTTCAATATATTCGCCGTCATAAAGCTCAAAAACATATTTTATCGTTTCGTCAAGCTTTGAGGCAAAGCGCTTTACCGTTTTTGCGTCCGCAATGTATGATGTTTCACGCAGTGCTTCCCTTAACTGTTTCGGGACGTTGGTCATAAATTCAAAATCGGTTTCGCCCTTTTGCAGCCAATAAAAAAGCTGTTCGGCACGGAACTTAGGTTCGCCCATATCCGCCAAAAGGCTTTCAAGCTCGGACAGAAACATTGAGCGTATATCTTTTTTAATCAAGAGGCGCGTTTCCCTCCTTTAAAATCAACGCGCAGTAGAACCCGTCTGTTTTATCAATATGCGGCATATAAGTGTGTTCATACGTTTTTTTAACACCATTATACTCCATTATAACCGAATTTACAAGTTTTTCATTTTCATCGGTTCTGAGCGTGCAGGTTGAATAAAGCAGTCTGCCGCCGGGCTTTAAGTAAGTCAGCGCGTTTTTAAGTATTGTTCTCTGTATTTTTTTGAGCGACGAAAAATCCTCACAGGGCTTATATTTGATATCGGGTTTGCGCCGCAGAACACCGAGCCCCGAACACGGCACATCGCACAGCACGCAGTCGTAAAGTCCCAGCATCGGGTAATTGATTTCGGCGTCGCATACGCGCGGCTTAATAATATCAATTCCCAGGCGTTCGGCACCTTCGGTTATAAGACCTACGCGCCCGTTATATATATCGCAGGCAACTATTTCACCGCGGTTTTGCATTAACTGCGCGGCGGTAAAGCTTTTTCCGCCGGGAGCGGCACACATATCAAGCATACGTTCGCCGCTTTTCGGCGCCAAAACCGCAATCGCTCTCTGCGAAGCCTCGTCCTGTACGTGAAACAGCCCCTTTTTATATGCGTTAAGCTTTGTAATATCCGTTCCGCCCTTAATAACAAGCGAGTTTTCCGTTTTGCCGAAATCGGCGGCAATACCGTTTTTTTCAAGTTCGCTTTTAAGTTCTTCCGCGGTGGTTTTAAGCGTATTTACCCTGAACGTTACGGGCGGTGTTTCAAGACTTTCGGCAAGCAGACTTTCCGCCGTATCCGCTCCGTAATCATCAATAAACGATTTAACTATCCATTCGGGACACGAATATCTCACCGAAAGCGAGTTTAAGCCGCTGCCGTCGGGCAGCTTTATATCATTCCGTATAATATTGCGTAAAACAGCGTTTGTAAGCCCCGACATACGGTTTTCCTTTGAGTTCTTAACAAGCTTTACCGCCTCGTTAACGGCGGCGGACTGCGGAATTCTGGTCATAAATTTTATCTGGTAAACCGCGCTTCTGAGCACCGCCAGCGAAAACGGCGGTATTTTTTTAAGCGGGGTCTTAATAAATTTGCTCAAATAATAGTCAACTGTTATTTTTCTGTCCAGCGTTCCGTAAAACAGTGCCGAGGCAAGCGCCGTATCCTCTTTTGAAAGTTCGGCTTTTTTAAGCGCGTCGTTCAGCACAATGTTGGAGTAGGCGTTGTTTTCGTCAACCCTTGTAAGCGCGACAGCCGCGGTTTTCCGTGCGTTTCCCATAGTATCAGTCCTTTATCACCGTACCCGGCGCAATCGGTCTGCCGCACAGCATTTGTTTTGCGGTCATTGGTTTTGAACCTTCGGGCTGAAGCTCGGTAAGGTTAACGGCAATACCGTCGCCGCAGGTGACGGAAAGCACATCGGAACTGTCGGCAACCGTGCCGGCGGGCAAAGAGGTTTTCTTGCCGAGCGTGCATTTTATAATTTTAACGCGTTTTCCTCCGAATATAAAAAACGCGCACGGCCATGAGTAATATCCCCTTACGGCATTGTGAACCTCTTCGGCGGACATATTACAAAAATCTATATGCGCCATTTCCTTTTTTATAATCGGCGCAAATGTCGCTTTGCTTTCATCCTGCTTTATGGGGGTAATATCTCCGTTCTGTATTTTATCAAGCGCCTTCACCGTCAGCTCTGCGCTTATAACCGAAAGCCTGTCGAACAGATCCACGGCGGTTTCCTCACTGCCGATTTCGGTTTCTGCGGTTAAAAGTATATCACCCGTGTCCATTCCCTTATCCATCTGCATAACGGTAACGCCTGTCTTTTTTTCACCTTTTACAATGCACCACTGAATGGGCGACGCGCCGCGGTAAAGCGGAAGTAGCGAAGCATGGCCGTTTATACAGCCGTACCTTGGAATGTTTAGTATATTTTCCGGCAGAATTTTACCGTAGGCAACAACGACAATTATGTCGGGCGCAATTTCGCTTATTATCCGCGCGGCATCGCCGTTTTTAAGGCTTTCGGGCTGATAGACCTCGGTTTTGTGCTTTTCGGCGCAGATCTTAACCGGGGGCGGGGTCAATATCTGTTTTCTGCCCACGGGTTTGTCCGGCTGAGCAAATACCGCAGCCACCTCGTGTCCCGCACCGTAAATCGCTTCAAGCGTTTTAACCGCATAATCGGGAGTTCCCATAAAAATTATCTTCATTGAAAGACCTCGGATTATTTCTTTATTTTATCTATATAGAGTATACCGTCAAGATGATCGACCTCGTGGCAAATGGCGCGCGCCTTAAAGCCCTCAGCCGTAATTTTAAAGCTTTTACCGTTTCTGTCCTGCGCGTGAACGGTAACATTCATAGGTCTTTCAACATCCTCATATCTGCCCGGAACGGAAAGACAGCCCTCTTGACCTATCTGGCTTCCGCTTTGCTTTTCAATCACGGGATTTACAAGCTCAAGTATTCCGTCGCCGACGTCAACAATGCAGTAACGGCGCAATATACCTATTTGCGGAGCGGCAAGACCCACTCCATCCGCTTTATACATAGTGTCAGCCATATCGTCAAGTATCTGCGCCAGTCTTTCGTCAAACGTCAGCTGTGAACGGCACACCTTTCTTAAAATATCGTCCCCGATTGTTACAATGTTTCTTATAGCCATATTTTTTTCCTTCTATATTATTGTTTCGGGATTCATATCTACCGCCACAGCTGTATCACCGACCAATTTAACGTCTATCGCGCGGCGGAGCATCTCCCTGAACCTTCTTGTATTTTTGCATTTTATTATCATACGGCAGCGGTAACGGTTATTGACCTTAGGTACAGACGCCGGCGCAGGCCCTAATATTATTGCCTTAATATCGCAGTACTCACCGTTCAGCATTGCCTTAATGTTATCAAAAATCGTTTTCGCAGCTTTTTCCGCTGTTTCTTTAAAAGCGGAACGCGTGCAAACAACGCATATATCGCAGTACGGTGGATAAACCATAAGCTTTCTGGTAAGTATCTCTTCGTTGTAAAATCCGTCGTAATCCTGTTTAGCGGCAAGGGATATAAGCCAACCCTCGGGGTTGAGCGACTGTATTATCGCTCTGCCCGCGTTTTCACCTCTGCCGGCACGTCCCACAACCTGCGTCAGTAATGAAAAGGTGCGCTCAAAGCTTCTGAAATCATCGCTGAATGCGGCACTGTCCGCCCCCAGAACGCCAACAAGCGTTACATTCGGGAAATCAAGTCCCTTCGCAACCATTTGTGTTCCCAGCAGAATATCGTATTCTCCGTTTGAAAAGCGTTCAAGCCCCTCACTGTACGAATCGCGCGAAACGGTGCTGTCCGCGTCAATCCTCAACACCCTGACACCCGGGAAAAGGTTATTCAATTCTTCTTCAACCTTTTGAGTTCCCGTACCCATAAATTTAAGGTGTTCACCGCCGCAGGACGGGCATTTGCCGCTTGCGGGAACGGAATATCCGCAGTAATGGCACATCAACCGCCTGTTTGCTGAATGATAGGTAAGTGAAATGCTGCAATTCGGGCAGGAAAGCACCTCTCCGCAATCAGGGCAGGACACATATGTATTATGCCCGCGGCGGTTAAGCAGTAATATTACCTGTTTTTTATTTTCAAGCGTTGCGCTTATCCCGTCATACAGTCTGCGGCTGATACTGCCGGCGTTGCCGTCCAGAATTTCCTTTTTCATATCAACGGTTTCAACCTCGGGCAAAACCGCGTTTCCGAACCTGTGTTCAAGGCGTAAAAGCATGTATTTTCCGAGTTTCGCCGCTGTGTAGCTTTCAAGCGACGGCGTTGCGGACGCTAAGCACAAAAGTCCGCCGTGGTAAGCCGTGCGTA
The DNA here is from genome assembly GCA_934454655.1 of uncultured Eubacteriales bacterium. Classification (GTDB taxonomy): domain Bacteria; phylum Bacillota; class Clostridia; order Oscillospirales; family Acutalibacteraceae; genus UBA737. Next base: position 22,478 of record CAKSFK010000016.1, on the reverse strand, counting down.
TCTTCGCTATATCGCGCGCGTGAAACCTCGGCGACTGTTCGGATTTATAGGTGTGCTCGTGTTCCTCGTCCATAATAATCAGTCCGAGGTTTGAAAACGGCGCAAAAACGGCGCTTCTTGTGCCAAGGGCAATGCTTGCCCTGCCGCTTTTGATGCGCTGCCACTCATCCATTCTTTTTCCAAGCGACATTGCGCTGTGAAAAACGGCAATTTTATCGCCGTATCGGCTTTTAAAAATACGCAGCATCTGCGGCGTAAGAGCAATTTCGGGTACCATTATTATAACACCGCGGTTATCATCAAGAACCCTGTCGGCAAGCTTTAAAAAAATCTGTGTTTTGCCCGACCCTGTAACGCCGTAAAGCAGACTGACAGCGCCCTCCGATTTACCGTATTCATCAAGCAGGCCGTCATACGCTCTTTGCTGTTCGTCTGTCAGTTCAATATTTCTGTTGTCGGTTTCGTCCGTTTCGCTTTCGGTGCGGAAAACACGCTTTGAAAAGACCTTTAGAACCTGCTTTTCAACAAGCCTTTCTATTACAGACTGCGAAACGCCCGTGTAATACATCAGTTCCTTAGCGCTTATCTCTCCCGCATTTATAACAAATTCGGCAACCTGCTTTTGCCGCGGTGTAAGCGCAATGCCGTCCACGTCAGTAACGGCGCAGACCCATTTTTCCGATGCGTCCCGCATCAGTCTTTTTGTGTTGCGGCTTTTTATAATAAGTCCCGCGGCGCACATTTTGTTTAAAAGTTCGGGTTCAATTCCCAAGGCGCTGACAATCTGCTCTTCATCGCGTTCGCCGTGCTTTACAAGGTAACCCAACACGGCTTTTTCGTCCGAGTCGGAAATATCTCCCGAAAGGTCGCCGTTTACCGAGTAGAAATTAAGCAGCCTGTATTTAAGCCCTGCGGGCAGCATTGCGTTAACGGCGTCATAATATGTGCAGAAATAATTATCCCGCATATATTCGCATATCTTAACCATCTCAGCCGAAATAACAGGCTCGGTATCGGTAACCGTGAAAATATTTTTAAGGTGGGAAAGCTCAGCGGTTTTAACCGAAAAAATTATTCCCTGCCTTTTTGCGTTTCCCCTGCCGAACGGAACAACAACGCGGCAGCCGACTGCCGCCTTTCGGTGTAATTCGGGCGGAATTATATAAGTATACAGTTTATCAAAGGCAAAAACAGCGCCTTCAAGCGCAACCTCTGCCGTTAATCCCGTCATACCAAATTACCCCCGATACCCGATCAGTCGGAGCAATGCTCCGCTGCAAGCTTGTCAATTGCAAGACTCACGGGCTTTACGGTTGAAAGATCGCCGGTTTCTTCCATTTCCTTTGCAATTTCCCTTGCACAGTGTGCAACGTCAATTACAAGGCGGTATCTGTTTGGGTATGCCTTTATAAGCTTTCCTATGTTCGGGTTTAACATTTTTTAAGCACCTCGTTAATAATATTTATCTGTCTGTCGGTCATCAGGCGGCTGCTTGATATTACCGTCATTATATCATCGGCTGCCGCCGTAATACTGTCGTTAACAATAATATAGTCATACTCAACCGAGCGTTTTATTTCATTAAGGGCGGACGCCATACGCTTATTTATAACGTCCTCCGACTCCGTTCCCCTGCTCACAAGCCTTCTTTTAAGCTCCGAGAACGAGGGCGGCATTATGAAAATACTTACCGCCTCAGGCAGCTTTTCCCTTATCTGCGCGGCGCCGTTAACGTCAACCTCAATTATAATATCCCTGCCCTCTTCAATAGCCGTTTCAACAGGCTCTCGGGGCGTTCCGTAGTAATTACCCACAAAGGTGTTGTGTTCAAGCAGTTTGTCAAGCTTTATCATTTCCTCAAATTCTTCTCTTGAAATGAAATGATATTTTTCGCCCTCTCGCTCTCCGGGGCGCATACCCCTTGTTATCGATGAAATTGAAAAGCTCAAATTCGGATTTGCTCTGAAAAGCTCGGTCAACACCGTGTCTTTGCCGGAGCCCGACGGACCGGAAATAATAAACACTCCGCCTTTATTCATCTTCATCTTCCTCTCCGTCTATAACTTCCTCATCCTCGGTCATTCGATTAGCAACGGTTTCCGATTGAAGATACGTAAGTATTATATGATCGCTGTCTGTAATTATAACGGCTCTTGTTCTTCTGCCGTGGGTAGCGTCTATAAGCGCGCCGCGCTCCTTTGCATCCTGAATTATGCGCTTTATCGGCGCGGATTCAGGGCTTACGATAGCTATCATTCGGTTTGCCGAAACCATATTGCCGAAGCCAATGTTTACAAGTTTCAAAAAATCACGCTTTCCGGGCAAGCGAAAATACGCCGAAAATACGCCGTTTTTGGCGGGTTCGGATTATTCTCGTCTGCCTACTCGATGTTCTGTATCTGTTCTCTTATTTTCTCAATTTCCGATTTTATATCAACAACCGTGCGGGCAATTTCAATATCCTGTGCCTTTGAGCCGATCGTGTTTGCCTCACGGTTCATTTCCTGAACCAGAAAATCAAGCTTTCTGCCGACCGCGCCGCCGTTTTCAAGCAGACCTTTAAGCTGATCTATGTGGCTTCTGAGCCGTACGGTTTCCTCATCCACCGCCGCTTTATCGGCGAAAATCGCCGTTTCGGTTATAATACGCTGTTCATCGACAGAAGCACCGTTTAAAAGCTCGCGCATTTTGCCTTCAAGCCTTTCGCGGTAAAGCTTTACGGTTTGCGGTGAACGTTCTTCAACCGCCGACACCATACCGAGTATTATTTCGGCGTGATTTTCAATATCCGTTTTAAGCTTTTCGCCTTCTGTTTGGCGCATGAGCGTGAAATTACGAAGAGCTGTATTTGCCGCATCGGCAACAGCGCTTTGCACCTCGTCCTCAGGCAAATCCTGCTTTTTCACCGTAAAAAGTTCACTGTTCGATATCAGCGATGAAGCCTTAACATCGTTTTCAATTCCGTATTCTTCCGAAAGTTCTTTTAATGCGGCAAACAAAGCGCCCGCGTAGTCGCGGTTCAGTTCAACCGCAGTGCCGTTTCCGTTCTTGCCCTCAAGCGTTACCGAAATTTCGGTCTTGCCCCTTGAAATATACTCACGGCACAGGCTCTTAAGCTTATCTTCAAGAAAAGCGCAGCCCCGAGGCAAGCGCGAGGTAAATTCAAAATACCTGTGATTGACGGACTTAACTTCAACAGTAACCGCAAAGCTTTCGTTCTCGGCAAATGCCCTGCCGAAGCCGGTCATACTTTTAACCACAACATCACGTCCATATAACATTCATAACCGTCTTATTTTACCAAATTTTCACTGCTTTTGTCAAGCAATATGCGGTTTTGTAACCTTTTTTAACAAATTTGGATAACCGCCGCGGCGCGGAATTTCAAATTCTTCTTGAAAGAACTTCTTCCTTTTCACGTTTAAATTCAGCAAAGCGCCCGCTGTCAAGCGCGTTTCTTATATCTTCCATAAGATGATTGTAGAACCAAAGGTTGTGGATTACCGTTAGGCGCTGGGAGAGCATTTCGCCGCTTTTAAGCAGATGCCTTACGTACGCGCGGCTGAATCTTCTGCAAACGGGACAGCCGCACTTTTCATCAATCGGCGACATATCGTATTCGTATTTTTTGTTGTTGAGGTTTATAATACCGTCCGATGTAAACAGATGTCCGTGCCTTGCATTGCGGCTTGGCATAACGCAGTCAAAAAGGTCAACGCCACGTTCAACCGCGTTTAAAATATTTGCGGGCGTGCCAACGCCCATAAGATACCTGATCTTATTCTGCGGCATATACGGAGTGACCTGCTCTATAATATCATACATAACCTCGGCAGGCTCGCCGACAGCCAGTCCGCCTATTGCGTATCCGTCCATATCAAGCTCCGCTATCCGCTTCATATGTTCTATTCGTAAATCGGCAAACGTACAGCCCTGATTAATGCCGAAAAGCAGTTGTTCGGGATTTACCGCATCGGGCCGCGCGTTCAACTCCGCCATCTTTTTCTTGCATCTTTGAAGCCAGCGCGCGGTACGTTCGCACGAAGCCTTTGAATATGAATATTCAGCGGGGTTTTCAACGCACTCATCAAACGCCATTGCTATTGTTGAACCAAGGTTTGACTGAATGGTCATACTTTCCTCCGGTCCCATAAAAATGCTTCTGCCGTCAACATGGGAAGAAAAGGAAACGCCCTCTTCGGTTATGTGTCTTAACTTCGCAAGCGAAAAGACCTGAAAACCGCCCGAATCTGTAAGAATGGGGCCCTGCCAGGTTGTGAATTTGTGCAGACCGCCGCAGTCACGTATTACCTCATCGCCGGGTCTTACGTGAAGGTGATATGTATTCGAAAGCATTACCTGACAGCCGATCTTTTCCAAATCGTCTGCCGAAACCGCGCCCTTTATTGCCGCCGCGGTGGCAACGTTCATAAAGGCGGGGGTTTGCACCGTTCCGCGGTTTGTTATAAATTCTCCGCGGCGCGCGCGGTTTTCCTGTTTAATTAATCTGTACATTCTGCATTTCCTATCGTTTTTAATCGTAACTTAAATAATTATAGCAGATTATAAGCTTTTTTTCAATAGATAAAACGGCTGCCGAAGCAGCCGTTTTATCTAACCGAGTCCGAAGCTTACTGAAAGCGCCTTGTCCACAAGCCCCATTGAGCCGTTATCAAGACTGCCCATCTTCTCCTTCAGCCGCTGTTTATCAATTGTTCTGACCTGTTCAAGCAAAACAATTGAGTCCTTTGCAAGTCCGCAGCCCGCCGCGTTTACGGATATATGCGTAGGCAGGCTTGTTTTGTCCTTTTGGCTTGTAATTGCCGCGGCTATAACCGTTGGGCTGTATCTGTTTCCGATGTCGTTTTGTATAATAAGTACCGGTCTTACCCCGCCCTGCTCCGAACCTACAACAGGGCTTAAATCGGCATAGTATATTTCTCCCCGCTTAATATTCATTGCTGTTTCACACTCCAAATATATTTATGAACTGATTATATTTTTGCCTTAATTTTCCCGAATTAATCATTCAAAAATAATTATCTTCACAATATATTATGCGGCTTGGGGCAAAGTGTTAAAACAGCGGAAAAGGGAGTAACGTGCATACACGTTACTCCCTTCAGACTGTCGACAAACCCCGGTTTAACTTTGTTGCGGCGTTTACGCCGCATTTTGTTTTTCCGCTGACACGTGCGGCGGAAAAACACTTTGTAAGCGAAAAACCGCTTATTTGGCGGTTTTTCAAGGGAACAGGGGTGGTATTGGCGGGGATAGAGTGCAGTCCGAAAATCTTTGATTTTCGAGCGAACGGCATCCCCGACCAAGAGCGTGTCGACTTTTTCGACACGCTCAAGGGAGTAACGTGCATACACGTTACTCCCTTTGTGTTACATATACGGCGCGTTCGCATTCACCGTCGGGTGCTTTTTCGGTCATTTCTCCGAACACGGAAAGTACTTTAAGCCCTGCGTCCAGAATCGCTTTTTCAATTTGCTCTTCGGTATATGCTCTTTCCGAAAAATCCTCCGTCGATCTTAAATAAACGCCGTCCTTTTTTGTAAAAAAATCAAGCTGAACATCTGTTGTCAGCGTTTCCTTGTCGGTAAAATTCTGCCACACACAATAGACATCGTCGGTATCGATGACAAAAGTGTTGTCCGCCAGAACGTTAAGAGCCTTGTAAACGGTGTTGACATCAAAAATAAACAGTCTGCCCTTTTCAAGAAAACGCGCGGTGCGCCTTAAAGCCTCGCAAAAACAGCCGTAATCCGTAATGTGGTTAAGGCTGTCAAGACAGCATATCGCACCGCCGACAAGACCGGGAAGCTCCAGCTCCTCCGCGCGCTGACAAACATATGTAATATTTTCACCTGCAATATCGGCCTTATGCCGTGCGACAGCCAACATCTCGCACGACATATCAACGCCCGTCACCTTAATTCCCCTTTCGGCAAACCGAAGAGAAAATCCGCCCGTGCCGCAGGCAAGGTCGAGAATATCGGTCGGCAGTCTGTCATATTTTTCAAAAAGACTAAGCAAATACTGCGTTCTTCCCTTATAATCGGCGTCAGTCATCAAGCGGTCATACACTTCCGCAAAGGCGGTATAACTACTCATCTTTGTTATTCAGCCTTTCAAAGATCATCTTATATCCCTCATTTATTGAGCGGCTGACGCGGCTTATGGTTGCGGTGCTTGCACCGGTTTCGGCTATAATATCGCTGTATACCTTGCCTTCGCTTAACATTTTCGCAACGGTGTAGCGCTGTGCGATTGCCTGTATTTCCTTTGGCGTGCAGGCGTCGGCAAAAAATTTATAGCACTCTTCCTTATCCTTAAGTGCCAGAACGGCATCAAAAAGCTGATCGGTATTTTCATTTTTTTCCATGGGATAATCCCCCCTCATCAAGCAACATTTTAACACATCAAACGGCTTAAGTCAATCGGGTTCGGAAAAACAGCATCCGCAGTAATGCTGACGATAAATGTTATATTCACGGCAAAGCTCTATTGAACGCAGGTATCCGCCGCGTTTCTTAAAATCGCACGGTAAAAATCCGACGCCGTGTTTTTGCGCCGATGACTCGCCTGTTTCGTTTATAAGCTGCGCGTTTTTGTGCGGACTTATGGTAAGTGTTGTTGTAAAAAGCCCGAAACCGTTTGCCGCGGCGTATTCCGCCGTGCGGTCAAGACGCAGTTCAAAGCAAGCCGTACATCTTTTTCCGCCCTCCGGTTCTTTTTCAAGGCCCTTTGCCGCGCCGAAGAAAAGCTCTGTCGGCACAGCATCCTCAATAATATCAACTCCGCGGCAGAACGGCGCGCTGCCGCACAGCTTATAAAGTTCAGACAAGCGTTTGTTATACTCATCCTTATTTGTGATGTTGGGGTTGCACCAAAAAACGGTTACATTGAAATATCGGCTGAGATATTCAAGAACATAAGAGGAACAGGGCGCGCAGCAGGCATGCAGAAGAAGTTTTTCGCGTTCCCCTTTTGCAAGCATATTTTTAATATACTCATCGGTTTTAAGCTGATAATTAATTTTTTCCACAGTAAACCCCGCTTTTAGTTGACGAACAACGAAATTATTGATAAAATAACAGAAGAAGGACGGTAATTTTAAATGATTAAGACAATTTTATTCGATTTAGACGGCACACTCCTCCCTATGGATCAGGAATGTTTTACAAAGGGATATTTTTCTCGGCTTGTAAAAAAGATTGCACCGCTCGGTTATGAACCGCAAAAGCTTATTGACGCCGTGTGGCGCGGGACTGCCGCAATGGTTAAAAACGACGGCACGGTTACAAACGAGGAGGCGTTTTGGCTCGCATTCTGCGGCATTTACGGTGATAAAGCCGTGAAGGACAGACCTGTTTTCGACGAATATTACGTCAAGGAATTTATGGACGTTAAAAACGACTGCGGTTTTAACGAAAGGTCGGCTGAAACCGTGAAAAAACTTAAAGACATGGGATTTCGGCTTGTTCTTGCCACAAATCCCATATTTCCCGCAACCGCAACCGAGGGCAGAATTAAGTGGGCAGGGCTTGACAGAAACGATTTTCTTTACTGCTCAACCTACGAAAACTCGCACTACTGCAAACCGAACCCCGAATATTACAAGGAAATACTTAACAAGCTGTCGCTGAAGCCCGAAGAGTGTCTTATGGTCGGAAATGACGTTACCGAGGACACCGCCGCCGAAAAGGCGGGAATTAAGGTGTTTTTGCTTATCGACTGCCTTATAAACAAGGACGGCACTGACATTTCCCGATACCCGCACGGCAGTTTTGACGAACTGATGAATTACATCACAGGCGAAAATCTTTAAAATTCACAGCTCTCCGTTCCGGCATTTTCGGCGGCGGAAATAACAGATTTGTGGCAGGTAAACATTATTGCCTGCCCTTTTTTTGCGTATTTTTCAAGGTAATTTACCGCGCTTTGGAGTCTGCCGTCATCATACTGTGCAAGTGTGTCGTCAAGAAAAAGCGGAACGGACTCCCCTGCCGATTCGGTTATAAGTGACGAAAGCGCAAGCCGCAGTGCAAGATACGCCTGGTCGGATGTTCCGGAACTTAAAAAGGCAATTTCTTTTCCGCCGAAAATATCCTTTTTTTCCGCATAGATATCAAATTCCTTTGATATCTGCATGCCGCCGTAAGCGCCGTCGGTCAGTTCCGAAAAAACACTGCCCGCCCTTTTTTCAAGTTCAGAGCCGTAACTGCGCCGAAGTTCGGCAAAGCTGTCCTTTAATACAGACATTGCGGTATCAAGCGCATCGCAGTAATCTTTTTGCCGTGCAATTCTTTCGCTGAGTTCCCCGATTTCTTTTTTTATGCTTTCGGGTGCAGCAACGTTTTTAAGGCGCTCATCCGCTTTGGCGCGCGCCGCGGCAAGCGCCGCCCTGTTATTGCCGATTTTTTCGCAAAGCCCTTCGTATTCACGTTTAAGCGTGCCGAAATCCGTTTCGGAATTATAAACGGACGGAAGCGCCGCCAGTTTTTGCTTCGCCTCGTCATATGAAATATTGCCGAGGTCACGCGCTATATAATTCAGCTCTTTTTTAAGTTCCTTTTGTTCCTCTGCCGCCTTTGATAAACTGCCGAGGTTTAGTTTAATCTCTTCCACCGTATCGGCATTGCCAAAACCCGAATACAATCTGAACAAATCGTGTTTTGCTGCGGCAATTTCATTTTCAAGCGCGGCAATGCTTTCAAGACAGCCTTTAAGCAAGGCTTTTCTGCCGTCCTCCGCCGATGAAGATATCTGTTGTGCGGCGCGGAATGCTTCCGCTCTTGCCGCAGCAAGGGTGCTCTCCCTTTCAATATCGGTTTTTTCCGCCTTCAACCGTTCTAAATTCTTTTCGGCGGACAAACAGTCATTTTCGATCTTTGCGATTTTTTCGCTGTCCTGCGGACGCAATACCGCCGACAACACGGCAAAAACCGTTGCCGAAACTGCGGCAACCGCTGCGGGAACGGTTAATTTTAAAACCAAAAGCACGGCAAGGACAAGCACAAGACCAACAGCCGCCGCTAACAGGGGAATATTTATGGGTTTGCGGAAATTGCGCGCATTGTTTCTCTCGCTTTCAAGCTTTGCCAGTTCGCTCTCTGCCGCGAAAATATTTTTATCAAGCTCGGCACGCTTAAGTTCCGCCTGCCGTATTTTTTCATCAAGCTTTGTTTTCTCGGCAAAATTGTCCGTCGCTTCATCGGTCAATAAGCTTTTTTTAAGTCGTTCCGATTCGTTTTTTCTGTCGTTAAGTCGTTCCTCTGCACTTTCAAGCTTTGCCAGACACAGCTTAAGCTTGCCCACAAACATCTCATCCGCAAAGCCGCCGCCCGAAAGCTTCAGAGTTTCGTTAAGTCTGTCAAGCTCCGCTTTTTTATTTAAATACAGTTTTAACTTTTCGGCATTTTTAATGTCCTGCTCGCCGTCAAGCTGTTTTTTAAGCTTTTCAGCCCTCCGTGACATACCGTCCGTTTCGGTTTGCAACTGCTCTTCTTTTTTTAGGTACTCACCGTATTCCTCAAAAAACCTATCCGATTTTGCCAGCTGTTCGTTAAGCTCCGAAATACGTTTTACCGATTTATCGTATTCACCCTTTTTGCCGCCTCTTGACATAAGTTCGGTTTTTGCGTTTTCAAGGCGGAGGTTTACGGTGTTGAAAGAAACAGATTCATCACCCGTTGAGGCAATGTTGGAAAGCTTTGAATTAATTTCGCTTTCCGCCGCGGAATCCTTTTCGGGGAACCCGAACTGACCCACAAACGCGCTGCGCTCAAACGCCGCTAGCGAAAGACCGAAAAATCTTGTGCCGACCTCGCCGCCGACGGTTTCCCTTGTTCCGAGGTCAAGGTCGGTAACCGTGACCTTATCGGCGGAATCGGACGTTTTAAACTCTCTTTCCAGTCTGTAATTTCTGCCGCCCTGCTCAAATTCTATATATCCTGCAGCAGGCGTCCCGTCCCACGGCAGGTATTTTTTTCTGATATTCTTTGCTATCTGCTGTCCGCCGCGGCCGCTGCCGTAAAACATCATTTTAATAAATGACATAACGGTGGTCTTGCCCTTTTCGTTTTCCCCGAAAATAACGTTAAATCCGTCCGTAAACCGCAATGTCTTACATTTAAGACCGCCGAAAGCGGATATATATATTTTGTTAATCTTCATTGTAAGACACCTCAGAGGAAAACGCCCTTAGCCCGAGTTCAAGCGCTTTTTCAAGTCTTGCTTTTTCGTTTTCATCGGCATTTTCTAGCTTTGCCAGCATATTTTTTACAAATATACCCTTAAGAGAAACCTCTGCCGACAGCGTTTTTTTATCAATAAACGGCTCGGTCTTATCTCTAAGCTTTACAAAATAGACCTTTTCGGAAAGTCTTGAAAAGAGTTCCCCTGTGTTAATTGCGGCTTCATCTTTAATGCTGCCTGTAAGAATAAGCTTGTAAAGGTTGTCGCCGTAATTTTCTCCGTACTCGGTTTTAAGGAACGAAATTATTTTTTCAAACGCGTCCGAAGTGCTTTCGGCATCCGAAATATCTACCGTTTCCGTAACGTGCATACGTTTGGCAACAGGCAGAAATTCAAGGTCGCAAACGCCTTTCCCGACCGTTCCGATGTAAACGCCCTTCTCCCCCGTTTCATCAAAGCCCTGTCCCTCGGGACAGCCGCTGTAAGCGTAGAATGTGCTGCCGAGCTTTGAAATTTCGGATCTTTTATGTATATGACCGAGCGCGATATAATCCATATTGCTGTTCGCAATAAAATCCGATGAAATCGGGCAATAGTGTGATGACGGGTCGCCCTTTAATTCACCGTGAATAAGCATTATATTTACAAAACCGTCATTACCGAGAGGCGGTGAAAAAGAGGGCTCTTCGTCCATATAAACGTATGAATACGACTGCCCGTACACATTAAGACCTATATCCTCAAACGAAATCACGCCGCCCTTTGTGTCAAGAATATAGAAATTATCGGGCAGGACCGCGTCCGAAAACGGAGAGTCGCCCGTCAGTGGATCGTGGTTGCCTGCGGCAAATATGACCCTCACCTGCGGTACGGAAGCTATTTTACCCAACACCTGGGCTGTAAATTCTCTGCCCGCTGTGTTAGAGTCAAACAAATCTCCCGCAATCAAAACGGCGTCCGTTCCGTTTTTTTCGGCAATATCAATTATTCTTTCAAAGGTTAAAAGCGTTTCATACCTTCTCTTTTCCGCCCTTTCTCCGAGAAAGCTTTCCGCCGCGCCTATATGCAGATCCGCACAGTGTAAAATTTTAACCGTATTCATTATAATCTCCAAAACGCAGAATTTTAAAAAGGGACTGTAAAAAATTACAGTCCGTTCAATTAATCAGTATGCCTTGCCCCAGTAAAGCATATGCTTAGCCTTTTTCCCACAGCATACGCACTTACCGTCAAGTTCCTCCTGCTCAAAGGGAATACAGCGCGAAGTAACGCCCGCGTACTCCTTAAGCTTGTCCTCACACTCGCGATCGCCGCACCACATAGCCTTTATAAATCCGGGCTTGTTATCGGCAATCTCTTTCATTTCATCAAGAGTGTGCGCGGTAAATGTCATATCCGTTCTGCGTTTGAGCGCCTTTTCGTAAAGACCGTCCCTTACCGCCTTTAAAAGCTTCGGTATCTCGTTTTCAAGTTCGTCAAGCGATACCGTAATTTTTTCACTGTTATCACGGCGAACAACAACGCAGCAGTTGTTTTCAATATCCTTAGGACCTATCTCCACTCTGAGCGGAACACCCTTCATTTCATATTCGGCAAACTTCCACCCCGGTGACTGCTCAGAAAGGTCAATTTTCGCGCGGCAGACCTTTTTCAGTCTTTCGCAGACCTCGTTCGCCTTATCGGCAACACCCTCCTTGTGGGTTGCAATTGGAATCACAACCGCCTGAACGGGCGCAACAGCCGGCGGCAGTACAAGACCGTTATCGTCGCCGTGGGTCATAATAATTGCGCCTATAAGGCGTGTTGAGATTCCCCACGAGGTTTCAAACGGCGTTGCCTTATTGTTATTTTTATCGGTATATTCAATTTCAAACGCCCTTGCAAATCCATCGCCGAAATAATGGGATGTGCCGCTTTGCAGCGCCTTTCCGTCGTGCATAAGCGCCTCAATGGTATATGTAGCTTCAGCGCCGGCAAAACGTTCCTTTGCGGTTTTTTCTCCCTTTACAACGGGTATTGCAAGATATTCCTCCGCAAAGCGCGCGTAAACATTAAGCATTCTCACGGTTTCTTCCTTTGCTTCCTCGGCGGTTGCATGGAGAGTGTGACCCTCCTGCCACAAAAATTCACGAGAGCGCAGGAAGGGGCGCGTTGTCTTTTCCCAACGCACAACACTGCACCACTGGTTGTAAAGCTTTGGCAGGTCGCGGTAGGAATGAACGATATTTTTAAAATGGTCGCAGAAAAGTGTTTCCGAGGTCGGTCTTACGCAAAGGCGTTCCTCAAGCTTTTCATCTCCGCCGTGGGTTACCCATGCAACCTCAGGGGCAAAGCCTTCAACGTGGTCCTTTTCCTTTTGGAGCAGACTTTCGGGAATAAACATAGGCATATAAACGTTTTCGTGACCCGTTTCCTTAAACATACCGTCAACAATATGCTGGATGTTTTCCCAGATAGCGTATCCGTACGGACGGATTATCATGCAACCCTTAACCGAGGAATAATCGATAAGGTCCGCCTTTTTAACAACATCGGTATACCACTGTGCGAAATCTTCGTCCATTGAGGTAATCGATTTAACCATTTTTTCTTTTGTCATACTTCCCCGAGCGCACCTGCGCGCCCTTTCCAACCTTTCTCTAATCCGTTTTTACAACCGAATGCATTTCGGTACTCCACAACCATTATAAAGCAGATGTGTTAAAAAATCAACATTTTTTAACAGCAATTCTCAGGAAAACAAATAAAATCCCGCTCACTTCAGTGAGCGGGATTTTGGAGCTGCTAACCGGAATTGAACCGGTGACCTCGTCCTTACCAAGGACGCGCTCTACCATCTGAGCCATAGCAGCATTTTAAGGTGACTATGACATTATACGATACAATTAGGTCTTTGTCAAGAAAAAAATCATTTTTTGTTTTTTTATAGCACGCCGCCGCTTTTCGACAGCGGCGTGCTAAACAATTTACTCAAGTTCAAACGCGCCTGTATAAAGCTGATAATATTTGCCCTTTTCCTCAATAAGCTTTTTATGGCTGCCGCGCTCAATAATTCTGCCGTGGTCAAGCACCATAATAACATCAGAGTTTTGAACGGTTGAAAGTCTGTGGGCTATAACAAACACCGTTCTTCCCTGCATAAGCCTATCCATACCCTTTTGGACAATAGCCTCGGTACGGGTATCTATGCTTGAAGTAGCCTCATCAAGAATCATAACGGGCGGATCCGCAACAGCCGCACGGGCAATTGATATCAACTGGCGCTGACCCTGCGACAGACCGCCGCCGTCGCCCTTAAGCACCGTGTTGTACCCCTCGGGCAGCATTTCTATAAATCCGTGCGCGTTGGCAAGCTTTGCGGCGGCAATGCACTCTTCGTCGGTCGCGTCAAGTCTGCCGTAACGGATGTTGTCCATAACCGTGCCTGTAAAGAGGTTTACATCCTGTAAAACAATTCCCAACGACCTGCGAAGGTCAGCTTTTTTAATCTTGTTTATATTTATGCCGTCATATCTTATTTTGCCGTCCGCAATGTCATAAAAACGGTTTATAAGGTTTGTAATCGTAGTCTTGCCTGCACCCGTAGCGCCCACAAAAGCAATCTTCTGCCCGGGCTCCGCGTAAATATCGATATTGTGGAGTACTATTTTATCGGGTACATAGCCGAAATCAACATCAAAAAGCCTTACATCGCCTTTAAGAAGCGTATAAGTAACGGTGCCGTCGTGATGAGGATGACGCCACGCCCACACACCCGTGCGATTTTCGCTTTCGGTTATGTTGCCGTTTTCATCCGTCTTGGCATTAACAAGGGTAACATACCCCTCGTCGGTTTCGGGCTTTTCGTCCATAAGCTCAAATATTCTCTCTGTACCCGCCATAGCCATAACCACCGAGTTTACCTGCTGTGAAACCTGACTTATGCTCATTGTGAACTGCCGCGTCATATTAAGAAACGGCACAACAACCGCCACCGAGATCGCCTGACCCGAAAGCGAAAGGTTCGGCGCTCCCGAAATTATGAGAATACCGCCGATAAAGGCAATCAACACATAAAGAATATTGCCTATGTTTCCCATTATAGGCATCAGTATATTCGCAAAAATGTTTGCACTTTCAGAGTCCTTGAAAAGTCGGTCGTTAATTTTGTCAAAATCCTTTTTGCTTTCTTGCTCGTGGCAGAAAACCTGAACAACTTTCTGACCGTTCATCATTTCCTCGATATATCCTTCTACAACGCCTATCGCCTTTTGTTGTTTAATAAAGTAACGCGCGCTGTTTCCGCCTACTTTTTTGGTTACCATTGTCATAGCAAAAACGCCGAGAAACACCACAAGTGTCATCCATACGCTTAAATAAAGCATATAGAAAAGCAGTGCGACAATTGTTAAAAGCGAAGTGAACAGTTGCGGCATACTCTGCGATATTAATTGGCGCAGGGTATCGATATCGTTGGTGTAGTAACTCATTATATCGCCGTGGGTATGCGTATCGAAATATTTTATGGGCAAATACTGCATACTGCCGAACATCTTTTGGCGCATCTTATTCAAGAAGCCCTGCGTAACCACCGCCATAAGCTGTGAATAAATAAATGTGGTAACAACACCCAGCGCGTAAAAGCCTATCATAAGCCCTATTACCCGCATAAGGCTGCCCGTAACGGAATCAAATCCCAAATCAAGACCGTCTTTTATAATTATAAGCAGTTTATTTAGAAACAGTGACGAAACCGTGCCGGCAAAGGCGCTCAGAATTATGCACACGCCCACGATCAAAAGGTATGTTTTATAGTACTTGAACAGAAACTTTAAAAGTCTTGAAAGCGTTCCCTTGGCGTTTTTCGCTTTCGGTCCGCCTTTAAATCCTCTGGGTCCGGGCATTATTCTTCACCTACCTTATTCTGTGAGTAATATACTTCTTTGTAAATTTCATTGCCGCAAAGCAGTTCTTCATGCGTTCCCACTGCGTTTATTCTGCCGTCCTCCATAACAACAATGCGGTCGGAATCCTGAACCGAGGAAATACGCTGTGCTATAATAATTTTGGTTGTATCCGGTATTTCCGTGGAAAGCGCGTTTCTTATAAGCGCGTCGGTTTTGGTATCGACTGCGCTGGTGGAGTCATCGAAAATAATAATTTTCGGCTTTTTAAGCAATGCGCGCGCAATGCAGAGCCTCTGCTTTTGTCCGCCCGAAACGTTAGTTCCCCCCTGCTCTATGTGGGTGTCGTAGCCGTCGGGCAGGGTACTTATAAATTCGTCCGCCTGAGCCAGTTTACATACGCGCACCAGCTCTTCGTCGGTTGCGTCTTTGTCGCCCCAGCGCAGGTTCTCCTTAATTGTACCCGAAAACAGAACATTTTTCTGCAAAACCACCGAAACGGCGTTGCGGAGCGTTTCTATATCATAATCCTTAACATTGTTTCCGCCCACAAGCACGGAACCCTCGGTTGGGTCGTACAGGCGGGATATAAGCTGAATTAAAGAAGATTTGCTGCTTCCCGTGCCGCCTATAATGCCTATCGTTTCACCCGATTTTATGTGAAGATTTATATCCGTAAGGGCGTTTTTCTCGGCACCCTTATGATATTTAAAGGAAACGTCCTTAAAATCAATGCTGCCGTCAGGCACGTCGGTTATCGGGTTTTCGGGTTTTTTAATTGTGCTTTCCTCGTTTAAAACCTCGCAGATACGCTGAATAGATGCGTTTGAAATTGTTATCATAACAAAAATCATTGAAAGCATCATAAGGCTTGAAAGTATCTGCATACCGTATGTAAACAGGCTTGAAAGATCGCCGACGCCCATAGCGCTGCCGCCGCTGTTTATAATAAGCCTTGCGCCGAAATACGAAACAATAATCATTGCCGTATACATAGCAATCTGCATAGCGGGGCTGTTAAGCGCAACAATTCTTTCGGCTTTGGTAAAATCGGCGCAGACCTCTTCGGACGCTTTGGCAAATTTGTTTTTTTCGTAGTCCTCGCGTACGAAGGATTTTACAACCCTCATTCCCTTAACGTTTTCCTGCACTGAGTTGTTTAGGTTATCGTATTTTTTAAACACACTGTTAAAAAGCGGCATCGCTTTTTTGATAATAAGGAAAAGCGCAAAAGCCAAAAACGGCACAAGAGCTACATAAACCGTTGACAGCTGCGGACACATTTTAAACGCCATTATCATAGCAAAAATGAACATCATCGGCGAACGCACAGCAATTCTTATTATCATCATATACGCCATTTGCACGTTTGAAATATCGGTTGTAAGGCGTGTTACAAGACTGGAGGTTGAAAACTTATCAATATTGGAAAACGAAAATCCCTGCACCTTGTAAAACAGATCGTGCCGCAGATTTTTTGCAAAGCCGCAGGAAGCTGTGGCGCAGGTCTTTCCTGCCATAGCCCCGAAAAACAGCGACACAAACGCAAGCAAAATAAGCATAAAGCCGTATTTCAGTATCAGCGACATATCCGTTCCGTTTTGTATGTGATTTATAAGCTTGGCAATATAAAAAGGAATAACACATTCAACAATTACTTCAATTGAAACCAGAATAGGCGTTAAAATTGAAGGCTTTTTGTATTCCCTGATACTGCCCATAAGTGTTTTTATCATACAGTCACTCCCATTTAAAAATCATTCCCCGCAGTCGGGGCTCTCCATATTTTTCTTTATTTTTTCCGTAATTCGGAAGAAAGCTTCGAGCTCTTCGTCAGTCAGCCCTTTACGCAGCTTTTCCTCGCGTACCGATATGTCCTTGCAAATTTGATTGTGAATTTTTATCGCCTTTTCGGTAAGCACAATTTTTTTAAGGCGGGCGTCATTCTCAACGCTCACGCGCTTAATATAACCGTCCTTTTCCATTAGTTTTAACATATTACTGGCGGTTGAACGCCTTACCGAAAATTTTTCTTCAAAATCCTTTTGAAAAATATCTTTTTTCCGGTTTTCGTAAAAATAGTTTATCGCCCAGCCGTGTATCCGCCCGTTGGGCTTTGGTTCCATACTTGCAATATTCTTTTCAACGTCGCGTCTTATAAGGTTTGAAAGCGTGCGAATTTCAAAGCCGATGTCTTTTTTTTCGCACATAAAATCACCTCACATATAATTGTTAGTTTGCTAACTATTATATATGAGGGATAATGAAATGTCAATATAAAAAGTTTTAATTTTTTGTAAACCGTGCCTTTCAGCCCAGTCCCCTTGTTTTGTCGAACGCCGCTTTTACCGCATTCATAACACTGCCTTTAAATCCGTCGCACTCAAGCGAGTGAACGCCGGCTATTGTGGCTCCCGCGGGGCTGCATACCTCGTCCCTTAACTGCTCGGGGTGCCTGCCGCTTTCCTCCGCAAGCTTTGCGGCGCCGAGAACCGTCTGCAAAGCATATTGCTCCGCCTTTTCCCTCGGCAGACCGCACTCAACAGCCGCAAGAGCCAGCGCGTCGATAAACATATACACAAACGCGGGTCCGCAGCCGGAAACCGCGCATGCCGCATCAATAAGTCTTTCCTCCATACGGTCAACCCTGCCCGCACAGCGCATACAGTTGCAAAACTCGGTTATTTCATCCATAAACACATCGTCCGACACCGCAAACGGCACCGCACCCTCGCCGACCGAAACAGGTGTATTCGGCATAATTCTTATAACGGGATAATCGGCGCCCAGCATCTCGGAATATTTTTCAATTTTAATTCCGGCAGCCATTGTAACAAGAATAAAGCGGTCGCTTCTCTCAGCCAGCACATCCGAAATGCCGCGGAGCATCTGCTCCATCATCTGTGGCTTTACGCCCAAAAAAATGTATTTTGCCGTGCTTGCAACGGTTCTGTTATCCGCGGCGCGGCAGCCGAGTTCATCAGCCAGCGCCTGCGCCTTTGCCTCACTGCGGTTGGATACGATAATCTCGTGACCGGGTACGGTTTTCCTTACCGCTTTGGCTATTGCCGACCCCATATTGCCCACGCCGATAAAGCCCATTTTATATTCTGCCATTTTCGTTACCTACCTTATCTGTCCGTTTCCCGTAATAATATATTTGTATGTGTTAAGCTCGCAAAGGCCCATAGGACCTCTTGCGTGAAGCTTTTGGGTAGAAATTCCCATTTCACAGCCGAGCCCGAATTCTCCGCCGTCCGTAAAGCGGGTTGACGCGTTAACATAAACCGCCGCCGAATCCACCCTTGAGGTAAAATATTCAGCCGCGACGGGATCGTCGGTAACAATGCTCTCGCTGTGGTGGGTTGAGTGCGCTGCAATATGCTTTACCGCTTCTTTAACATCCGCAACAATTTTAACGGCTATTATATAGTCAAGAAATTCGGTATCAAAGTCGCCCTCTTTCGCGGGAACCGCGTCAATAATTTTACATACCTCTTCGTCCCCGCGAATTTCAACCCTGTCCTTAAAACGGGCGGCAAGCTTTGGCAAAAATTCGCGCGCTGCACCGCGGTGAACAAGGCAGACCTCGGCGGCATTACAAACAGATGGTCGGCTTGCCTTTGCATTGTCAACAATATTTACCGCCATATCCGTATCGGCGCATTTGTCAACATAAATATGGCATATTCCCGTACCCGTTTCTATGCAGGGTACGGTAGCGTTTTCAACGCACGCCTTAATAAGCCCCTTTCCGCCGCGCGGAATAAGCATGTCAACATACCCGTCCGCCGTCATAAGCTCATTGGCGCTTGCCCTTGTGGTATCCTCAACAAGATTAATGTAATCCTCCGAAAGACCTGCGGCTTTAAGTCCCTTTTTCAGCGAGGAAACAATGGCAAACGCACTTCCAAACGCCTCTTTTCCGCTCCTGAGCACGCAAACGTTTCCGCTTTTAAAGCAGAGCGCCGCCGCGTCCGACGTAACATTCGGGCGGCTTTCGTATATAATAGCAACAACACCGAGCGGCACGGAAACTTTTTTAATATCAAGCCCGTTATCACGCTTTACTTCATCTATGACCCTCCCCACCGGGTCGGGAAGCTCTGCAACCGCTCGCATACCGTCAGCCATTGCCGCAATACGGGCGTTATCAAGGCTGAGTCTGTCAATCATAACATCGCTTATCTTGCCCCTTGCGTTTTCAACATCGGTTTTGTTGGCGGCAATAATATCCTCTGCGGCATCGGTCAGTGCGTCTGCCATAAGACGGATAGCTTTGTTTTTCGTTTCGCTGTCAAGCGGCGCGGCGTCGGTTGCCGCCGCCTTTGCCCTTTTTAATATATCCTCGGTTTTAATCATAACATCACTGCCTTTTTGCGACAAATCTTGTGCCTATACTTTCTCCGTTCACAATTTCGTACAGCAGCGAGGGCTCTTTTCCGTTCGCAATCACCATATCGATCCCGGCGTCCGTTGTCATTTTAGCGGCATTAAGCTTTGTGGTCATACCGCCTGTGCCCAGTCTGCTTCCTGCACCGCCCGTCATTTTTTCAATATCGGGCGTTATTTCCTCTACCCTGTTGAGTAAAACCGCATTCTTATCATTATGCGGGTCGGCGGTAAAAAGACCGTCAATATCGGAAAGCAAAATAAGCAGGTCGGCGTTTATTGCCGTAGCGACAATAGCACCGAGCGTATCGTTATCTCCTATAACTATCTCATCCGTCGCGATAGAATCGTTTTCATTGATAATAGGAATAGCACCAAGTTCCAAAAGCCTTAACATAGTGTTTTCAAAATTATGGCGGCGCACGCTGTGCTGTATATCCTCACCGGTTATAAGAATCTGCGCCACGGTATGATTGTATTCCGAAAACAGCTTGTCATATGTATACATAAGCTCGCACTGCCCGACAGCAGCCGCCGCCTGTTTTGTTACAACATCCTTCGGTCTTTCACCGAGCGATAATTTCCCGGCACCCATACCGATTGCGCCGGACGATACTATTATAAGTTCGTTCCCCGCGTTTTTAAGGTCGCTCATAACCTTGCAAAGCTCTTCAACACGTTTAATATTGAGCAGCCCTGTGCTGTGGGCGAGCGTTGAAGTCCCAAGCTTTATTACAATCCTCATTTTTCAATCTCCCTTAACCCTGCGTGACAGAATTTCCGCCGCCAGATCACATATATCCGCCGCGGCATTTGAATTTATATTTATTTTCATCTGTCTGTTTATTTTTAAGGCTTCTTCCCCGCCGCGCAGCTTTTCAACTGCGTCAGGCAGGCGTTTGCCCAGTTTTCTTACCGCAATGCACATTCCGTTTTCCTCAAAAAAGCGCATATTTTCGGTTTCGCACCCCGGTATCGACATAATGTGTACCATAGGCACGCCGGAAACAGCTGCTTCCGTGGAAGAAAGACCGCCCGGCTTTGTAACATACACATCGGACGCGGCAATGTAATCCGCCATTTTATCGGTAAACATAACAGCCTTAATATTATGCGAATAGCGCGATTTGAGCTGTTTATAAAGCCACTCATTGCTGCCGCAAATAACTATGAGCCTTGTGCTTTCGTCATTCTTAAATCTGTCATACAGCAGTTTTATCGCAAGGATAAGCTTTCCCGCGCCCATACTGCCGCCCGATATAAGTATGTATCTTTTTTGGCTGTCAAGTCCCAGTCTTTTTACAGCCGACTCTCTGTCGCGTTCTTTACTGAACGCCGCAGAAACGGGAATACCGAGCGGATAGAGCTTTTCGCTCGGTATATTCCACCCCGAAAATTCGCCGATAAGCTTTTCCGACGGAATAACATACGCGTCGCAATCCGTTTCTTCGGTAAAGGGTATACAGGTGTAATCGGTTGCTATAAAAACGGAAAGCGGCGGTTTGACACCGCGGTTTTTCATATTTGTTATAATTTCCGCGGGATAAAGGTGAGGCATAAAGATAACATCCGGCTTTTCAGCCTCAATCAGCTTTTCAAGCCTTTCGCACATACCGGCATTTGCAAAATATACAGGCGAACGGAACGGCAGCCGCCTGTAAGCATTGCCCAGCCTGTAAACCGCCCCGAAAACCCGCGGCGCTTTCTGGACTGTTTTAACGTATATCCTGTTGATACGCAAAGCGCATTTACGGCTTTTAAGAGTGTACGGATTCATCATCACGGCAGTATGACCGCGTTCCGTAAGCTCCTCCGCAATCGCCCTGCCCGCCGCATCGTGACCGCCGCCGGTACCGCAGGATAATATGAGCGCCTTCATAAAACTACATCCTAACTGAAACCATAATAACATATTTAAGTATACATACCAAGCGGCTAAATGTCAAATACAATTGCAAAACAAAGTTACAAAAGCGCCTCGGAGTGGATCGATATCAATAAAGTATACAGCAAAAAATCAAACAGGCATAAACAACGCCTCCGTTTGATTAGGAGAAAGACCGTTATTGTGTGAATGAGGTATGACAGAATTGTAAAACCCGTTAATGTAAGTAAAAAGACTGTGACAGAGTTCATCTAAGGATTTATAGTTGCGCCTGTCGGTCTCCTCTTTTTTCAAATATTTGAAAGAGCATTCCATAACAGCATTATCGTTCTGTTTACACGGAGAACCCGGCACAGAGTGGTGATTGAATGTTGATTAGAAAGAGCTTTTACCGCAATCAATCGTTGCCTGAGTGTGGAGTAAAAATTGCAATTGCTTTCTTAATATGATATTTTCCTCCTCAAGTTATACATACAACTCATCTCAGGATGTTGGCGTATAAGATCGTTATATACGAAAAGAACGGAAAGTTGGATACTTAGGCAAGCGAAAATAATCCGAATCCGCCCAAAACGGCATATTTTCGGCGTATTTTCACTTGTCGTCTTTATAAGGCGAAAGCCTTATCGCATCCTCCGCATAAAAATCCACACGAAAATCGCGCTCGTTTTGGGTCGCAGATTTTTTGAGGAGCGGATTTTTTGCAGAGTAAGGCACAAAACGCAGTTAATCCTAACGGATTAACGAGTATTTTAACGCGGCAATGCGGGAAATCCGCACTAAAAAAACGAGTTCGGATCATTCTCGCTTGCCTAGGCAAGCGAGAATATGGTATTTCCCGAATTGGAAAAGTATGGCGGAGGGTTAACCCTCCGCCAGATCATATATCAATATTCTTCTGTGCTGTAAATATAACAGACTAGGCAGGCGTGCAGCTTTATGTTGTGCGCCCGCTTTTTGGCTTGCGACAAGTAATCTCAGCGGATATTTCGGACAAAGAAAAACGCTCAAAGCCGCATAAACAAAGGCTTTGAACGGTGTGAGAGTACTATAAAAAGATTTTATTGTCTTTTCTTAATCAATTGTTTTCAATTCCTTTTCTAACACATCGG
>CAKSFK010000015.1 GCA_934454655.1 uncultured Eubacteriales bacterium | reverse complement strand
GTTTTGTGGTGAAACCATTATACCAAAAGGAACGAGAGGTTCTCAACTTTCATTTAAGTTTACAATACGCAAAAATTCGAGAGGATGTTTATTTATGAAAACCGTCAGCAAAAGCGAAAACAATTCGTTTTTGAACAGAAAGTTTCACTACACCCAAAAGGGGTCGTCACTGAAAACCGAGGTAACAGCGGGTCTTACAACGTTTCTTGCAATGGCATACATTCTTGTTGTAAACTCGGGAATGTTTGCAAATCTAGGCACGGTATCGTTTGACGCAATGTATGTCACAACGGCTCTTTCCGCCATTATCGGAACGGTGTTAATCGGACTTTTATCAAACCTGCCGTTGGCACAGGCGCCCGGAATGGGGCTTAATGCGTTTTTTGTGTATACGGTTTGCCTGACGCTCGGCTTTTCCTACGCTAATGCGCTTGTATTTGTACTAATTGACGGACTTATATTTATACTGTTGACCGCCACGGGGCTGCGTAAGGTTATTTTTGACGCCATTCCGCCCGTTGTTAAAACTGCAATTCCGGCAGGAATAGGCTTATTTATTGCTTTTTTGGGACTTCAGGACGCAAAGCTTGTTATTCCGAGCGAATCGACCGGTGTCACCTTGGCATCGCTTAACCTTCTCGGAAGCGCAAGCTGGGGCGCGGTTATGCCGCTTATAGTTGCGGTTTTCTCCCTTTTGCTTATTGCGGTTTTATCATACAGAAGAGTCGGCGGTTCCATTCTTTGGGGAATACTCGGCGGAACGGGGCTTTACTATCTGCTTGGATTTACGGTTAAAGGCTTTTACGACGGGTTTGCCGAAAGCCTTTCCTTTAATCCCTTAAAGCCTTTTTCCTCATTTGCTTCGGAGTCGTTCGGAAAGGTGTTTACCGAAGGGTTTGATTTTTCGGCGTATTTAAGCGCGGACGGACACTCCGTCGGCGGGCTTGTTATTTTGTTTATAACAACAGCATTGGCATTTTGTATGGTGGATATGTTTGATACGCTGGGAACACTGTACGGAGCCTGCCGCAGCGGAAACTTACTGGTTAAAAATGACAAGGGCGAGCCGGAAGTTCCGAATATGAACAAGGCAATGATGGCGGACGCGATTGCCACCTGCACCGGCTCGGTGTTCGGCACATCCACGGTTACAACCTTTGTTGAGTCCTCGGCGGGCGTTGCCGCGGGAGGAAAAACAGGCGTTACGTCGCTTATTACATCAGCCGCGTTTGCAGTTGCTCTTTTCTTTGCCCCCATTGCAAAGCTGATACCGCCCTATGCCTACGGCGCCGCGCTTGTTTATGTGGGCGTTTTGATGATCGGAAGCGTCAAAGAAATAGACTGGAAGGATATTTCGATTTCCGTTCCGGCTTTCCTTACGATTGCAATGATGCCGTTTACCTATAACATTTCTTACGGAATTGCTTTCGGTCTGCTTTCCTTTGTTGCAATAAAGACATTTTGCGGCGAAATCAAGGAGATAAAGGCAGGCACATGGGTTATAACCGCTCTGTTCTTTGCAATGTTCTTTCTCACGCACTGATAATACCTTTAAATCATATTACGAGCGGCGCACCGCAGGGACAAGGCAATAAAAGCCTAAACAATTTTATCCCGACGGTGTGCCGTCTTTTTTTACAACCGCTGTTTTAATGACATACTTAACGGATTTTACATCGAATTTTTTTGGCTGTTTTGAAAAAATCACTGCCCGGTATTTTTGACGGAAAATAAAAACATCGACGGGTGTTTACCGCACGAAACGCTCAAAAGTCGGAGCGGCAGTAAAAAAAACCTCTTGACATTGTGCAAAATATGATTATAATATAACTAACGAATATTAGTTAGTGAGATGTAGACATGAAACAGGAGGATACCAAGCAAAAAATTTTGGATAAGGCTTTGGAGCTTTTCTCGGCGCGAGGGTATGACTCCGTAAGTGTAGATGAAATTGCAAAGGCGGTGGGCATTAAGGCGCCATCTCTTTACAATCACTTTTCGGGAAAACAATCAATTTTTGATGCGATCGTAGAGTCAACGGCGGCTCGGTACGAGGTCGATACCGACAAAATAAACATTCACGTGCAAAACGCGGATTGTGATATTCCCGTATTTACAAAGATTACCGAGGACGCGCTTTTTGAAAAGGTGCGGCAAATATTTGAATATTCGCTCCGCAATGAAACCATAAGCCAATTTCGCCGTATGATGACCATTGAGCAATTTCGTTCGCAGGAACTTGCCGCGCTTTATT
Organism: uncultured Eubacteriales bacterium; assembly: GCA_934454655.1. GTDB lineage: Bacteria > Bacillota > Clostridia > Oscillospirales > Acutalibacteraceae > UBA737. The sequence continues at coordinate 48,680 of CAKSFK010000015.1, read as the reverse complement.
CCAAACGGTATGTGGACCGTATTATAGAGTACCATTCCGGTATTTTCCGTGCTCTTATCGCCTGCGGTGAAATTTGCGCGGAAGATCCGAATGCGCTGGCATTGATGTATGTCGCTCCGGTTGTGACGCTGATCGGAATCTGCGACCGACAGCCGGAAAGAGAAAAAGAGTGTCTGGAAAAGCTCCGAACCCATGTGCGGCTCTTTTTCCGTATGGTTCACGGCGGCGTTTCAAAAACGGGTGAATAAACGTGAGCAAGCTGGATGAAAGATGGGTTCTTTGCCCTGTTTGCGGTGAAAAAACGCGGTTGCGGCTTCTGCAAAGTACAATACTTAAAAATTTTCCGCTCTTTTGCCCCAAATGCAAGCAAGAGCATATTATAAACGTACAGAACTTTCAAATAGAAATTATTGATCAGCCGGACGCTAAGACGCAGTGCTGACCGCAATTGCAGCGGTCATTTACTGCGTCTTTTTTAGGAGGAAAATTATGAAAAAACCATTGACGCAAAAGCTGGGATTGCTCGGCGTTGTCAGCTTTGTTTCGTACACGACGGCAGTGGTGTTTGCGCCTCTTGCCTACCCGGGTTACAACCGTATAGCTCAGGCAGTAAGCGACCTGAGCGCGGCAAGCGCGCCATCGCTTGCACTGTGGAATCAGCTAAGTGCCCTTTACAATGCGTGTGAGGTTGTCTGCATAACCGCCGTCTGCATCGGTATAAGCGGGCAAAAAACCGGACTGCTCCGATTGGGTGTTTACTTGTTTGCGGCTATGGAGTGGATATCGGCGGTCGGGTACCGAATGTTTCCGCTGAGCGACAGCGGCTACGCAGGCACGTTTCAGGATGTTATGCATATGGTCATCACCTTTTTGGTTGTGCTGCTGTCCGTTATATCGCTGAGCATTATCATCTCTGCAGGAGCAAAAAGCAGAGATTGCCGTTCTTACGGAATATGTGCGGGCATTGCTCTTGGTATGATGCTTGCGGGAGCAGTAGGTGTTAATCTGGTTCCCGCCGATTATTTCGGCATTGCGGAACGTTTCAGCGTGTTTGCCGCAACAGGATTCAATGCGGCTCTCGGCATACACTTGTTTTTTATGAAACCTGAAAATAAATATTGAAAGGAAAAATTTTTTATGTTCCAAGAAAATATTACTATCCGTCCCGAAACAAAAGACGATTACCGCGCTGTTGAAAACCTTACGCGCGAGTCGTTTTGGAATATCTACCGCCCCGGATGTACGGAACACTATGTGCTGCACTGTTTTCGGAATGACCCCGCGTTTGTGCCGGAACTTGACTTTGTAGCGGAGCTGAATGGCGAGCTTATCGGGCAGGTCATCTATGTGCGGTCGGAAATTGAGTGTGACAGTGGAAGAAAAGTGCCTATAATGACCTTCGGCCCTATCGGCATTATTCCGAAGTATAAGCGGCAGGGCTACGGTAAGAGATTGCTTGACTTCTCCATGGAAAAAGCCAAAGAAATGGGTGTGGGCGCGCTTGCCATAACAGGCAACATTCTGTTTTACGGCAAATCGGGCTTCGTCCCCGCAAAGACAAAGGGAGTGCGCTATGCGGACGACCCCGAGGCGGATTACTTCCTTATAAAGGAACTGATACCGGGTTTTCTTGACGGCATTTCCGGCACATACAAGGACCCGGAAGGCTATTTTATCTGTGAGAAAAACCCGAAAGCCTTTGAAACGTTTGAGGCAACATTTCCGAAAAAAGAAAAGCTGAAGCTTCCGGGGCAACTGTTCTGATATACTGCCGCAAAAGAGATTAAAGTAGTAATTCCGTCCGTAAAACAGCACTTTTTATTCTTGGCGCGGTTACGTGCTCCCATCGCAATAAAAAAAGACCCCGCGTTTGCAGATTTCTCTACAAACACGTAGGTCTTTTATTTATTTGTATTTCCCGTTTTTTCCTTTTATTTTACGCTAAACGATTTTGCCCTTTTTGAGTAAAATCGGGATAAAAGGGAGTGTACGGGGGACAGCTCGATTAGTTCCTGCCGTCCTTGATAGCAGCCTGAGCCGCTGCAAGACGAGCGATCGGTACACGGAACGGTGAGCAGGAAACATAGTCAAGACCTATCTTGTGGCAGAACTCAACAGAGGACGGGTCACCGCCGTGTTCACCGCAGATACCGCAGTGAAGGTCTTTTCTTACGCTCTTACCAAGCTTAACAGCCATTTCCATAAGCTTGCCTACACCAACCTGATCGAGTTTAGCGAACGGATCGTTCTCGAAAATCTTAGCGTCATAATAAGCATCGAGGAACTTACCCGCATCGTCACGGCTGAATCCGTAGGTCATCTGGGTAAGGTCGTTAGTACCGAAACAGAAGAACTCAGCTTCCTTAGCGATCTCGTCGGCTGTGAGAGCAGCCCGCGGAATTTCAATCATAGTACCTACTTCGTACTTAAGGTCGATTCCGGCAGCGGCGATCTCAGCGTCGGCTGTTTCAACTACGGTCTTTTTAACATACTTAAGCTCTTTAACGTCGCCTACGAGCGGAATCATAATTTCGGGAACTATGTTCCAATCGGCGTGAGCCTTCTTAACATTGATAGCCGCGCGGATAACAGCGGTGGTCTGCATCTTTGCGATTTCCGGATAGGTTACCGCAAGACGGCAGCCGCGGTGACCCATCATCGGGTTAGCCTCGTGGAGAGAAGCGATGATAGCCTTAATATCCTCAACGCTCTTGCCCTGTGCGTCGGCAAGTTTCTTAATATCAGCCTCTTCTGTGGGAACGAACTCGTGAAGCGGAGGATCTAAGAAACGGATAGTAACCGGCTTGCCCTCAAGTGCCTCATAAAGCTTTTCAAAGTCGCCCTGCTGGAAGGGAATAATCTTTTCAAGAGCCTTTTCACGCTCTTCAACGGTAGATGAGCAGATCATCTGACGGAAGTAGTCAATCCTGTCGCCCTCAAAGAACATATGCTCTGTACGGCAAAGACCGATACCCTCAGCGCCGAGTTCAGCTGCCTTTTTGGCATCTCTGGGAGTATCCGCATTGGTGCGAACGCCGAGCTTGCGGTATTTATCAGCCCAACCCATAATTCTGCCGAATTCGCCCGCGATAGACGCGTCAACAGTCGGGATTATGCCGTCATAGATATTACCGGTTGAACCGTCAAGAGAAATATAATCGCCCTCGTGATAGGTTTTGCCGGAAAGTGTGAACTGTTTGTTCTCTTCGTCCATATTAATAGCGGTGCAGCCGGAAACGCAGCAAGTACCCATACCGCGCGCAACAACGGCAGCGTGAGAGGTCATACCGCCGCGAACGGTGAGTATACCCTGAGCCGCCTTCATACCCTCAATATCCTCGGGTGAAGTTTCAAGACGAACGAGAACAACCTTTTCGCCGCGAGCGCCCCAAGCCTTAGCGTCCTCCGCGGTGAATACTATCTTACCGCAGGCAGCGCCGGGAGAAGCCGGAAGAGCCTTACCGACCGGTGTTGCCGCCTTTAACGCCTTAGCGTCAAACTGCGGATGGAGAAGTGTATCAAGGTTGCGGGGATCAATCATAAGAACCGCTTCCTCATCGGTGATCATACCCTCGTCAACAAGGTCGCACGCAATCTTAAGAGCTGCCTGAGCGGTTCTCTTACCGTTACGTGTCTGAAGCATAAAGAGTTTACCGTGTTCAACGGTGAATTCCATATCCTGCATATCGCGATAGTGATTTTCAAGAGTTTTGCAAACTTCCTTGAACTGCTTGAAGGCCTCGGGGAATTTTTCTTCCATTTCGGAAATGTGCATAGGAGTGCGAACGCCTGCAACAACGTCCTCGCCCTGTGCATTGGTGAGGAACTCACCGAAAAGACCCTTAGCGCCGGTAGCGGGGTCACGGGTGAACGCAACGCCTGTACCGCAGTCATCGCCCATATTACCGAACGCCATCATCTGAACGTTAACGGCAGTACCCCAAGAATACGGGATATCATTATCACGGCGGTAAACGTTAGCGCGGGGGTTGTCCCACGAACGGAAAACAGCCTTGATAGCACCCATCAACTGCTCCTTAGGATCGGTCGGGAAGTCTGTGCCTATCTTAGATTTGTATTCAGCCTTGAACTGACCCGCAAGCTCTTTAAGGTCGTCAGCGGTAAGTTCAACGTCCTGAGTAACGCCTCTCTTTACCTTCATGGCGTCAATAAGCTGTTCGAAGTACTTTTTACCAACTTCCATAACAACGTCGGAGTACATCTGGATGAATCTTCTATAACAGTCCCAAGCCCAACGGGGGTTATTGGATTTCTCCGCAATTACGTTAACAACCTCTTCATTAAGACCGAGGTTAAGGATGGTATCCATCATACCGGGCATTGAAGCACGGGCGCCCGAACGAACGGAAACGAGGAGCGGATTTTCCTTATCGCCGAACTTTTTGCCGGTGATGGTTTCCATCTTCTCAATATATTCCATTATCTGAGCCTGGATTTCATCGTTGATCTTCTGACCGTCTTCATAATACTGTGTGCAAGCCTCGGTGGAAATGGTGAAGCCCTGCGGAACGGGAAGACCTAAGCCGGTCATCTCTGCAAGGTTAGCACCCTTACCGCCCAAAAGCTCACGCATTTTTGCGTTGCCTTCGCTGAAAAGGTAAACGTACTTGTGACTCATTAAGAATCGACCTCCTGAATTTTTTATGGATAATATCCATTATTAACAAAGCTACACTAACCGCGTATGCGTTAGGTATCCATACCATTATATCAATTTTTAAGCCAAAAATAAAGGTTTTTTTTAAAAAAAAATTATTTTTTTTATTTCGGTTGAATATACATAAATTATGCCGCATATATTTACGTGCATTTATGAACATTAACTGCGGCCTTCGGTTAAAAAAGGCATTTAACAAACAAGGACTGCCGCAAACATTGAAAATTGTTTGCCGCAGTCCGTAACAAATATTCAATTGGAGTCCCGCACTGCCGTAATGCGCTTAAAATAACCTGCGGTAAAAGCAGGTGGGTGTCCGCCGTACGGTTTCACGCTCCCTTCTTCCGAACTCGGCACAGCCGCGGGAGGTCTGCAATCCGCCGTATGAGATAGGACCCCTAATTTTAAAGTTGTAGGGCTATATAAGACGCGGTCCGCGAACAACGCAGGACATCACAAAAAATCCTCGACCGAAAAAACGGCTCGGATTATTCCCGCTTGCATAGGCTAACCGGAGAAGTCATCCCCGTCAGTCTATTCATTGTCAATTTCAAAAAAATCCTCCAAGCGCTCTATAAAAGCGTCGGCAATTGTTTCGTATTCGTCATCATCCTCAATTTCATAATAGTATTCGTCGCCGTTTTCCTCGTCCCCGACCTTGACGATTACCAATTCTCCGCTGTCATCAAGAGATTTCTGTGGGTCGTCAAACACGGGAAGCATTGCAAGATACCTGCCTGTATCGGTTTCAACGGCGTCAAGCACCTCAAACGTATATTCCTTTCCGTCATCGTCGGAAAGGGTAACTATATCCGGATTATAATCATCCAAATTTTTCTTTTCTTCCATTTCAATCCTCCGGAATGTATTTTCTTTTTATATTGTAACCCTATTTCGGCTTTAAGTCAATGGTAAAATTTTAAAAAAACAGGCTGTAAAAAAACTTTCGTTTTTTTACAGCCTTTCCTTCATCATTAATCCTTTTTGAAGAAGTTTATAACATCACTGTAACTCTCGTCGTCATCTCCGGAGTTGCCGAGAATGGACGCCAAATCATTATTCTTTTCTTCCTTCTTGTCATCACCGAGCCCGGTTGCAACAACCGTAACACGAATGGTATCCTCAAGCGTATCATCAAGCTGAGCGCCCCAAATAATGGTAGCGTCCGGATGAGCCATATCGGAAATAATTGAGGATGCAAGTTCAACCTCTTCAAGTCCGATATCAGAAGAACCTGTAATGCTGATAATAACGCCGCGCGCATTTTCCATTGAAGTTTCAATAAGCGGGCTGCTTATTGCGGTACGAGCCGCCTGCTCAGCCTTATCCCTGCCGGTAGCAACGCCGACGCCCATATGAGCATAGCCTGCGTCTGCCATAATGGATTTAACATCGGCAAAGTCAAGGTTAACAAGCGCGGTAACATTGATAAGCTCGGAAATGCTCTGAACACCCTGTCTTAAAACATCATCGGCAATATCAAATGCGTTCTTAAACGTGATCTTCTGCTCGGAAACAAATTTAAGGCGCTCATTCGGGATAACAACAAGGCTGTCCACCTGCTCACGCAGTGCGGCAATGCCCGCCTCTGCCTGAGTCATACGCTTTTTGCCCTCAAACGCGAACGGCTTTGTTACAATACCCACAGTGAGTATGCCGAGTTCCTTTGCAATTCCCGCCACAATGGGAGCCGCACCTGTTCCTGTGCCGCCGCCCATACCTGCGGTGATGAATATCATATCGGCGCTGCGTATAGCCGCAGCTATTTCGTCGCGCGATTCCTCTGCTGCAGCTCTTCCGTTATCGGGGTTGCCGCCCGCGCCCATACCCGAAGTGGTTTTATCGCCGATTTGTATCTTCTGGTTGGCTTTCGATTGAATAAGAGCCGCCTTATCCGTATTAACAGCAATAAATTCAACGCCGCGAACGCCTGCGTCCACCATACGGTTAACAGCGTTTCCGCCGCCTCCGCCGACGCCCACAACCTTTATTTGCACAACATTTGCCTGATCTTCTGCTACTTCAAATGGCATTTTAAATTCCTCCGTATTTATGTAAATCTTATATTACACCTGATATTATTTCACTTAATATGATAATAACATATATCTTTTTAAATTTCAACACTTTTTATTACATTATTGTAATATTTTTTTGTTTGCACAAAAATATACCCCGCATATTCACGCATATGTATAGACAGGCTATTCGGCACTGCCCTCAACAAACGTTCCCTCGGTGTTTGAGGGCGTCCACATACTTAAATTTATTTTGCCTGTTTTCTGCGGGTCTATATTTTTTATCATACCGCCCAGGTGCGCGAATTTTTTATCAAGATTATTTGACGTTCCCATATTGACCCCGAAGCGTCCCTCAACCTTAACCGAAACGGTAAGTTCGTCGGTAAGGTCTATTTTATTAAGTTTTATACCGCAGTTCCCGGCGTTTTCTTCGATATCGTTTATAAGCATTTCTGTTTTAGCGTCGGAAAACTTTGCGAACAAGCCGACCTTACATTCTATCCTGTCGGATATTATTTCAATAAGGTCCTGCGGCATTTCGTCGTAGCAGTTAAGCACGAACCAGTCCCGACCGACGGAATAATATTTCCCGCCCGAACCTACAACCGCGTTTTCCTTTGCGTCCTTAACCGTGATATTTACGGTGTCGGGCAGTTTGCGACGCACCGTGACCGACTGAACATAAGGCAGCCGTTTTCTGATTTTCTCCGTATCGACATCCGCCCTTAAAAGGTTATCCCCCGCGTTTATACCGCAGGCGGCGACAATCTCCTCCGGAGAATATATTTTACTGCCCGCGGCATTAACCGACTTTACGGGGAAAAGAACGGTAAACGACAGCACGGCAAATACCGCGGAGAGCAGAACGAAAAACACACCGAAGCCCAATATTATTCTGCGTCTTATTATTCTTTTTCTCCGCAGTATTCTTTTTCTTGCAAATTCATCGTTTGCTTCCCTGCGTGGCATTTTATCACTTCCTATTCAATACGTATATCCGCTCCCAAAGCCGACAACGTGCCTGTTATGTTCTCATACCCGCGCTCGATATGATGTATCTCGCCGATTTTTGAGGTGCCGTCGGCACAGAGCGCAGCAATAATCAACGCCGCGCCGCCTCTTAAGTCGGTTGCCTTGCAATCCGCGGCGGAGAGCCTGCCCACGCCCTCGATAACGGCGGTTTTGCCCTCTGTCTTTATTTTTGCACCGAAGCGTTTTAACTCGTCTATATATCTGAAGCGGTTTTCAAATATGTTTTCAACAAACACCGATGTACCGTCCGCAACGGACATCAGCGCCACGGCAATGGGACCCGCGTCTGTAGGAAAGCCGGGGTACACAAGACTGCGTACGGTGGAAACCCTTTTTATTTTTTCGGGTGCTTTTACAGTAATGCTTTTACCGTTTATTCTTATATCGCACCCGCTTTCCCTGAAAAACCACAAAATCGAAACTATGTGCGGCGGCATTACCTCATTAAGGGTGATCTCGCCGCCGGTGACCGCGGCGCACGCCATATATGTTGCCGTAACAATTCGGTCGGGTATAACGGTATGCTCCGTACCGCCCAGCTTACCTACGCCGACAATACGCACCGTATCCGACCCACAGCCCGATATTTTAGCTCCGGCGCTGTTAAGAAAATCGGCAAGGTCGCTTATTTCGGGCTCTTTTGCCGCGCCGTGAATTACCGTTTCACCGCTTGCCAGCACGGCGGCAAGAATAATATTCTCGGTTGCGCCGACGCTTGGAAAAACCAAATTGATTTCCGCGCCGTGCAGTCCGTTTTCGGCGGTGCAGTTGAGAAAACCGTGTTCCTCGGTTACCGTAACGCCCATTTTTTCAAGTGACGACAGGTGCAGATCAATGGGTCTGGGACCCAGTTCACAGCCGCCGGGACTGCTTATTACCGCCTTCCCCGCCCTGCCGATTACCGCGCCGAGAAAAACCACCGACGAACGCATTTCGCGCATAAGACAATCGGGTATACTGTATTCGGACATATCGCTGCTGTCTGTAACAACGGTATTTTCCCGCTTTTCACAGCGGCAGCCCAAATGCTTTAAGATTTTAACCGAGGTTTCAACGTCCGACAGCGAGGGACAGTTATGTATAACACACTCGCCCTTACACAGCACGCTTCCCGCAAGCAGGGGAAGAACACTGTTTTTAGCCCCCTGCACGCTCACCTCGCCGTAAAGCCTTTTCCCGCCGTTAACAGCTATTTCAGACATTTGCCGCACCCTCCCATAGTCTACTCACATTTCATACTATGCGAAGGCGCAAAAAACGTCACTCCCCGTTATAAAGCTGCATTAAAATATTGTAAATTCTCTCGTTTGCGTCCGTTATTGCGTGTTTCCTTGCGTTAGCGCCCATCCATTCAAGCAGCGGTTTGTTTTCAATCATTCCCGCAACCTCGGCTATAAGGCTTTCCGCGCTGAGATTCTTTTCCTCGAGCACCTCTGCCGCTCCGGCGTTTTTAAGAGTCATTGCATTATGGAACTGATGATTTTCAGCCACATAGGGCGACGGGATAAGTATCGACGGAAGTCCGCGACAGCAAAGCTCGCTTAAAGTTATTGCTCCCGCGCGGCAAATCACAAGATCCGCCGCCGCCATACACACGTCCATATCCTTTATATATTCCCTGACATCGGTAAGCGGAGAAAGGCTTATATCGCCGAGCGCCGCCTTCATTCCGTCATATCCCGTTTTCCCCGTTGCGTGTATATGGTAAAATTTATCCGTGCCGTTAAAATGCTTTATAAGCCCGACCGCCGCTTCGTTAATGCGTCTGGCTCCCAGCGAACCGCCGAAGGAAAGCAAAAGCGGGCGGTCGTCAAGTCCGAGCCTTGCCCTTGCCTCTGCTCGTGACATTTTAAGCACTTCAACCCTTACGGGGTTGCCCGTTATGTACGGTTTTTTTGTAAGTTTTAAATATTTTTCCGCCTCAGGCATTGCAAGCATAACGCGGTCGGCTTTTGCCGCCAGCATTTTTGTTGTTACGCCGGGGTATGCGTTCTGTTCGTGTATGGCGGTCTTGATTCCCATACGTTCCGCCTCACGCAAAACAGGACCGCTTACATACCCGCCCGTACCGACGACAATATCGGGCTTTATTTCCCGAAGTATTTTTTTTGATTTGATTGACGAAGAAACCGCCTTGCCTGCCGCCTTAATATTTCTGTATATATTTTTAAGACTAATTTTGCGCTGAAAGCCAGCAACATCTATTGTGCGGAAATCATATCCCTTTTCCGGCACAAGACGCGCTTCAAGCTTATCAGCCGTGCCGACATAATAAATTTCCGTGTCTGGGCGGCGTTCTTTAATATACCCCGCTATCGCAAGCGCAGGATTGATGTGACCGGCAGTACCGCCGCCGGCAAACAATATTTTCATACCGGATTTCCCCTTTAGATTTAAGTTTTTTCCATTGCGGCGCCTCTTGAAACCGAAAGCACAATTCCCATTTCGGCAAGCAGTATCAACAGTGAAGTTCCGCCGTAGCTGAAAAACGGCAGGCTTATGCCGGTGTTGGGTATTGTGTTTGTTACAACCCAGATATTAAGCATTGCCTGAAGTCCTACCTGAAACGTAAGACCGATTGCGAGCAGAGAGCCGAATTTATCCTGCGCGCGCATTGCTATTGTGAACCCGCGCCAAACAAGCAGGCAGAAAAACAGGATTATAACAAGCGCGCCTATAAGTCCCAGCTCCTCGCACACTATCGCAAATATAAAATCGTTATGGGGTTCCGGCAGCCACAGGTATTTCTGTCTTGACTGACCGATACCTCTGCCGAGCACCCCGCCGGAGCCTATTGCAAGCAGCGACTGTATTGTCTGAAAGCCTTTATACTTGGCGTCTGCCCACGGGTCGAGCCAATATTTTATTCTGTCCGAGCCGTAGGATATAATTCCGGTTGCAATTGCCAGTATTCCGCCGCCCGTGCCGACAATAACTCCGCCTATGATATAGCGTTTTTGTATTCCGCCGACAATCAGCAGTACGATACCTATCGCAAAGATCAAAACCGTTGCCGAAAGGTGCGGCTCAATTACCACCAATCCGCACGGCACAGCCAGCAAAAGCACAAGAAAAGCCACAAATTTCAAGCTTTTCATTTGCTTGTAATTTGCGGCAATAAGCGATGAAAACAGAAGAATTACCGCAAACTTTGCTATTTCGGACGGCTGGAAGTTTATAGGTCCTATAACTATCCACCTTTTAACGTCCTTGCCCTTAAGCATCGGCGGCATTGCCTTAACAAAAACGAGCATTGCAATTGCCGCAAGATACAGCACAACGGCAAATTTGCGCCATACGTGATAATCAATTTTTGAAATAACAAGCATAACCGCAACGCCCACCACCGCAAAAAGCGCCTGACGTGTTATAAATTTATAGCTGTTGCCGTAATGCTCGTACGAAAACGCATAGCTTGCCGAAAAAAGCATAACAAGCCCGATTGTAAGCAATATCAGCACAAATGACAAAAAGGTTATGTCCAGCTTGCCGGATACGGCTTTTTCTTTTTTCCTTTTTGCCATTTTGATTCCTCCAAATTACAGATTAAATATTATCGGCAGCAGTGCAATAAAGCAGCCTATAACGGTTATGCCCGAAAAAACGAGGACGATCTTCTGTTCGGACCAGCCGCACATTTCAAAGTGATGGTGCAGCGGCGCCATTTTGAAAATACGTTTCTTGGTTCTCTTGTAATGTGCAACCTGTATAATATCCGAAAGCGCCTCAAGAAAATACGTTACACCCGCGAAAATAAGCAGAATCGGTCTGCCTATTCCGAACGAGAGCGCAACCACCGCGCCGCCCAAAAACATTGAGCCGGTATCCCCCATAAACACACGCGCGGGCTTTGCGTTCCAGATAATAAACCCTACGCACGCGCCCGCAAGCGCCGCGGACATAACGTTCATACCGTTATTATAAAGAAATCCCGAACCAAGCATAAACGCGCAGGCGACAACAAGCGTAACGGACGAGGCAAGCCCGTCAATACCGTCGGTCAGGTTGACCGCATTTGTAAATCCGTAAATAAACATCAGTGCAATCGGCCAGAAAATAAGCCCCGCGCCCGAGGTTATATCTATATCCCCGACAAACGGGATATATGTTGTTTTCATTCCGGAAATACAGAGCGTTGCGAGATACGCCGCGGAAACAAGGAGCTGTAAAAATGTTTTCTGTCTTGCCGTAAGCCCCAGATTGCGCTTTTTCACAACCTTTATATAATCGTCCATAAAACCTACCGCGGACATACAGAGCGCCATTATAATTCCCGCAAGCAGAACCGAAAGTCTGTACGGATTGTGCATATCCGTAAAGAATCCGCCGCCCGACGCCGCCGAATAACCGTATGCCGCGCACACAGCGATAAGTACACCCGCAATTATCATAATTCCGCCCATTGTGGGTGTTCCCTGTTTATCCTTGTGCCATTTAGGACCTATCTCCAGTATAGTCTGCCCGAAGTGAAGCTTTTTTAAATACGGAATTACAACAAATCCCAGTCCCGCCGTTACGGCAAACGCCGCGGCGGCAGCAATAACCGAGGTTAAATCTTTCATTTTCGGCTCTCCTTTAACGCCTCGGCAACAACCTCTCGCTCATCAAGGTGTATTGTGCCTGTTTTTAAAATCTGATATGTTTCGTGTCCCTTGCCCGCAAGAACGATTATATCATCCTTAACGGCAATCGAAACAGCGTATTTTATCGCTTCAATTCGGTTCTCAACAACCTTATAGGGCGTTGCAACACCCTTCATGCCCTCAAGAATATCCTTTATTATAGCGCCCGGTTCTTCGCTCCGCGGATTATCGCTTGTTACAATTGCAAAATCCGCAAAACGGGCGGCTATATTGCCCATTATGGGGCGCTTTGTTTTATCCCTGTCGCCGCCGCAGCCGAACACAACTATAAGTCTGTTCTTTTTACACTCACGGAAGGTTGAAAGTATATTTTTAAGTCCGTCGGGAGTGTGCGCGTAGTCGATGATAACGGTAAAGTCCCTGCCTGTCGGCACAACCTCCGCCCTGCCCTTTACACCGTGCATTTCCGCAAGGGCTGCGGACACCGTTTTAATGGAAATACCTATTTCCACCGCGCAGGAGGCGGCGCAAAGAGAATTGTAAACCGTGAATTTTCCGCCCGTGTTTACCTTTATATGCTCAATTTCGGTATCGCTTACAAACTCATACTCAACGCCAGTGGGGTGATAGTTTATACCCTTTGCGCTGTATGTTGAATCGTTGCCCGTGGAATAGGTTACAATCTCACAGTCAAGCCCCTCGGTAAGCCTTGCGGCGTAGCTGTCGTCACTGTTGATGACGGCGGTTCTGCACATTTTGAAAAGCTTTTTCTTTGCGGCGAGGTAGTTTTCCATTGTGCCGTGATAATCGAGGTGGTCCTGCGTCAGGTTTGTAAACATTGCCGCCTCAAAATTAAGCTTGTAGACCCTTGACTGGTCAAGCGCGTGCGACGAAACCTCCATTATTACATATGTGCAGCCCTTCGCCTTCATAAGGGCAAACAGCGAATTAAGTTCATAGGCGTTGGGGGTTGTGTTATGGGCGGCTATGATTTCTTCGCCGATCATATTTTGTATTGTACCTATAAGTCCTACCTTGTAACCTGCCTTTTCGATTATCTTTTTAAGCATATAGGTAACCGACGTTTTTCCGTTTGTTCCGGTAACGCCCAAAAGCTTTAACGAATCGGCGGGGTTGCCAAACCACTTAGCGCACATATCGGCATACGCCGCATGTGTATCGCCGCATATGATCTGGGGTTCAACACCCGTGTCGCGCTCTGCCACAATTACGGCTGCTCCCGCTTTTTTTGCGTCAGCGGCAAAGTTATGACCGTCCGACTTAGCGCCGTTTATGCACACAAAAACATACCCCGGCTTTACTTCCCTTGAATCACACGTAATTCCGGTTATTTCCGTTTTGCCGAGTTCGGCAGAACACTCCGTAAGTTTTTCCAATTTCATTTATTAACCCCTCTTGTCAGTTTGTATTGCCTATATCGGCAACATTATCATCACTGAAATACACCACAACAACGCTTCCCGCGTCCACCTGCTGCCCGGCGGCTACGCTTTGCTTGTAGGACTTAAGCCCCGCCGTTGTCGTGTTGCCCGAAAATTCAATGTTAATACCCGCCTTTGCCGCCTCGGCATTGACCTCTGTTGCGGAAAGTCCCGTAAGATTGGGTACGGTTGATTTTTCACTTCCGTTTTCCTCGGTATACAGTATTACCATACCGCCCGAAATAACCTTGCTACCCGCCTCGGGCAACTGACGCACCACCGTTTCGCCAGATCCCACAACGCGGTATTCAAGCTTAGCTGCCGTCACCTTTCCCTTAGCCTCGGCAACGCTGTTTCCAACGGTGTCCGGCACCGTAAGCGACAGCTTTTTAAGTTCCTCATCCGTATAACTGGGCTCATAACCGAGGTACGGGAGTATATCACCCATTATCTGTGAATTAACAGGTGCCGAAATAGCTCCGCCGTAATACTTATCGCCCTTAGGTTCATCAAGCATAACATAAACCGCAATTTCGGGATTTTCTATGGGAGCCACAGTTACGCACGAGCCTATGTATAGATGTTTATCGCCGGTGGCGTTTATTTTTGAAACCTTTTGCGAAGTACCTGTTTTAGCACCGATGTTATAGCCCGAAACAAGTGCGTTTTTAGCGCCGTTTTCCGAAACAAATTTCATAAGCTCTCGCATTGTAGCGGATGTTGTTGACGAAATTACCTGACGTTTGTAAGCCGTGCCTGCCGTTTCAACTACCTTGTTTTCGCCGTCAAGCTTTTTTTCCACAAGATGCGGCTGAACGAGGTATCCGCCGTTTACCGCGGCTGAAACAGCGGTTATAAGCTGTACGGGCGTTACGTTGAACGTCTGACCGAACGACGCGGATGCCAGCTGAACGGGACCCATTTTATCCTCCGTGTAGTAGTTGGAATTTGCCTCGCCCGGAAGGTCTATGCCCGTTTTTTCGGTAAATCCGAACGCCTTGAAATACTTTGAAAATGTCGGCACGCCCACAAGCTGACCTATTGTTATAAACGCGGGGTTGCAGGAGTTGGAAATTGCCTGCATAAGATTTTGCGAGCCGTGTCCCAAAATTTTGTGGCACTTATAGCTCTGACCCGCAACGGTTGCATGACCGTTACAGAAAAAAGTGGAATTCTTGTTTATCCGGTTTTCTTCCAGCGCAATGGATGCAGTTACAACTTTAAAGACCGAACCCGGCTCCATTGTGTCCGAAACAGCTTTATTACGCCACTGGCGGTTTAAAAGCTCGCTTTTTTTCTTTCCCTTTTCGTCATCGCCCTCGGTTGCGTCCACCGTTTGCTGATCCGCTGCGGAAAGCGTGAACGGGCTGTTCGGGTCAAAATCCCCTTTAACCGCCATTGCGAGAATGGCACCGGTGTTTACATTCATAACGATTGCCGCTCCGCGCTCGGCAATCTGATATTCTTCAATTGCGGCGGCAAGGTATTTCTCTGCCGTGTACTGAACATATGAGTCAAGCGTTAAAACAAGCGAGCGCCCCTTGACTGCCTCAACAACCTTTTCGTAAGAAAAGACCATATCCGTTCCGGCGGCATTTTTTGCCGCGACCACACGCCCGGCAATTCCGGTGAGGTCGTTATCGTAATAGCTTTCAATTCCCGCCAGACCCTGATCGTCCGAGCCGACAAAGCCCAGAACCACAGACGCCAGACTGCCGTTGGGGTAATACCGTTTTGTTGTTTCGTCAAGTCCGATGTATTTTACAAGCGAAAGGCTCTTATTGTCAAGTATAAGCTGTCTGATTTTGTCGGCAATTTCCTTTTCCACCTTTTTCTTTACTATAACGTAGTAGGTGTTTTTTTCGGTGTAGCCGTAGACGGTTTCATAGTCAATTCCCAGTATGGAGGAAAGCCCCTCGGCAATGGTTTTTTTTACAGTCGCCGCCTCTTCGGCGTCCTTTATTTTTTTAATTCCGTTTGGGGTAATATACACGGTCCACGCCGAAGTGCTGCGCGCGAGGTACTGCATATTTCTGTCATATATATCGCCGCGCGGCGCCGTTACAAGGCTGTCGTACAACTGCTGTTCCGAGGCTTTGTTCTGGTAGTCCTCGCCTTTAAGCACCATAATGTTAAACAGGCTGGCTCCCGACACCAGCGACAGCGACAATATCATAATTACCATCACGACTACCGCTCTTGTAACCATATTTTTACCGGGTTTAACCGACATTAAGCCTTTCACCGACTTTCCGATATAATATGCCTATACGAGAGCCGAAAAACAGCTCTCGTATCTTGTTTTTATCTACATCTAATTATATTCCCGCTAAGCGGTTTTATTACTCAGCCGTATCGACATTGCCGTCGGCGGTTATTGCCTTATCCTTATCGTTCACCCTTATATACTTAACATTGCTTTTTTCCATTTTTTTCATTCCGAGTTGGGTTGCTTCAAGTTCCAAATTCGCATAGGATATTCTGCGCTGCATTTCAACCTCAAGCGATGTTTTCTCGCTGTCAAGCTCTGTTATTGCCGCCTTAACATCGTTTATCTCGCTGTTGACCTCGTTTATCTGAAGTCTTAAGGCAATATTGCCGCAAAGTCCCGCAAGAACAAAAACCGCCGTCATAACAAGCGCCATAGGCGAGGTAAGGGTTCTTGCTGCCGCACGGCGGCGCTTTCTTGTGCGCTCTGCCGTTTTAGGCATTACAACAATATTTTCACGCGGTGTTTCTTTTCTTTCGGGCTTCGGCATAAACATTTCGAAGTCGTATGCTAAACTGTCGTTATAATATTTAACATTATTCAACGTCTTTACTCTCCTACCCGTTATATTTTTCTTATTGCTCTCAGCTTTGCGCTTCTGCTGCGCGGATTCTCGTTTATTTCTTCTTCTGAAGGTTCAATAGGTTTTCTTGATACCAAAACTCCCTGCGGTTTTCTTCCGCAAACGCACACCGGAATATCGGGCGGGCATATACAACCGACGGTGTAACTGCGGAAACGCAGTTTAACCATTCTGTCCTCAAGAGAATGGAAGGTTATTATTGCAAGCACGCCGTTTTTGTTTAGAAGTGAAAACGCACTGTCAAGCGCGGTGTTCAGTTCATCAAGCTCACCGTTAACGGCAATTCTTATTGCCTGAAAGCAACGCCTTGCGGGGTTGCCCTCGCGCCTTGCCTTTGCGGGATAAGCGCCCGCTATAACGTCCGCCAGGGCGGTTGTTGTAAGTATGGGGGATTTTTCTCTCTCCTCCGCAATTCTGCGGGCTATTCTGAAGGCGAACTTTTCTTCGCCGTACTCGCTGAATATACGCGAAAGTTCTTCCGCAGAATAAGTATTAACTATATCCGCGGCGGATATTCCGCTTTTGCTCATTCGCATATCAAGCGGCGCTTCTTTACGGTAAGAAAAGCCGCGTTCGGCATTATCAAGCTGAAACGACGAAACGCCGAGGTCAAGCAATATTCCGTCGGCACCCTTAACGCCCTCGTTTTTAAGAACCTCAGCCATATCGCTGAATTTTGAGTTAATTACCTTTGCGGGCAAACCGCAGAGCCGTTCGGCAGCGGTTTTTACGGCGTCGGGGTCGCGGTCGAGCGCGTAAAGAAAACCGCCCTTAAGCCTTTTCGCAATTTCGCGTGAGTGACCCGCTCCGCCGGCAGTGCCGTCAACATAAATACCGTCGGGCTTAATACCGAGCGCGTCAAGAGTTTCGGAAAGCAGTACCGGCTTATGCACAAATTCCATCAGAAATTAAGCTCCTCAACAATAGACGCAATGGATTCCGGCGTGTATTCCGCATTTTCGAGATTCCAAAGCTCCGTATTCCATATTTCAAGGTTTGTATCCATACCGATTATGTGCGCCTCGCCCTCAAGACGGGCATATTCGCGCAGTGCCGGGGGGATAAGTATTCTTCCCTGTGAATCAAAATCAACGCTGAACGCGCCGTCATACAAAAAGCGCTTTACCGCACTGGATTTTGCACTGGGCAAAGTTCCGATTTTTTCAACAAGCTTGTCCCACTCGGCAGCGGAATAAACGCAAAGACAGCGTTTCCCGTATATGCCGCGGCAGATCATAAAGCCTGTCCCCAGCTCTTCGCGGAGTTTTGCGGGAATAAACACTCTGCCTTTTTTATCAATGTTATGCTGGTAACCGCCGAAAAGCATTGTGTTCCCCCCTCTTTTGCTCCACTTTAATGCACTTTAATGGATTTATACTCCACTTTCCACCACTACGATTGTATTATAAGCTATAAAATCTTAAAAATCAAGCAATTTTTTTATGTTAACCGAATTTTTTTAAGCAGATAATACATATTGTGTTTTGAGTTCTCCGCAATACACAAAAAAAGGACTTTAACGAAATAATTTCGTTAAAGTCCTCAGACTGTCGATAAACTCCGGTTTAACTTTGTTGCGGCGTTTACGCCGCATTTTGTTTTTCCGCTGACACGTGCGGCGGAAAAACTCATTGTAAGCGAAAAACCGCTTTTTCAACGGTTTTTCAAGGTCGCAGGGGTGGTATTGGCGGGGATAGAGTGCAGTCCGAAAATCTTTGATTTTCGAGCGAACGGCATCCCCGACCAAGAGCGTGTCGACTTTTTCGACACGCTCAGGACTTTAACGAAATAATTTCGTTAAAGTCCTTTTATAGATCCCTTTTTTATTTATAGCAGGATGTTATGCCGTAATACTCCTCAACCGTAAGACCGCTTTCATAAATTTTAAGCGCCCTTTCTTTTCCCACATATCTGTAATGCCACGGTTCAAACTGGTAGCCGGTTATACTTTCCTTACCCTCGGGATATCTTAAAATAAAACCGTATTTATGGGCATTGGCGGCAAGCCATAGCGCCTCGGGCGTGCCGACAAAGCTGTCGTTCGCTTTATTAATGTCAAACGCAAGACCCGTCTGATGTTCCGAAAAGCCCGGCCGTGCGGAGTAGGTGTCCGCCTTGGCGACGCCGTCGCGTCTTACATATTTATTGTAAAGATTTTTCTGCGTTGTATAGCTTCTGAAGCCGGATACAACACGCATTGTAAGTCCGTCCCCCGCCGCGGCGGCAAACATTTCGTCAAGCGCCTGCTTTGCCTCGGGATTTGTTCCCGGGTTATAATCGCTTGGCAGCGGATACGATTTATTAACTATGAGAATACCGTCTATATACGTCGGTTCAATTTTAACAGGTGCGTTTACGGTGACGCTGAACTGTGCCGAAACCGCGCTGTTGTCCGCCGAAACTACCGTTACCGTGCATTTGCCCTCGCTCACGGCGGTTATTCTGCCGTACTTGTTGACCGTTGCAACGGCGGTGTTGTCGGATGTCCATATTTCTCCCTTGTTTGTAGCATTTGAAGGGGAAAAAGTAACTATCGGCATAAATCTTTCGCCGACCGTAAGCACGCGCTCATACGCGCTGAGCTTTACCGACTCAACAGCCACGGGAATAACCTGTGAAACGGTGCTTTCGGTACTTTGCGTGCTTTGAACATCGGATGAACTTTCGGGCGGTTCATACGCCGCAGCGGGAACCGCACTGCCGACATCGCTTAACGACGATGTTTGCGGCTCGGTATTGCCCTTGCAGGCTGTAAGTCCCAGTAACAGCGCGGCAAGCAATACCGCAAATATTGTTTTTCTCATAATATCAATCCTTTTTTTTTAAAGAACCTTCGCCAATTCCGAAGTTAATTCCGAAAGCTTTTGTTCAGCCGAAAGCCTTATAATATAAACGGGCTTATCGGCAACGGACAAGGTAAATCTGTTACCGAAGTGCTCGGAAAGCCTGTGCATAACATCGGGATTTATTGAACCCGCTTTAAGCTTCACGGCGGAAGTGCCGCCCGTTATTTCCGTTATACCCGCCGATTCGGCACGGCTGCGTAAAAGCGAAATATCAATAAGTCCCATAACAGACTTCGGCGGTTCGCCGAAACGGTCGCAGAGCTCGTCTATAACGTCGCTTGCGTCATCGCTGTTTCTCACGGCGGCTATACGCTTATAAATTCCCAGTCTTGCGGACAGCACCTCAATATACCGTTCGGGAATAAACGCCGAAACATTAAGGTCAACGGTACAGGTGATGTCTTCGGCGGGCGGTTTGCCGTTTTCCTCGTCAACCGCCTGTGACAGCAGTTTTAAATACATATCGTATCCCACCGACTCCATATTGCCGTGCTGATCGCCGCCGAGAATACTCCCTGCTCCCCTTATTTCAAGGTCGCGCACCGCAATTTTAAAGCCCGATCCGAACTCGGTAAACTCCCTTATTGCCTCAAGCCGTTTAGATGCCACATCGGAAAGCTGTCGGTCGCGTCGGAAACAGAAATACGCGTATGCTCGCCTCGGTGAGCGCCCCACCCTGCCGCGCAACTGATGCAGCTGGGAAAGACCCATTTTATCGGCTTCCTCAATTATCAGCGTGTTGGCATTCGGCACATCAACGCCCGTTTCTATTATCGTTGTACACACCAGTATATCAATTTCGTGTTCAACAAGTGCTCGCCAGACCTCGCTTAATTCTTCCTCGTCCATTCTGCCGTGGGCTATGCCTATATTTGCGTCGGGCAAGGCGGCTTTGAGCGACGCGGCACAGCGCTCGATACTGTCTATTCTGTTGTGCAGGTAGTAAACCTGTCCGCCGCGCCTTAATTCACGGTTAACGGCGTCAAGCACCACTCCCCTGTCATACTCAAGAACATAGCTTTGAACGGGGTGGCGGTCGCCCGGAGCCTCATCTATTGACGACATATCGCGAAGTCCCGACATTGCCATATTAAGCGTGCGCGGAATGGGTGTTGCGCTGAGCGTCAGGATATCTACAAACGGATAAAGTTCTTTAAGACGTTCCTTTTGGGCAACACCGAACCGCTGTTCCTCATCAATTATTACAAGACCGATATTTTTAAATTCAACATCCTTTGAAATAAGGCGGTGCGTTCCTATAACCATATCAAGTCTGCCGCATTTCAAATCGGTTATTATTTTCGCCTGCTCGGGCCTTGAAACAAACCTGTTCAAAAGCGCAACCGTAACCGGCATTTCACCGAATCGCCTTACAGCGGTAGTGTAGTGCTGCATTGCAAGTATTGTGGTGGGAACAAGCAGAGCGCACTGCTTACCTTCGCTTATACACTTGAACGCCGCGCGCAAAGCAACCTCGGTTTTTCCGAAGCCCACATCTCCGCAAAGAAGCCTGTCCATCGGAACGGGGCGTTCCATATCGCTCTTTATCTCGTTTATGCACTTAAGCTGATCGTCGGTTTCGTCATATTCAAAGCGGCGTTCAAAATCGCTTTGCAGGTCGGTATCGGGACCGAATGCGTAACCTTTGGCGGACATTCGCTTGGCGTAAAGCGCCGTCAGCTGTTTTGCCATATCCTTTACCGCCGCTTTAACGCGTCTGCGCGTTTTCTGCCATTCACTGCCGCCGAGCCTGTTAAGCCTTACATTTCCGTTTTCGGTAGCGCCGATATATTTTGAAACAAGGTCAAGCTGGGTTACGGGGACGTAAAGAATATCGCTCCCGGCATATTTGATTTTAATATAGTCTTTCGTAACGCCGTCATTTTTTATGCGGCTTATTCCGTCAAAAACTCCTATACCGTGCGATTCGTGAACAACAAGGTCACCCTGCCGCAATTCGTCAAGAGAGCCTATCTCCTTGCTGTCCTTATGCTTTTTGCGCTTACGCTTGGTATCTGACGCTATGTGCCTGTGGGTCACAAGAATAAACTTTGCGGACGGTATTTCAAAACCCGATGAAAGACCGCCTGTTATTACCGTTACCCCTGTAGGTGTAAAATCGGTGCTGTCACTGTAAACCGACAAAACGCCGTTTTCGTTAAGTTCATTGTTAAGCACCTGCGCCGCGCGCTTTTCTCCCGCCAATATAACCGCCGCACCGCCGACCGAAACCGTATAGTCAATGTCCTCTTTAAGAACCTTAACATCACCGCTCCACGCGGTTGAACGGCGATAATTAAAATTAATTATGCTTTTAGGGGTTATTTCATAGCTGTTCCTGGGGAAGTTTTCTTCAAGAACAGCGCAGGTCAACCTTGAAAAGAACTCGGTCTTGTCAAGAGTCAGTTTCGCGGTTTCCGGGTTCAGGAGCCCCTCGGTCATATAATTTTCTATGTCCGCCGCCTGTTGAATTTCAATTGATTTGAACCTTTCGGAAATATTGCCGCTCTCGCTTACTATTAAAAGCGCATCTTTAACATAATCAAAGACGGTTGTATGCTCCCCGAAAACAAACGGAATATAACGGTCGGCACGGAAAGTTATGCCGCCTTTAAGCGCCTGAAGATCCCGTTCGGCGGTTTCACGCTGCTTTTCGGTAAAACCCTTTACGTTTTGATTTAACAGATTATTAAGTGCCGCCTCAAGCTCCGACGGGTCAAAAAGTGTTTCGCAGGCAGGTGTTATGTTAACCTGCCCGATATTTTCGGTGCGGCGCTGCGACTCTGTATCAAACAGGGATATACCGTCTATTTCATCGCCCCAGAACTCAATACGGCACGGCTGCGAAAAACCGACGGGAAAAACATCGAAAATACCGCCGCGAACCGAAAACTGACCCTCTCCCTCGCAAAGCTCGCTTCTTGTATATCCTGCGTCAACAAGTCTTTTTGCCAGTTCCTTAATATCCGCCGTTTCCCCGCTTTTAAGCGAAAATCTTGCTTTGCCTAGCTTTTCGGGTGAAACCGTGTACTGTATCGCGGCGTCAAGCGAAACCGTAAGCACGTCAAAATCCCCGTCAGCCAAAGCCGACAGGGTATCTGTTCTTTTATGTTCATACTCTCTTGAATATCCGTGCAGATCGCCTATGCACAAATCCCTGCTCGGAAAGTTCACTGCCCTTACACCCAGTGCGGAAAGGTCGTCTTTAAGCTCAGCCGCGGACGATTCATCGTGAGTGACCAAAACAGCCTTTTTGCCGGTGTGCCGTACAAGCGCGGCGGTTGTAACCGCCTTGTGGATAAGGGACAGCCCGGTGCAGACGAGCGGCAAACGGTTTTTTGTTACCGAATCCAGCAGTTCGCAGTAATCCGCGTCCTGCTTTAAAATCTTATCAATAAATTTCATTTTATCCGTTATATCTGTTCATAGCGGAATCTATACCGCGTTTTACGGTTTCTTCCACAGCGCCGACCGCCTTTTCAAGCGCCTTTTCAAATAAATCGCGGTCGCTGTCAGGTATTTTGCCCAGAACCCAGTCCTTCAAATCGTATTCACGGTTCGGCTTTTCGCCAACCCCGATCTTAACGCGCTTAATGTCCTCTGTTCCCAGAAGCTCAATAATATCCTTAATTCCGTTATGTCCGCCGTGCGTGCCGTTTCTTCTTATGCGTATTTTACCGACGGGGAGCGAAATATCGTCAAACAGTATTATTATTTTTTCTGTGGGTATTTTATAAAACTTCGCAATTGCCGATACCGCGCTGCCCGAATTGTTCATATAAGTAAGCGGTTTTACAAGAAGTACCTTTTCGCCGCCTATTTCGCTTTCGCCGTATTCAGCGTCAAATTTATGTTTTGAAAACGCCGTTCCCTGCTTCAGTGCCAGCTTTTCAATTGCCATAAAGCCCGCGTTGTGTCTTGTTTCTTCATATTGGACGCCCGGATTCCCAAGCCCCGCAACAAGCCACCTTTCGGTCTTTTTACCGTTAAACAACATTTTATTCACCGTACCAATCAATATGTGCAGCGGTAGATTATCTTAAACAATTCATCCGCCCTGTCCTTTTTTCCGGACAAATGAAGCCATCCGAAAAGGCACTCAAGACCGGTGGCTACGTGATAATCCCTATGGGACGCGTTTTTAGGCGTTGACGAGGTGTGAAAATTTCTGCCGCGTTTAAAAACGGCAAGCTCTTCCTCGCAAAGTTCCTGTTCGATAACCCCGAATGCCCTTGCCTGCGATGAGGCGTTAACCATTGTAACCGAGAGGCGGTGCAACTCACCCGACGGGCGGTTGACCGATGCCAGTGCCGTTCTCACATACAGGCTGTAGACCGCATCACCCACAAATGCCAGCACCGAAGGGCTTAACAAATTCACATTTTCAGCAACTGTCATATCACATACTCAAACTCTATATCGTAAACGCTCACCGTATCGCCCTGACTGATTCCCGCATCCGCCAATGCGGATATAATTCCGCTCGACCTTAACACGCGCTCAAAATATTGCAGTGATTCATAATCCTCGGGGTCTACTGTGTTCATAACATCAAGCAGCCATTCGCAGTTTTCAACAAAGTACACACCGTCGCACTGTCTTATTGTAAACTTGCGTTCTTTACGTTTAGTGAAATCCTCAAGCGGCACGGGTTCAGCCTCGTATTTTTTTATAGGAGGAAGCTTTGCAAGTTCTGCCGCAACGTAATTTATAAGGTCTGCCGTTCCCTCGGCGATTGCCGCCATAACAGGGAAGAATTTATAGCCCTTGCCCTCAAAATAGTCGGCTATGCGTCCGATTTCGTTTTCATCGGCAAGGTCGCACTTGTTCCCCACAATTACCTGCGGACGCTGTGAAAGTTCCGGGTTAAAAGCGTCAAGTTCCTTATTTATTTTATTAAAATCATCAATGGGATCCCTGCCTTCGCTTCCCGAAACATCTATAACGTGCAAAAGCAGTCGGCAGCGCTCAACGTGGCGCAAAAACTCGTGTCCCAAACCAACGCCTTCACCAGCGCCCTCAATAAGCCCCGGTATGTCCGCCATTACAAACGAACTGCCTTCGCCCATTCTTACAACGCCGAGCACGGGAGTAAGTGTTGTAAAATGATAATTTGCAATTTTAGGCCTTGCCTCGCTCACAACCGAAATAAGGGTGGATTTTCCCACGTTCGGGAAGCCTATCAACCCCACGTCTGCCAGCAGTTTAAGTTCCAGTGTTACATCGCGTTCCTCGCCCGGGTTACCCTTTTTGGCAAATCGCGGCACTTGGCGCGTGGGCGTGGCAAAATGCTGATTCCCCCATCCGCCGTTGCCGCCTTTTGCAATAACAACAGGCTCGCTGTCGGAAATATCGGCAATAATTCTGCCCGTTTCGGCATCCTTAACAAGTGTGCCGACCGGCACGGACACAATAAGGTCGGGCGCTCTTTTACCCGAGCAGCGCGCGCCGCCGCCGTTTTCGCCCGACTGTGCGGTGTACTTGCGTTTATAGCGGAAATCGGCAAGTGTGGACAGGTTACTGTCCGCCTTAAAAACTATATTTCCGCCTCTGCCGCCGTCGCCGCCGTCAGGTCCGCCTGCCGCCACATATTTTTCTCTGTGAAACGAAACGGCGCCGTCGCCGCCGTTTCCCGCTTTCAAGTGTATTTTAGCTATATCTACAAACATCTATTTATCGGTTTCCTCTTTAAAATCTAAGGGACTTTCTATTTCCGTGGCAAGATACGCCTCGTAAAGTCCTCTTGCGGTTTCATAATTTCCTGCCGCAACGTATATATTATCCGGCACGACCCCGGCGCCCAGCAAAAGCTTTACAGAGCCGCCCGCGCCGTCCTGACGGCATATGAACGGTATGCCGTTTTCCTTTAGTATATCCTGAAAAATCTCCGATGTAACCGGATTTTTAATAACCGCCGCCAAAACCGGCTCGTTTGCGTTCGGTTCAGTTTCCTTTTTTATTCCCCTTTTAAAAAAATTCATTCCTCATCGTTCTCCGACTCTTCAAAAAACTCCTCGTCAAATGAAGGCTCTGAATTTAAAAAATCCTCATATATTTTGCTTGCATTTTCAAAATCTGACTCGTCTACATATATATCGTCGGCAATAAACGAACCGCCGAAGGTCACCTTCATAGTGCCGTCGTTTTCCGAATCGCAGCTGTAAATAATTCCCGCGTCACTGAGCAAATCCCTTATTATTTCCGAAGAAACCACATCGTCAACCGTTGCAAGCAATACCGGTTTGTTGATTATTTTTTCCTCTTTTTCCTCATTCGCCGCGTCGGCTGTTAAATCGGCACCGCAAACCGGGCAAAGTTCAGCCGAATCATCACACTCTGTCTTGCATACATGACATACCTTCATTGCTGTTCCTTCCTTTCAAAAAAAAGGATTCGGGAGCTGTCTTACACCCGAATCCTCAAATAATTACTGCTCAACAGCGTATATACTAACCTGTTTACGATCTCTTCCCTGACGCTCGAATTTAACCTTTCCGTCAATCAAAGCAAAGAGTGTATCGTCAGAGCCGCGTCCGACATTGTTGCCGGCATGGATGTGAGTTCCTCTTTGACGAACCAATATGTTGCCCGCCAGTACAAACTGACCGTCGGCACGCTTAACGCCAAGGCGCTTAGCCTCGCTGTCACGTCCGTTCTTAGTTGAACCCATTCCCTTTTTATGGGCGAATAACTGAATGTTAATCTTTAACATTTTTTGCACCTCCGTTAACACTTATGTTATCTTTGTATTGGTCGGCAAGCTCGGTTATGTGAAACCTTAAGCCCTTAAGGAGCTTTTTTGTGCATTCACAGGGTGACTTTGCGTAAAATTTCATAACCGCGTCATCCACCGTTACATCCGCCTTGTCACCGATTATATCGGTTACGGTGTTCACCGTCATATACGCCGCGGAAGAAACCGCCGCGCAAACCGTTTTGCCAACCTCATCATCACCGTTTACAGAACAGTGTCCGCTGATTTCAAAGCCGTAAATGCCATTCTCATCAGCTAAAAACTTAACCTTAGTCATATCAGCCTATTTCGCCGATCTGTACCTTAGTATAGGGCTGTCTGTGACCCATTTTGCGTGAACTGCTCTTTTTGGGTTTATAGGTAAATACGGTAACCTTTTTGCCTTTACCGTTCTTAATAACCGTACCCTTAACAAAAGCGTCCTTAACGTAAGGCTTGCCAACCTTCAGGGTTTTGTTGCAAACCGCAACAACCTTATCAAAGGTGACTTCCTCGTTAACCTCGGCATTAAGCTTTTCAACGTAAATTACGTCGCCGCTTTCTACACGGTACTGCTTTCCGCCTGTTTCAATAATTGCGTACATTTTTACTAC
Organism: uncultured Eubacteriales bacterium; assembly: GCA_934454655.1. GTDB lineage: Bacteria > Bacillota > Clostridia > Oscillospirales > Acutalibacteraceae > UBA737. The sequence goes on along the minus strand of CAKSFK010000015.1, from coordinate 21,879 downwards.
ACCTGCCGTTTTTACAGTCTCGCTACGGAGGGCGTATGCCGTTTATCGGCACAACTTAACAAAGCCCACAGTATGCGGCTTATACATTTTAACACAAGCTCCCGATTTTGTCAAGGAAAAAATAAAGGTCTGCGGCGCTTAATGTCGCAGACCTTTTAGCTATAAACTTGTTTTACGCGAATGCCTTATCGTCAACGTTTGCTTCTTCCTCAAGTCCGTTGTCCTCGTTATTATATTCGGGGGGATTTATCTCATCGCACTTCATACCCGTACCTGCGGGTACAAGCTTACCGATGATAACATTTTCCTTAAGTCCGAACAGAGGATCGACCTTGCCTTTGATTGCGGCTTCGGTGAGAACTCTTGTGGTTTCCTGGAACGATGCCGCCGAAAGGAATGATTCGGTTGCAAGCGAAGCCTTTGTGATACCAAGCAGTGTTGCGCGGTAGGTTGCCTTTGAAAGACCCTCTTCGCCCGCGTCGATACGTGCCTGAACAGCAGCGTTCGCCTCGGCAATTTCCTTGTATTCATAGCTTACGTTCTGCAAAAGGTCGGTAGAGCCGGGGTCGGTAATACGCAGTTTACGCATCATCTGACGAACGATAACCTCAATGTGTTTATCGTTAATGTCAACACCCTGAGTACGGTAAGCATTCTGAATTTCGGCTATGATATATTCTTCAACAGCCTCAGGTCCCTGCGCCTCCAAAATATCCTGCGGATACTTAGCGCCCGGAATAAGCATATCGCCTGCTTTAACCTCATCCCCGTCCTTAACAAGACAACGTACGCCGTAAGGAATGGTGACCTTTTCCTCGGTTTTAAGCTCATCGTTTGTAATTATAATTACATTGCTCCGCTTTTCCTCGGCAATGCGTACGGTACCATCCATTTTGGCGATAAGCGCACAGCGTTTCGGTCTGCGTGCCTCAAACAGTTCTTCAACACGCGGCAGACCCTGCGTGATATCCTCGGTACTTGCAATACCGCCCGTATGGAAGGTACGCATTGTAAGCTGAGTACCGGGTTCGCCTATTGACTGTGCCGCAACTATGCCGACTGCCTCGCCCGTTGTAACCGGTTTGCTGGTTGCAAGGTTTTTGCCGTAGCACTTTTTGCACACGCCGTGATGGCTGTGGCAGGTAAGCACCGAGCGTATCTCAATGCTTGTAATTCCGGCGTCAACAATTTTCTTTGCGCCTTCGCCCGTAACCATATCGTCGTGTGACCAGATAACCTCGCCGGTAGTCGGGTCAACCGCGTCGTGAAGCAGATATCTGCCCTCAAGACGCTCCTCAAGCGGTTCAAGAATGTGGTTGCCGTCCTTAATATCGGAAATGGTAAGACCCTCTTCGGTTCCGCAGTCGTCCTCACGGACAATAACATCCTGCGCAACATCAACAAGGCGGCGGGTAAGATAACCCGAGTCCGCTGTACGAAGCGCCGTATCGGCAAGTCCTTTACGTGCGCCGCGGGAGGAAATGAAGTATTCAAGAACGTTAAGACCCTCGCGGTAATTCGCGCGGATAGGTACTTCAATAACCTTACCTGCTGTGTTTGCAATAAGTCCGCGCATACCGGCAAGCTGTCTTATCTGGCTCATAGAACCGCGCGCGCCCGAGTCTGCCATCATAAATATCGGGTTGAACTCATCAAGGTTGCCCTTAAGTGCGTCCGCAACATCCTCGGTAGCCTTATTCCATATTTCAATTACATGGCGGCTGCGTTCCTCGTTGCTGATAAGACCGCGGCGATAATCGCGCGATACCAAATCTATTTTAGCCTCGGCAGCGGCAAGTATTTCCTTCTTTGCGGGCGGGATAACCGCGTCGATAACCGCAACGGTGATAGCGCCCTTTGTGGAATACTTAAAGCCTGTTGCCTTGATGTTATCAAGAACAATAGCCGATTCGCTCGTTCCGTGCATTGTGATGCAGCGGTCAATTATCTTCCCGAGCTGTTTTTTGCCGACCTTATTCTGAATAATATCGTCATTGCTTTCTATAAAGTTTGTTTCGGGATTCTTAACGGTGTAGGTCCACTCAAGTTCAAGTTTGTGAGCCGGATTGCTCCTGTCAACAAAGCCCAAATCCTGCGGTATCGATTCATTGAATATAATAAATCCTACCGTACACCATACAAGACCGCTCACACCGTTTTCATCGGTCATACGAACCCTTATGGGCGCGTGCAGTCCGATTACTCCGTCGGAATAGGCCATAATAGCCTCGTTTTTATCCCTGAACACCTTATTAGCGCCCTTTTCGTCTGCCTTAACAAGTGTAAGGTAATACGAACCGAGTACCATATCCTGTGTAGGAACGGTTACAGGTTTACCGTCGGACGGTTTTAAGAGGTTATTTGCCGCAAGCATTAAGAAGCGTGCTTCCGACTGTGCCTCTGCCGACAGCGGGATATGAATAGCCATCTGGTCGCCGTCAAAGTCGGCGTTATATGCCGTACAAACAAGCGGATGCAGCTTTAACGCCTTACCCTCAACAAGAACCGGCTCAAACGCCTGAATACCCAAACGGTGAAGCGTGGGCGCGCGGTTGAGAAGAACGGGATGCTCTTTAATTACCATTTCAAGTGCGTCCCAAACCTCATTAGAGGCGCGTTCAACCATTTTCCTTGCCGATTTAATGTTGGTAACAGCCTTTGTTTCAACAAGACGTTTCATAACAAAGGGCTTAAACAGTTCAAGCGCCATTTCCTTAGGAACGCCGCACTGATACATTTTAAGTTCAGGTCCTACAACTATAACCGAACGTCCCGAATAGTCAACACGTTTTCCGAGAAGGTTCTGGCGGAAACGTCCCTGTTTGCCTTTAAGCATATCCGAAAGGGATTTAAGCGCGCGGTTGTTAGGTCCTGTTACGGGCTTGCCGCGTCTGCCGTTATCAATAAGCGCGTCAACAGCCTCTTGAAGCATACGCTTTTCGTTACGGACGATAATGTCCGGTGCGCGAAGTTCAAGCAATCTTTTAAGGCGGTTGTTACGGTTGATAACACGTCTGTAAAGGTCATTTAAGTCGCTTGTGGCGAAACGCCCGCCGTCAAGCTGAACCATAGGACGCAGATCCGGCGGGATAACCGGAATAACGTCGAGAATCATCCATTCGGGGCGGTTGCCCGACTGTCTGAACGCTTCAAGCACTTCAAGACGCTTTAAAAGGCGAATACTCTTCTGACCCGTTGCGTCCTCCAGTTCCTTGCGAAGTTCATCGCAGGTCTTATCAAGGTCAATTTCGCAAAGGAGCTTCTTTATAGCCTCGGCGCCCATTCCCGCTTCAAAGTCGTCCTCATATTTTTCGCGCATATCGCGGTACTGTTTCTCATTTAAAAGCTGTTTTTTCTCAAGCGGTGTTGTACCGGGATCGGTTACTATATACTGCGAGAAATAAAGTACCTGTTCAAGCGCTTTGGGTGTAATATCAAGCACAAGACCCATTCTTGAGGGAATTGTTTTGAAATACCAGATGTGTGAAACAGGGGCCGCAAGTTCAATAGAGCCCATACGTTCGCGGCGAACCTTGGCGCGGGTTACCTCAACGCCGCAGCGTTCGCACACCTTGCCCTTATAACGTATGCGTTTATACTTTCCGCAGTGGCACTCCCAGTCCTTCTGAGGCCCGAAAATGCGCTCGCAGAACAGTCCCCCCTGCTCGGGTTTTAAGGTGCGGTAGTTAATTGTTTCCGGCTTTGTTACCTCGCCGTGCGACCAGCTTCTTATCTGTTCGGGAGATGCAAGTCCGATCTTTATTGATTCAAATTCAATTTCTGCCATATTTGCCCTCCGTTACTCCTCGTCGCCGAATTTATCTTCGTCGCCGAAATCATCATTTTCGTCATCTATACCGTCATCCTCTATCGCGTCGCCGTTTTCGTCCTCAAGACCGAAACCTGTAAGATCGTCGGCAACGGTGTCGCCGTTAAAGTCAATGTCGCTGTCCTCGCCCTCGGGAATAGCCGGAGTGCCGAGTCCTATATCGTCGTCATCGTCAAACGTCTGTTTAAGGTCAATTTCCTCATTATCCTTATCAAGAACCTTAACGTCAAGTCCTAAGGACTGGAGCTCCTTAATAAGAACCTTGAACGATTCGGGAACGCCGGGTTTCGGAATGTTCTGACCCTTAACGATTGATTCGTACGTCTTGACACGTCCCACAACATCATCCGACTTAACGGTGAGTATTTCCTGAAGTGTGTAAGCCGCGCCGTAAGCCTCAAGCGCCCAAACTTCCATTTCTCCGAAACGCTGACCGCCGAACTGAGCCTTACCGCCGAGCGGCTGCTGCGTCACCAGTGAGTACGGACCGGTTGAACGTGCGTGAATCTTATCGTCAACCAGGTGATGCAGTTTAAGATAATACATATAACCAACGGTTACAAGGTTATCAAACGGCTCGCCGGTGCGTCCGTCATACAGCTGAGTTTTGGCGTCCGCCGTGAGCGGTATGCGCGAGAAGTCCAGCTTTGCGCTGTCCTTATATTCATATTCATCAGACTTTGTAAATTCATCAGCCAAGCTGAAGCACTTACGGATATCGTCCTCATGCGCGCCGTCAAATACAGGTGTGCAGATGTTCCAGCCGAGCGCCCTTGCCGCATATCCCAGATGTACCTCAAGTACCTGTCCGATATTCATACGTGAAGGAACGCCGAGGGGGTTCAGGACTATATCAAGCGGTGTGCCGTCCGGCAGGAAAGGCATATCCTCGCTCGGAAGAATGCGGGAAACAACGCCCTTGTTACCGTGACGTCCCGCCATTTTATCTCCGACGGAGATTTTACGTTTTTGCGCTATATAGCAGCGTACAACAACGTTTACTCCCGGGCTTAATTCCGATGAGTTTTCTCTGTTGAACACCTTAACGTCAACAATTGTGCCGTATTCGCCGTGCGGTACGCGCAGTGAGGTATCCCTTACCTCGCGCGCCTTTTCGCCGAATATTGCGCGGAGCAGTCTTTCCTCCGCGGTAAGTTCGGTTTCGCCCTTGGGAGTTACCTTACCTACAAGTATATCGCCCGCGGTAACCTCTGCGCCGATGCGGATTATGCCGCGTTCGTCAAGGTCTTTAAGCGCGTCCTCACCGACATTGGGGATATCGCGTGTTATCTCTTCGGGTCCGAGCTTCGTATCGCGTGCCTCAAGTTCGTACTCCTCAATATGGATAGAGGTATAAACATCGTCGCGAACAAGGCGCTCGTTAATGAGAACCGCGTCCTCGTAGTTATAGCCTTCCCAAGTCATAAAGCCGATGAGCGCGTTTCTGCCGAGTGAAATTTCACCGTTGCTTGTTGCGGGTCCGTCGGCAATAACCTCGTGTTCCTCAACCTGCTGACCGACCTTTACGACCGGGCGCTGGTTAATGCAGGTTCCGTGGTTTGAACGCAGGAACTTAATAAGCTTGTATTCGTCAATCTCGCCGTTTTTGGCGCGAACCTTTATCATATCCGCGCTGACATAAGTAACCTCGCCCGCGCGTTTTGAAAGCACAACAACGCCCGAGTCTACCGCCGCCTTATATTCCATACCGGTGGCAACAATCGGGTTTTCGGGGCGCAAAAGCGGTACTGCCTGCTTCTGCATGTTCGAGCCCATAAGCGCACGGTTGGTATCGTCGTTTTCAAGGAATGGGATCATTGCGGTTGCAACGGACACTACCATCTTAGGCGAAACGTCCATATAATCGGCGCTTGAAGCCTCAACCTCGTGGAATCCGTCGCGGTGGCGCGCGTTGACCTTTTTCTTAACAAAGAAACCGTTTTCGTCAAGCGGCTCGTTAGCCTGCGCCACAACGTAATCGTCCTCTTCGTCCGCGGTCATATAGCGAACCTCGTCAAGCACCCTTCCGCTTGCCTTATCAACCTTGCGGAACGGAGTTTCTATGAAACCGTATTTATTGATCTTCGCAAAGGTTGCGAGATATGATATAAGACCGATGTTAGGACCTTCCGGTGTTTCTATCGGACACATACGTCCGTAATGCGTATAATGAACGTCACGAACTTCGAATGACGCACGGTCACGCGAAAGACCGCCGGGGCCTAATGCCGACAGACGGCGCTTATGCGTAAGCTCGGAAAGCGGGTTTGTCTGGTCCATAAACTGCGAAAGCGGCGAAGAACCGAAGAACTCCTTGATTGCCGCAACAACCGGACGGATGTTTATGAGCGACTGGGGGGTAATGCTGTCAGGGTCCTGTGCCTGCAAAGTCATTTTCTCGCGGACAACGCGCTCCATACGGGAAATGCCTATGCGGAACTGATTTTGCAGAAGCTCGCCCACGGAACGTATACGGCGGTTGCCGAGGTGGTCGATATCATCTGTTGTTCCGACATTGTGCGGCAGACCTATAAAATAACTTACAGACGCAAATATATCGTCTGTGGTAATGTTTTTCGGAATAAGTTCATCAGCGTGTTCGAGTATAGCCTCGCGGAGCTCATCCTTGCCGTTTGTGCTGTCAAGCAGTTCGCGCAGAACGGCAAACGAAACGTTTTCGTTAATACCGAGGTTGTCAAGCTCTTCAAGCTCTTCTTCGGTAAAATCGGTGAAATCGGCAAGTCTTACCATACCGTTTGAAAGCACCTTGACCTCGGTTACGTTGCCCTCAAAATCCATTACATTAATATATGCTTCCGAAACGCCCTTTCTCTCGATAAGTTCGGAAAGCTCACGTGTAACGGTTGTATCGGCTTCGGCAAGAATTTCGCCCGTCATCGGGTCGGCTACGGGGCGTGAAAGGACATTGCCCTTTATACGCGCGCCGATTGCAAGCTTTTTATTATACTTATAACGTCCGACGCGCGAAATATCATAGCGGTGCGGATCAAAGAAAAGCTGGTCAAGATAAGCCTTTGCGCCCTCAATTGTTACAGGCTCGCTGGGGCGGAGCTTTTTATAAACTTCAACCAGCGCGTCCTCAACCGACTTTGCGTCATCAGCCTCAAGCGTTGCCGAAAGGCGTTCATCGTCGCCGAAAAGCGCTCTTATCTGCTCGTTTGTGCCTATTCCGAGCGAACGGATAAAGGTGGTAACGGGCAGTTTGCGGTTTTTATCTATGCGGACATACAGCACGTCGTTTGCAGAGGTTTCATACTCAAGCCACGCGCCGCGGTTAGGAATAATTGTAGAGGAAAAAAGTCTTTTGCCGGTTTTTTCATCTGCCTTTTCGGCAAAATAAACACCCGGCGAACGGACAAGCTGTGAAACAATGGCGCGCTCCGCACCGTTGATTACAAAGGTTCCCGACTCGGTCATAAGCGGGAAATCGCCCATTGATACTTCGCTTTCCTTTATTTCGTCCTTTTCAACATTAACAAGGCGTGCGGTAACTCTGAGCGGTGCGGCATATGTTGTATCGCGCGCTTTGCACTCCGTAACGTCGTACTTAGGCGTTTCGTCAAGGCGGTAGTCAACAAAGCTTAAGCGCAGATTACCGCTGTAATCGGTAATATCCGCCATATCCCTGAAAACTTCCTTAAGACCTTCCTCAACAAACCATTTGTAGGAATCCTTCTGAATTTCGATAAGATTAGGCATATCGATGACTTCATTAATTTTTGAAAAGGTCATTCGAGTGTTCCTACCCAACCGTACGGGTTTAACCATTGAAGTTGACTCCATAGGTCTACAATCACTCCTCCGAATATTTTACGGCAAACGCCGCAGTAGCACACATTCCGACGGAAAAATTGCGGATTTTTATGCTCTTATACCAAGACAAAAGTCGAAAAAGGCGCAAAATCCCCCATCATCATTAGTAATTCATTATTATATACCAAATCTCCCCTTAAGTCAAGCATTTTCTTAATTATCTTTTCCTTTTCCGTTTTAAAACGTTTTGAACCCGAAATCGTTTACGGTAAGTCCGCATTTAATCGAACCGAGCACCGAATTTATACCGTAAATAAATTCATCAAAAAAGTCCGCCGTCTGCGTGCAAAGCGCGTCCTTATCAATCGTATATCCTTCGGCGCTCCAAGATTGAGCCGCGGAAATATCAAGATTTTTTGAACGTACCGCGCTGTTCTTTAAATCTTCAAACAGCACATAAGCGGCAAGAACGCCTTTTTCGTCATATACGGAATATCTGTAATTCGATTCCGCCGTATCCGAAAGACCCAGCGAATAAGTATTTCCGGTTGAGGGGTCGCAGCAGTCGAACCAAACGCTGTTTATTTCGCGCAGGTCGGTCTGTACCGTAATAACGTATTTTTTTGCGCCGTATGTTTTTTGAATTTCGTAAAAATTGCCGTTGCCCGACAGCCCGCCGTGTTTGCCCAACCATACCGTAAGCGACTGTATGGGTTTTGAGGGGTCTGCAACACCGCAGTTATCGCAAAGGTATTTTCCGAAAAGGTGCCTGCCGTTTACCGGCACGATATTATCGGTGTACTTATAACCGCATTTTTCACACTCATAATCCGTATGTCCGTTTCTGCAGGAGGGCGGATACACAAACTTTCTGTAACTGTGACTGCAAGCGGAAGTCGGTTTTGAATCGGACGTCCGAGGTTTTGTGCTGTTCATCCCGCCGCCTGATGCTTCACTTGTTTCCGAACTGCTTGCCGCGCGGCTTTCCGCCGAGTTCACATATTCAGATGATTCGGCTCTTGTGTACGCAAGTGAACTGTCTTCCGACGAAGCGGTATCAGTCCCTTTATTACAGCCGCACAGCAATACCGATAACAGAATGCACAAAAAAGCCGCCGGTTTCCTTTTCACGTATATTACTCCTCGTTTTTTGAAATTATTTTTTCCGCCGTTTTAATGCCGTCGGTCGCGGCGGACATGATTCCGCCCGCATATCCCGCTCCCTCTCCGCAGGGATAAAGCCCCGCGCAATTAATGCTCTGCCCGTTTTCACCACGCAAAACGCGCACCGGAGCTGAGCTTCTGGTTTCGGGCGCGGTCAACACCGCGGCACGGTCGGCAAAGCCGTTTATTTTTTTATCGAAAGCCTTTATTCCAACCTTTAAACTTTCGGTAACAAAACCCGGAAACAGGGTGTTAAGATCAGCCCACGCACAGTCGGGCTTTACGGTGGGTTTTACCCTCGTTATTTCAAACGGCTCTCCGAAAACAAAGTTGCCGACGGTTGTAATCGGAACCCTGCCGCCTGCCGACATTGCCGCCGCGCGTTCGATTTTTCTTTGCAATTCGCATCCGCCGAGCACATCCGTCCCGGGAATATCCGCAGGGTCAATTCCCACAAGCAGTGCGCTGTTGGAGTTTACGCCGTCGCGGCGGCTGTAACTCATACCGTTCACGGCAATTCCGCCCTCTTCGCTTGACGCGTTTATGACCTCTCCGCCGGGACACATACAAAATGTATACACTCCCCTGCCGTTTTCAAGGTGAACGGCAAGCTTATAATCGGCTGCACCGAGGGCGGGGCTGTCCGCAAAATCACCGTAGAGCGCACGGTTTATGTCCCTTTGAAGATGCTCGATTCTGACCCCCACCGAAAACGGTTTTCTCTCCATACAAATTTCGCTTTCCGAAAGAAAAGAATACACATCTCTTGCAGAGTGGCCCGTTGCAAGAATTATCTCGCCGCATGGTATCTCCGTGTTGTCGGTTTGCGCCGCCGCAACCCTGCCGTTCATTATTTTAATACCCGTAAGGCGCTCGCTGAACCTGACCGTTCCGCCGAGACTTATTATCTCTTCCCTTATGCTTTTAACCAAGTTTACAAGAATATCGGTACCTATGTGAGGTTTTGAATCGGTTAATATGTTCTGCGGCGCGCCGTGCTTTACAAACTCTTCAAGCACGGCACGGCAGCGATAATCCTTTATTCCCGTATTAAGTTTTCCGTCCGAAAAAGTACCGGCTCCGCCCTCGCCGAATTGAACGTTTGAATTACAGTCAAGCCTTCCGCCTGCAAAAAAAGCCTTCACGTCACGTGTTCTTGAGTCGGCGTCCTTTCCCCTTTCAAGCACCACAGGTTCAAGTCCCGCTCGTGCAAGCGCAAGCGCCGCAAACATTCCCGCAGGTCCGAACCCCACAACAACAGGTCGAGCCGAAGGCTTTTTTTTACACCTTTTCCACACATAAACGTTCTCTTTTAATTTTGCGGCATTTTTTGTTTTTTTAAGCACTGAGTCCTCTTTTTTCACATCAACGGACAGCGAACAGCAAAAATGCACATCATTTTTGTGTCTTGCGTCAACCGATTTTCTGTACAGCGAGGCGCCTATAACATCGCTGTCCTTAACCTTCAATGCCGCCGCCGCATAGCCGCAGAGGTTGCCGAAATCGGCTGTGAGCGGAATTTTAACATTATTTACAATAATCACTTTGTTTTTCCTTTTGCTATTCCGTTAGCCGCGCACATTGCGCTTGACCAAGCCCACTGGAGGTTAAATCCGCCGCAGTCGCCGTCAATATCAAGTATCTCGCCTACAGCATACAATCCACGGCATTCGCGGCACATCATGGTTTTTGGGTCAAACTGGGACGTATCAAGCCCGCCCGAGGTTACCTGAGAGCTTGTAAAGCCCGTATTGCCCGTAACCGTAAAGCACATATTTTTAAGTCCCGCGGCAATTTTGCGTATTTCCGACGCGTTAAGTGACGAAACCGGTGACGCAAGCGAAAGTCCCGCATTTTTAAGCACGACCTGTCCCAAGCGCTTGTTTAACATCCCCGTGAAAAACTCTTCAAGCTTTCTGTTCTTCAATTTTTCTGCGCGGCGGCTGAGTTCAAACTCAAGTTCCTTAAAGGTATTACCGCCTGCGGCGTCAAGCGATACGGTGCAGTTTTTGTGCTTTACCGCAGTTCCGGAAACCTGAAGTATGGGGGGACCCGAAAGACCGTAATCGCAGAAAAGCACCTCGCCGTATTCGCGGCGTAAAACATTTCCCTCACAGCTGAGTGTAACCGCCGCATTTATTTTAATGCCTTTAAGCTGTTTTACGGTTTCGGTATTCGTTTTAAGCTGAACGATTGCCGGGTACATAGGCACCGTTTTAAAGCCGGACCTTTTGAGCAGTGCTATAATATCGCCCCTGCACCCGACAGCCTCCCCGCCCGAAAGCAGACCTGCCGCAACAACAACATTATCGGCAAAGAAGCTTAAGTTCCCGGCTATTACTTTATATCCGTCCTTTGTAAGCTGTATATTCCCGACTCTGGTTTCGGTGTTGACAAGAACACCCAGATCATCCGCCGCAAAGCGCAGACAATCCACAACCGAAGCCGCCTGAAGTGACGCAGGATATGCCTTGTCCTTTTCATATACAAAAGGCACGCCCAAATCGGCAAAAAAATCCTCGCACACAGTTCTGTTGTATTTTTTCAGCGCAAATTCCGCAAAATCCGGATTTTTGCCGTGATAGCGTGAAACGGATATTTCACGGTTTGAAATGTTGCACCTGCCGTTTCCCGTTAGCCCCAACTTTTTCCCGACTCTCGGAAGTGCCTCAATAAGTCTTACCGATAAATTCCTGTCAAGTCTTTTTAAGGTTACCGCCGCGCAAAGCCCGGCAGCCCCTCCTCCTATTATTATAACGTCCTCTTTCATAATCAATGCCGCTCTTCAAAATCAGAATAGGTTTCACAGAATCTTGCCTGGAACGAGGCGGGTTCATCTCCTGCGTAGAGGTGGGATATATCGCCGAAACCGCTACACCTGAAAAACGCCGTTCCCTGCTTTCTTTCTTCGCTTGTGAGCACCGTTACGGACGACGGCAGTGCCACAAACCCGTGCCACAGCGCCATTGGGGAAATGTTCAGCAAATGCGACAAAAGCACACATTCCACCCCGAAATGACAGAAAAACGCAAGCGTATCCCTGTTTTCCTTTTCAACGCTGAAATTAAGCCCGTTATGAACATATCCGTGGCTCGCCAAAATACCGTCAAGCCCATCGCACACGGTTTTATATTTTTCCTCAATATCACCGCTTTGAATAAACGGTGTTTTTATCCACTTTTTGCAGTCGTAATAATCGTCGTTTTTAGCCATAAATTCGGGATATCTGTCCCACGGGTACGTTTTTTCCCCGTTTTCCGGGTCAAGTGCGTATCCGTCAAATTCCCTGAGCCAATCGTGAATCTCAGCCGTTTTTCCCAGTGCATCTAGCGTGGGTTTTGCGGTGGCACGCGCCCTGCCCAGCGGCGAAGAGTAAAAATAATCTATTTTGGTTTTAAGCAGTCTTTGCTTTAAAAGCTCCGCCTCGCGGAATCCCTTTTCTGTAAGCGAATCTACGGAATAATCGGGATCTCCGTGACGTATTATAAGCAGCCTCATAATTCATTCTCCTTTTCATTGCCTTTTTTATGTGTTAAGACGGCGTATGCCGCAATACATATAATAACCGAAACAAGCGAACCCGCCGCGGTTGCAAGCCCCATGGGATAAAGTGTTGACGGGAACATTACCAAAGTGAGGTATGCCCACGGAATGCGAACAAGCGCTATGGCGGTGATATTGTGCAGAAATGAAAGCCACGATTTGCCGCAGGCGCAGAAATAACCGCTGAAACTGAAATGTATTCCTGCAAAAATGCAATCGAAAATATAGCCCTTAAGGTATTGCCCGCCCGCCGATATAACGGCGCTGTCCTTGGTGAAAAGCCCGACTGCCGCAGGAGCCGCAAACTGCATTATAAGCGACACCGCAACGCCGAAGCCAAGCGCCGTGAACACCGCGTAGCGCAATGTGAGCTGCGCGCGCCGCGGTTTTCCCGCGCCGATGCTCTGTGCTCCGATTGCCGACACGGCGGATAAAAGCGATGACGGCACCAGAAAAACAAAGCTTATTATTTTTTCAACTATACCCACAGCCGCTGCGTCATTAAGACCGCGACTGTTTGCGATAACCGTAATTACAATAAAGGCGATCTGTATAAGACCGTCCTGCGCGGCGACAGGCAGCCCGATTTTGATTATCCGCGCGGCGGTTGTGCGGTTCGGCTTTAAATTATCGGACTTAAAAGCGCCGCCTGTTTTCCTTATGAAAAACCTGAGCGAAATTAAAACGCTTATAAGCTGTGACAAGACGGTGCCCAGAGCCGCTCCCGCCGCTCCCATTTTGAAAACACCGATAAAAACAAGGTCGAGAACAATATTTGCGGCGCAGGCGACCGCTATAAAATACATAGGGCTTTTTGAGTCGCCCAAACCTCTGTAAACCGAGCCTATAACGTTATACGCCGTTATAAACGGAATACCTGAAAAGCAAACGGTTAGGTAATCCGCCGTACCCGACGCAGCTTCGGCAGGTGTTGACATTACCGCAACTATCGGCTTTACAAGCAGTAAAAGCACAGCGGTTACAACAACCGAAAGCAGAACAAAAAGCGTTACGGTATTTCCTATGCACCTTTCCTCTTCGCGCCTGTCATTTTTTCCGACGGCGTGACCTATGCACACCGTTGTTCCCATTGCAAGCCCCACAATCATAACCGTGAGCATATGCATTACCTGACTGCCCACCGAAACGGCGGTGGTTTCGGCGACGCCGTTAAACCTGCCGATAATGATAAGGTCAGCCATTCCGTAAAGAGTCTGTAAAAAGTAAGACAATAGATAAGGCAGTGAAAAAAATACGATATTTTTAAACACACTGCCCTCTGTAAGTGATGTTTTCATCAAAGAATCCCCATATATTATTCCGTAGTGTGACCCCGGATATAATTTACCACATACGCCTTGCTATGTCAACAATTGCGGCACAGTGCAAGGGCGTTTACAGCCGACGGAATATCGTTTTCGGGTATCCCCGCAAAGCACAGCCGCACCTCGTTCCCGCTTTTTGCCGCCGCAAGCTTTATCCCGCGGCTTAAGGCTGATTTATAAATCGCCTCGGCGCTGTCCGTTTCCTTAAATTTCACGCTCAGAGTAAGCGAGGATTCATAATGCGTAATTTCAGCATTCGGAAATGCCTTTTTAAGCTCGTCGGTAAGAACAAGGCTTTTGCGGTAGTAAAGCTTCCTCAGCCTTTTAAGGTGCTTTTCAAGCGCACCGCTCTCAATATAGCTTTTAAGTGCAAGCTGCTCAACCTTGCCGCAGGTTTGGTTGTAAACCCCCATACGCCGCCTGAATTTTTCGGCAACCCCGTCGGGCAAAACCATATACGCTATTCTTACGCTTGGTAAGAGCAGTTTTGAAAAACTGCCTATGTATACCGTATTGTCGGGCAGTTTACCCTGAAAAGCCGAGGCGGTGCGGGCGGTATACCTGAGTTCGCCGTTGTAGTCGTCCTCAATTATAAGCCGGTTTTCCTTTTTGCCTGCCCAAAGCACCAGCTTGTTCCGCCGTGCCGACAGCCCCGTTACGCTTATTTTTGAAAGCAGTGATGGCTGTAAAAACAGCGTATCGGCACCGCTTTCCTCAAGCGCGTCGGGCTTTACCCCGTTTTTATCGCAGGGCAGCTGTAATGTTTTTATTCCGTAATCACTGAATATCTGCTTTGCCTGTTCAAAGCCTATTCCCTCAAACGCGGCGGTTTTTTTTTCGGTTATTCCGCAAAGAATACACAAAAGCGGTCCTATTCCCGCCCCCACCACAATGTTATCGGCATTAGTCCTTACGCCGCGCGCCTTATATGTATAAGCGGCAAGCGCTTCCCTGAGCCCGCGCTCACCCTGCGGGTCGCCGTATGTTGTAAGTTCTTCAGTGTCGCGCAGCACCTCGCGGACGGTCTTTTTCCAGAAATCGGTGTCTGCCGCCGCCGCGTCTATGCCCCTGCCCGAAAAATCATATTTAATGCTGCGATTATCTTCCGCGCTGTTATTTTTCGGCGGCACCTCCCGCGGAACACCGCACACAAAATATCCCCTTTGCGGTCTGCTCTCGGCAATCCCCTCAATGCAAAGCTTTAAATACGCGTTCTCAACCGTTGTTCTGCTTACCGAAAGCTGATGAGCCGCTTCCCTTATTGAAGGCAGTTTTTCGCCCTTTTTTATAACTCCGTCCCTTGCCGCTTCGGCAATACGGTTTGAAAGCCTTAAATACATTACCTCTTTTCCGTCTTTAAGGTTAATAAAATCAAGGAGCAAGTCAATCTGTCCTTTCAAAAATAATTAAATTTGGCTATTTATTAAGGTACACTTGTTTGCTATAATAATAGCACCTACCAAGAGAATATGCAATAAAAATAAGAAAAACGGTGAGAAAAATGAAAAAAACCACACATCAAAAACTGCTTGACATTACGTTTATAGCGCTGTTTGCGGCTTTGTGCTACATTGCGCTGACCGTTCTGTTTATTCCGTTTGCAAATATGTATATACATTTCGGAAACCTTATAGTCGTGCTTGCGGCACTGCTTGTCGGCGGCTGGCAGGGCGGACTTGCGGGATCAATAGGTATGGGATTTTACGATATTTTCAACGGTCACGCCGATTCATCGCCCAAAACCTTTATTTTAAAGCTTTTAATAGGTCTTGCGACAGGTCTTGTTTACAGCTTTTTGAAATCGCGCAAAAAATACCCCGCCGTTCCGCTTTACATTGCCGGTGTTTTATCGCTTATGGCAAGTGCCGGTATCCTTACCCACACATTAACGCAAAACCACGCGTATACCGGCAAGGGCGTGTGGCTGTTCCCTCTGTTTGCGATAATTGGTATTATAAGCATTTTGTTCGGACTGCTTAAAAACAAGCTTTCCCAAAAAACCGCCTCCGCGGTTGTGGGCGCCTCCTGCGGAATGCTTGTCAACCTTGTGGGCGAAACCGCATGGAAACTTGTAACATATATGCTTGCGGGCTCGGGCTTTAAGGCGGCGCTTACAACCGCTGTGCTGGGTCAGGCGTCAACGCTTATAAACGCAGGTATTGCAATTGTCGGCGGCGTTGCGCTCTTCTGCGCGCTTGAAAAACCGTTTGCAAAGATTCTTAATAAGTAATCGTGTCGATAAACCACAGTTTGACTTTGATGCGGCGTTCACGCCGCATTTTGTTTTTTCCGCTGACACGTGCGGCGGAAAAACACCTTGTAAGCGAAAAACCGCTTGTCCGGCGGTTTTTAAGGGTACAGGGGTGGTATTGGCTGAGCTTAACAATCGTCTGCCGCCGGTGGCGGGAAAAAGGAGATTGTTATGGCGCCGCGGTCAAAGAAAATTCGCGCTCCAAGCGATAATTTTCTTTGGGTACCGCAAGAGTAAGGAGTGCAGTCCGAAAATCTTTGATTTTCGAGCGAACGGCATCACCGACCAAGAGCGTGCCAACTTTTTCGACACGCTCAAAAAACGGTTCCCCCGCCAAGACGGGAGAACCGTTTTTGTTTTTATTTAAGCATTTCAATTATATCCTGCTTTGACCTTGCGCCGACCTCGCATCTTACAGCCTTTCCGTTTTTAAAGACCATAAGCGTCGGTATTGACGATACCGAAAAACGTTCGGCAAGATGCGGCTGTGCGTCTACATCAATCTTGCAGACCTTTACGTCCTCAAGTTCATCGGACAGCTGTTCGACTATCGGCGACACCATACGGCACGGCCCGCACCAGGCGGCAAAAAAATCCACAAGCACGGGTTTTTCGGAAAGCATAACTTCCTCATCAAAATTTTCGTTTGTTAACATAAGTGCAGACATTTTAAACCTCCCCCGATACTTTTAAACTTCCCGATATGCGCGCGGATTATTCATCCTGCGCTTTTTCGGTTTCAAAATCGGCAATATTAACGTTAACCCGCGTTACGGCGTTACCCGTCATTGTCTGGAGCTTATCCTTAATATTTTCCTGAACTTTTTCGGCAACCTCTTTGATTTTTGCGTTTTGTTTAACGCAGATGTAAACGCTAATTTCAATAGCGCCGTTAATGCTTTCAACCTTAACGCCCTTGAGAGCGTTTTTTGATTTTATCATACCCTTTAAATTAAGGTCGATTGCCCTTTTGGAAAGTCCGGCAACGCCCTCAACCTCTTTTGCGGCAATTTCAGCCATTTTTTCAATAACATCCGTGCTTACGGATAATTCGGTTTTATTAACAGCCATGTTATTTCCTCCGTTTGAATACTTTTTATATTCCGAGAATATTATACCACCTTTTCAAAAAAATCTCAACTGTTTTATTTAACGGGTATTATTTTTATGCTTGTAAGCTGAATATTTGTAAGGCTTACCACGGCGTCCTGAATTTGAAGAGTCTGTGCCGAGGTTAAGCCGTCCGATTTTACCACAACGTTTATTCCGCCGTCGCTTATCACCGCAAGCGCCTTATCAAAGCCCTTTGCCTTAAGCAGCGATTCGATATTTGTTTCCTTTTCCATTCTGTCCGCCAGTTCTTCGGTTTTTGCAATCGCGGACTTTTTATCCTCATCCGTAAGCTTGGCGGATTTAAGCGTTTCCTCAATCAGTTCGCGCTCTTTTTTGCGTGCCGATTCGCGTTCCTTTTTGGTTTCGGTAAAATAGTCGCCGCCTTTTTCTTCCGTTTTAGCGGAGGTCTGCACCGCTCCCGAAGAGGTTGTTTTGTTGACGTACGACGCCTCGCCCAAATACTTCCCCGATGACGGTGTGTATTTCATATTAAGCCATACCGCAGCCGCCAGCGCCAGAACCATTACCGTTACCACAATTTGATTTTTACCGAATACCTTACCTTTTTTCATAATATGTTCCTCCCGCAACATAAACTCTTGTGTGTGCTATATCAAGCGCCGCAGTAACGGCGTTTGTAATTTTTTCGTTAAGCGCTTCGTCATCGCCCCCTTCGCATACGATTGCAACGCCCCTCACCTCGGGCATTTGGGTTGTTACAAGCAGCGCCTGCTCGCCGCCGTCCGATGTTTTTACCGTTATGTATGTCTGCTTAAGCTCGCTGGATGAGCTTTCGGAATTACTTTCGGTCTTATTGGCGGAAGCGCCCTCGTTAATATCGGCGTAAGAATATTTAAGTCCGCTTTCAAGCGTAACGACAACATTAACGCTGCCTCCGCCCGTAATGCTTTTTACAATTCCCACAATGCTTTCCTCAAGTTCGTTTTTGTATTCTTCGGTGTTAAACGCCGTCTTGTCGGACGCGGCGGCGGTCTTTCCGCTCTTTCCCTTGCCGACAAACGATGAAAGACATATAAGCACCATTCCTACAATACCCGCCGTCACCAGTATTTTAGGTGATTTTATTACCCCCATAAGCTTTTTTACATTCTCATTCATTTATAACCACAACCTCATAATTTTCCGCAGCCTTTCCAAGCGCCTCTTTTACTTTAAACTCCGGATAATCCGAACGGATATAAACTTTACTAATTAATATGCCGCCGCTTTCGGTTTTATCCGTACAAACAGTAATTTCGGAAAATTTTATGCCGGCGTTGTTAAGCGCGGCGGCATAAACATATTCGGCAGAGGTGCTGAGCAGTTCGCCCTCGTCGGTCGTGACGCGGGCGGCGGGTATGTTAAAATCAATTTTAGCGGCTCTCGGCAGTGCCGAGCAGACCGTGACCGCCAGAAAAACCAGACTTAAGATGTACTTAACGGGTCTTGACATTGCGCCCTCGGGCGCTAAAAGCTGTAAAGCCCCTATAATTACGCACACCGCGCACAGGGTCGTAAGAAAAGAATATATAATGTTCATTGCGCCTTACCCGCCGATACAACAACCGCAAGCGAAATAACAAATACCGCTCCCACAAGCAAAATAAGCCCTGCCAGAACCGAAAAGACCAGATCCACCGCTCTTAAAAGACCCGAAATTGCAGGAAGCGAGAACATATCCGCCACCCCCGCGCAGACCACAAACACAGCCCGCCACATTAAAAGCTCCGTCAAAAGCGGCAGTAAAACGGCACAGCAGGCGACCGCGCCGTAAATACCGACCGACGACTTTAAAAGCGTCATTGAGGCGGTGACGGTTCCGAGCGCCTCGGAAAGGGCGCCGCCTGCCAGCGGCACGGACGAGCCTATTATAAATTTTGCGGTTTTTGAAACCACCGTATCAGCCGATGAATTAACAGCGGTCTGTATACTTAAAATCCCCACAAACACGGTCGAGGTGAGGGCTGAGAGCCAAAAGGAAAAGCGTTTTATTATTCCCGCAATCCCTGACGATTTAATAAGCGGCGACACACTGCCGCAAATGCTCAGCGCCAGGTATCCGCCCATAAGCGGCATTACCGCAAAGCCCGAAATGTACGAAACAGCCTCCGCGGCGGTTAGCAGAAGTCCGCTCATAGCGGCTGAAGTTGCCGCCGCGCCCGATGCCGCCGTTATTACCGCAAACACCGGCACAAAGGAGAGCATAAAGGTTGCAACCCCCTTTAAAGCGTCGGTACACGCGCTCACCGTTTGAACCGTGGGGACGGCAACAATTGCCGCGGCGGACAGTGCCGCCGCATAGAGTGAGGCGTTCGCGGCGCTCCCCTTAAGCTCCGCGGCGGCAAGCGCCGCCGCAATAATTATCAGCGCCGTAAGCTGAGCGCCCGCTTTAAGCGGTTTTTTAAACCCGGACTTTATAAATTCAACAATATGCGAAAAAACATTTTTTGTTGTTATGCCGTTTACCCAGTTGTAATCGGACGGGTCAATACCGTTTTCCTCAAAAAAAGCCTTGGCGCCATCGGGCAAAGCGTTTTCAAGCCCGTCCGCTCCGCTGTTTTTAAACTGCTCGGCGTAAAATTCGTTCTCATCCTGCGCCGACGCGGGCGGCGAAAGCACGGCAAGCAGAACAATAACCGAAAGCAAGGTTAAAAATCTTTTCATTTAAGCAACATTTCCCTTTGGATAATCCGTTTTGAGATTTTATTTAAGCAGGCTAAGCGCCGTTTTTAAAATGCCGCTGATAAGCGGCAGCGAAATTAAAAACACGGCACATTTGCCCGCAAGTTCCGCCTTTCCCGCAAGCGACGCCTGACCCGAATCGCGACAGGCATCGGCAACAAAGCTTGTAATATAGCCTATTCCCAAAGCCTTAAAGGCAATTTTAAAATATTCGGTGTTTACCCCGTATTCCGAAAGGCGCATACCTATTGCCGCCGCCTGCGGCACAATGCCGCTTATTATGTATATCATAACGGCAAGTCCGCCTGCGAGCGAAATTAAAAAGGCATATTCGCCCTTTTGCTGTTTTAAAATAAGCGCCAGCACCGCGGTTATAATGCAAATCCCCAATACCTTGAATATTTCCATTTTGCTATAATCCGAAAAGCCCCTTAACGGTTGTAAACAAATCCGCAATTGCGTTTACAACCATTAAAAGCACCACAACAAGTCCCGCAAGGGTGGTAAGCAGAGCCTGATCCTCCCTGCCGGAACGTACAAGAACAAGATTAAGCACCGTTACGATAATACCGATTGCAGCAATTTTAAAGATAAAATCAACGTCCATTTATTTCACCTACAAAAAGAAAATGCAAAGAAACGCGCCGACTGAAATTCCGAGGGACCTATAAAGTCGGCTCAGCTCGGCGCGCCTTTTTTCCGCCTTTTCGCGCTGATTTCTCACAAGCTCCATATAAACGCCGGCTCGCTCGTACTCGGCTTCCGAATTGCTCATACCGATGTTTTCAAAAAATTCGGTTATTATTTCGGCGTCCTCTTTTTCAAGCCCCGCGGCATTAATACCCACGCTGCCGCCGAACGTTACGGCGTTTCCGAAGCAGATGTTTAAGAGCCGTTCCGTTTCGCCCGTGCCGACGCGTATTCTTTCCCGTATATCGGAAATGCCGCGGTAGAAGAAATCCAGCCGTTTAACCCTCACGGTCAGTTTATACGCCTTTAAAAAACCCGCCGACGCCGAAGCCGAAAAAACAAGGCAAAGTCCCGCCGCCTTAAACAGCCATTCCATTGAGCAGTTCACCAACCCCGATTATTTTAATTGTTCCGCCGTGTATTCCGGGCAGCATTGCCACATTTTTAACGGCGCCGCTTTTAATAAGGCACCTTGTTACGTTTCTGCAAAGCAGTTCAGAAACACTGCCGATATGGGCAGTGGCTATTACCGAGACTCCCGAATCAAAGCTTTCGCTGACGCGCCTTAATTCCGTCTCAGTTCCTATTTCGTCAAAGGCGACAATATCGGGATACATAGTTCTCACCGCAATTTCAATTCCCGCCGCCTTGTCGGGAGTCAGCAATACGTCTGTTCCGGGTCCCAAATCGTTAACGGTTCTCCCGCAGCAGCTGCCCGATATTTCACCGCGGCTGTCAATTACGGCAATGCGGTAAATTTTCTTGCACTCTCCGCTTGCAAGCTGCCTTATAAGGTCGCGCAGAACCGTGGTTTTTCCGCTCCCCGGAGGACCCGCGATAAGCAGTCCGCCGCCGCTGTAACACCGCGAAATATCGTTTGCCGCACCGAATATCTGGCGCGCTATTCTTATGTTAATGCTTGAAATATCATACATTGCGCCGTTTTCGTTAAGCGTTCCGCAAATACCGGCGCGGTGTCCGCCGTCCATCATAATAAATCCGTTTTTCAGTTCCTCGGTGTGTGCATAAACCGAGCTTTTGCACAAAAGCTTAAAGGTGACGTCAATATCATTTTTATCGGCTTTAAGCAAATCACGTGTAACGCAAAACGAGGTTCTGCCGTTTTCAAGCACAAAAACGGTTTCTCCCCCAACGGTAAGCGCAACGGGCAGACCCGCCCTCAGCCTTATTTCCTCTGCGTTTGCCTTTACGGTTGCGGGGAGCCTGTTTAAAATTTTTCTGATGTTTTCCGAAACATAGCGCGACGCGCTTTCAAATCTTTGCACATTTTCCATTTTACATTCTCCGTTCCGTTTGTTTTTCTTTCACTTAATTCTATGCAAAGGTTGTCCCTTATAGAACCGCCTGAAAAATTACGCGCAGGATTATTTTGTATTTTTTTTAAAAAAAGCGGAAAGATATTAAAAGAAATGGCAGTGTAAAGTTAAAATGAAAAGGTAGCTCACGAAATCATAGAAAAGCTTCACGCAACGAGCAAAAACTCCCGT
>CAKSFK010000014.1 GCA_934454655.1 uncultured Eubacteriales bacterium | reverse complement strand
CTACCCTTCAGTCGCCCTTCGGCGACAGCTTCCCTGACAAGGGAAGCCTAAAAAGACCCTACGAAAAAGTTTACTCCTTCGGCTCCCTCTGATGAGGGAGCTGTCTTTGCGCAGCAAAAGACTGAGGGAGAGAAAAACCACGGCTTTCCCGCAACTAAAGCCCTTTCCAAACTACCCTTCAGTCGCCCTTCGGCGACAGCTTCCCTGACAAGGGAAGCCTAAAAAGACCCTACGAAAAAGTTTACTCCTTCGGCTCCCTCTGATGAGGGAGCTGTCTTTGCGCAGCAAAAGACTGAGGGAGAGAAAAACCACGGCTTTCCCGCAACTAAAGCCCTTTCCAAACTACCCTTCAGTCGCCCTTCGGCGACAGCTTCCCTGACAAGGGAAGCCTAAAAAGACCCTACGAAAAAGTTTACCCCCTCGGCTCCCTCTGATGAGGGAGCTGTCTTTTGCGCAACAAAAGACTGAGGGAGAGAAAAACCACGGCTTTCCTGCAACTAAAGTCTTTCTCTCCCTCCGGCTTTGCCTACGGCAAACCCACCTCCCTCGTCAGAGGGAGGCAAACTGCCGCTTTCAGTCATCCTCCAACAGCTTTGACGGAGGTATTTTAAGCACCTGTGCCATTTTAAACAAAGTTTCAAGCGATATTCCGCGAACAGTACCCGTTCCCTCTACTTGTCCCAAAAAATTAACGCTCTTATCAATCAATTCGGCAAAGACTTCTTGCGTGTAGCCCGCCTTTTTCCTGTAATATGCAATTTTTAAACCTAAGGTTATATAGCGCTCGGGAAATTCGGTGTTCATTATATCGCCCCTTTACCTACAATTATTTTACCAATTGTTTCTACGCATTATAACTTTTTAATTTTCAATAATTATTTACTTTGAGTCAGTAATGATTTATAATTGGTGTAAAAAGGTAAATAATGGGGCGAAAAAATGATAGATAACACCTGCTGCTTTATCGGTCACAGAACGGTTGATGAAACAGATGAACTTAAATGCCGTTTGCGTGAAACGGTTGAAAAATTAATTAACGAAAAAAACGTGAGCATATTCCTTTTCGGGAGCAAAAGCCGATTTAACGACCTGTGCTACCGAATCACATCGGAAACAAGGCAAAAATACCCGCACATAAAACGTGTTTACGTGCGGGCGGAATACCCCGTTATCGGCAAAAATTACAAAAAATACCTTTTAAAAAAATACGAGGATACATATTACCCCGAAAAAATACTGAACGCGGGCAGAGCCGTGTATATCGAACGGAACCGTGAAATGATAAAAAGAAGTCGGTTTTGTGTTGTTTATAATAAACAACACAAAACCGACGGATATAAAAGCGGAACCGAAATTGCCTTTAATTACGCGGCAAGTCTTTCCGACAGGGTTATAATAAACACCGCGGAGCCGTGTCTATTATAACTTTGAAAGCATATTATCGATTGAGGCGTCACACTTAAGGTCAACCTCGCAGGGCTTTTTGCAGAGCGACCAGCTTTCGGTATGTACCGTGGTTTCGCCCGGTTTTACCGTTTTAAGCTCGCTTAGGGACTCAACTTCAATCATATTTTCATTGGTGTAGGTTTCAAACGAGCAACCGCCGTCCGGGTACACGCCGTGGGGGTGGTTGGTATCAAAGCTTTTGCGGAAAATATCATCGCCGAGCAGATAGTAAACCGTGCCGCAGTTAAGGTCAAAGCCCAGTTTTATCGGCTTTTCAAACTTTTCATCCTGTCTGAGCGTTACATACTTATTGCCCCAGTAAATGCGGTCGTTGCTCATATCGGTGTACGGCCAGACCGAGATTACGCGGTTTGAAAGAAGTCCCGTATCGTTTGTGTTCATAGGAATAACAAGCGCGCCGCCCTTTTCGGACACCGAAAGTCCCCAAACGGCAAACTTTTTATCGGCAGACGAAATGTTCTTAACCCGCATTATAACCTGCATATTCGCGTCGTCCGCGTCCATTTTAATCTCAAGGCTTTTTGCCGCGCCGTTTTCGGTTTCGGGCTTCGGGGTAAATACCGCGCCGTCTGCGGTTATTTCATAGCTTACGGGTTCAAGGTCGGGGTAATATGTTTCGGGGTAGCTTTCGGGCGAAAGCCATATTCTGTGTCCGCCGAGGTTCTCCCAGCGTCTGCCCTCGCCGTAATAATCGGTAAATTCCTTATCGTCCTTAGCACCGAACGCCCTGCGGTTGCTGCACATAATATTCTGTTCTCCGACGTAACCGAAGCGGATTATTCTGGGCCCTATATCAACAGTAACATAAGCCTCTATAACCCCGTTTGTAACGCAAAGGCATTTTCCGTAATCCTTAAAGCTTTCAATTTCTTTTGTGCTTACCATAATTTTCACTCCGTTTTAATTATTTTTGCGGTAAATTCGCTGCCGCAGGTGCGCGGCACGGGCAGGGCAAGCCCGAACATATCCGACGCGCGGCACTCGGCGGCAAAAAGCCGCTTTGCACCGTCACCCAGCCTTTCAATTTGCGAAACGCGGGTCACAATAGGTATTTCGGACTTCGGCGCGCACTGCCTTAACAGTTCTTCGCCGCGCTTGTTAAACCCGAGAATTCTGACATACGGCGGCTGTTTCATAAAAAGGCTGTCGTCAATTCCCAGAAAGAGCGAAAGCGCAAGCCGCCTTATTCTCGCCATTGTATACCGCTTGACCTTGACTGTATTATACAACTCTTCGGTACTGCTTGCAACCCTTATTGCCGAAAAAAGCTTATTTTCTATCCCCTCGCTTATATCGGGCAGTTTTTTAAAGTCTTCGGGCGTTTTAAGCCGCAGAACCGCAAGAATTGCGCGGTCTATCCTTTTTATATCGGCAATGCCGTCGCACCCGAAAAGCGGGAAAACGTTTTCGGGGATATATCGGCGGCAAAACTCCCTGTCGCCCCCGATAAGCTTTTCCCTTAACAGCGAAGCCGAGGCAAAGCCGTTTTCGGCATCGGCGGAATCGTGTCCCGCGCCCTGCCTTTTAACGGTTAGAAATTTCATATCCGCGCCCAAGGCGCGCGCCGCGGTTATATATTCAACCGCAAGGTTGTTGTTGGCGTTGGATAAAATCCCGTTTTCAAGCCCCGATGCCCTTTCCCTTGCCGCGGCAAAGGTAACGCCCGCCGCAAGTTCGCATTTAAGCCGACTGCCGTAATCACTGCCGCAAAGCGTGTCCGCCGCCCTTTCAAGCTCCCCCGCACTGCCGCACTCACTGCCGAACATAAGAGAACCGCACCCCAGCGCCTTTAGTACCGAAACGCCGCCCAGCGCAAAATTCTGCGCTGTGGACATAGCATAGCTTACGGGTATTTCCGCAACAATATCCGCGCCGCACATAAGCGCCGCGCGCGTTCTTACATATTTATCCGCAACGGCAACATCGCCCCGCTGAACAAAATTTCCGCTTAGCGCCACGGCAACGGCGCCCTGCTTTTTTGCGGCGTCGATAAGGTATTTGTGACCCGTGTGCAGGGGGTTGAACTCGGCTATTATACCCGCAACTTCCAAAATATCACTTCTTTTTAAAAAAAACTTGAAAAAAACTACCGTATAAAGTATTATATATTAGATAGGTAATATTTTTCAAGAAAATTTAGAATTTTTCACCGAAGGAAGTTTTAAGAATGAAAATTTTTGTTGTTAACGCGGGCAGTTCTTCTTTGAAATATCAGCTTATTGATATGGATAATGAGGCGGTTCTCGCAAAGGGTCTGTGCGAAAGAATAGGCGTAACAGGCGCTATTTCCCACAAAACGGCAGACGGCAGAACCTACTCAGCCGAAACCCCGATGCCCACCCACAGCGAGGCGTTTGAGGCGGTTGTTTACGCCCTTACAAAAAGCGAGGCAAAGGTTATTGATTCGTTTGACGAAATCTCGGCAATAGGCCACCGCATAGTACAGGGCGGAAGCGTTTTTCCGAACAGCTGTCTTGTAACGCCCGACGTTATTGATAAAATTGAGGAGCTGGGCGCTCTGGCACCGCTTCACAACCCGGCGCACGTTCTGGCTATCCGCGCCTGCATAAAGACTTTCGGAGATAAGATACCGCAGGTGGTTGTTTTTGATACCTCTTTCCACCAGACAATGCCGCCCAAGGCTTATATGTACCCCCTACCCTATGAATATTACGAAAAATACGGCGTGCGTAAATACGGCGCTCACGGCACATCGCACCGCTTTGTAAGCGACCGTGTCGCGGCAATAGAGGGCAAACCGAAAAAGGACCTTAAAATTATAACCTGCCACTTAGGAAACGGCTGTTCCATAACCGCCGTTAAGGACGGCGTGTGTGCCGACACCTCAATGGGCTTTACCCCGCTTGACGGATTTATGATGGGTACCCGCTCGGGGACGCTTGACCCGTCCGCCCTTACATATATTGCGGAAAAGGAACACCTCTCCCCCGAGGATGTTAACGCTATCTGCAACAAAAAGTCGGGTATGCTCGGTATTTCGGGCATTTCTAACGACAACCGCGACATCTGCGCCGCCGCGGAGGCGGGCAACAAGCGCGCACAGCTTGCGATTGATATGCAGAGGTATGAGATACTTAAGTTCGTCGGCTCTTACATTGCCGCAATGAACGGTGTTGACGCAATTGCTTTCACAGGCGGCATAGGCGAAAACGACCCCGAGCTTCGCAAATATGTCTGCGAGAATCTAAGCTTTGTCGGTGTTGAACTTGACGAAGAACAGAACAAGCTTCGCGGCAAGGAAGTTAAAATTTCCACCGATAACAGCCGCGTTAACGTTTACGTTATCCCCACAAACGAGGAGCTTGCCATTGCAAGGGATACACTTGCCATAATTTCAAAATAATCGGAGGGCTTTATGGATATCACCGAAATTAAGAATAAAATTGAAAGCGGAGCGTTTGACAGGGATTTTGAAATGCTCTACGGCGATGTGAGCGCCGCGCGCAAACGTTACGACGCCGCGGTCGACAGCTTTTGCGGCATTTTCGCCGAGCGCGAGGGCATACGACTTTTCTCAGCCCCCGGCAGAACGGAGGTCGGAGGAAACCACACCGACCACCAGCACGGCTGTGTGCTTGCCGGCGGAGTTAATCTTGACGTTATAGCCGTTGTCGCCCCCAATAACGACGGAAAGGTCCGCATTAAGTCAGAGGGGTACGATATGGACGTTATCGACATCGGCGACCTTGATAAAAACGAGGCGGAACACGGCCGCGCCTCCGCGCTTATCCGCGGCGTTTTAAGCAAATTCGGTGAACTTGGCTGCAAGATTTCGGGCTTTAACGCTTACACGACCTCAAACGTTCTCAAAGGCTCGGGGCTTTCCTCGTCCGCCGCGTTCGAGGTGCTTGTGGGCAACATTGTAAACGGTATGCTGTTCGGCGGCAGGGTTGATGAAATTACAATCGCAAAAATCGGTCAGTATGCCGAGCGTGAATATTTCGGCAAGCCATGCGGTCTGCTTGACCAGATGGCAAGCTCGCTCGGCGGCTTTACCTACGCCGATTTCTTCGACCCGAAAGAGCCGATAACCGAGAAGATCGACCTTGACATTCATTCGTTCGGCTACACGCTGTGCGTTGTTGACACCGGCGGAAACCACGCAAACCTTACTCAGGATTACGCGGACATTACAATTGAGTGCAAAAAAATAAGCAACGCACTCGGTGTGGATTTCCTGCGCGACGCCGACTCCGACCGTTTTTACAGGGATATTGCGGCGCTTCGTAAATCCTGCGGCGACCGTGCCGTTCTGCGCGCGTTCCATTTCTTTAACGAGCAGAACCGCGTTGAAGAACAAAAGACGGCGCTTAAAGACGGCAGGTTTGAGGACTTTTTAAAGCTTGTTAACGAATCGGGCGAATCGTCCTACGATTATCTGCAAAATCTTTATTCAAATTCCGATGTTGCCGAGCAGGGTCTGCCCCTTGCTATCGCGCTTACAAAGAAGTTTTTAAAAGGAAAAGGCGCGTGCCGTGTTCACGGCGGCGGATTTGCCGGAACAATCCAGTGCTACATTCCGTCGGATATGCTGGACGGTTATAAGAATATGATCGAGGGCGTGTTCGGTGCGGGCAGCTGCTGTGTACTTAACATACGTCCCGTGGGCGGATACGAAATAAAGTAAACAAACTATAACCCCGAGAGGTTTATTTAAAACCTCTCGGGGTTACTTTTTACCGTTTCCGTTGTTTCGGATACGGCATATTTTCGGGCAGTCCTAAAATATAATCCGATGAAACATTATAATACTTACAAAGGAAAATCAGTCTTTCAACGGGAAGAGGGTGTACTCCCCTTTCATACTTGCCGTAATAGCTTGTATCTATTCCCATTGCCTCAGCTATCGTTTTTTGGTCGATATCTCTGTCCTCTCTTAATTCTTTTATAACTTCATAATATTTTTTCATAAGACATATATCTCCTTTTTGTTTGCAGTGCAAAGGGTTTCCAAAGGGACAGAGTCCCTTTGGCAGTTCAGGAAGGTCCGGAAACCCGATCTGCAGGGTGTCCGGCGGTTCTTTCCCCCGTTTCTGTCCGCACAGAAACGGGGTGCCTGCGCGGCATGAGCGCATCCTTCGTCATATTTCCTTAAAAAACAAAATTATTTGCCGCGAGCGAAGTGTAAGAGAAAAACACATACCCCGAAACGCTCCCGTTTGCGGTGCATTCGCTCACCTGCTTTTCAATCACCGCCGTACCGTTTTGCCATTCGTCGCGGTCGGGCGCGGCGTCCGTTCCTATTTTATAGGTAGCAAGCCCGATTTTAAGCTTGACGTTTCGGTTAAGCGACGCCAGCTCTTCCCACTTTTTAAGCAGTGTATCAAACTTAAAATTGTCATCGGGATAATCGTAACCGAAATACAGCTGCGGAATAATGCAGTCAACCGTACCCTCTTTTATCAGTTCTTTAACATCGCAGAAAAGCTCGTCGCGGTTCTTCTCAATCGACGCCATGGGACTTACCGTAAACACAAGACTGTTGTTCTCGGCTTTTACCGCGTTGTAACACCCCGTTATCATACTGTTTACGTTAGAACGCCGCCAATCTTCGAGAGTCAGCGCATTTTCCGTCTTTTCACGGTAAGCGGCATAGCTTTCCGCATCAAACGCGGAGTCGGCTGTCGGGTAAAAATAATCGTCTATATGTACTCCCGCAACGCTGTATTTTTCGCATATTTCCTTTACGCCCGATATAATAAGCCGCTGTACCTCACTGCTTGAGGGGTCGAGGTATATTCCGTTCATTCTCACAACGTTGCGGTCGTTGGCAGGGTCGCTGTCGTGCAGCCAGGCATATGCGGGGCTGTTTTGCGGCACTTTTTCAATATCTTCCGAAGAGGAAAGCACGCGGTAAGGATTTATCCAGGCATGCACGGCAATTCCCTTTTCGCGGCAAACGTCCGTTATGTACCCGAAAATATCAAAATCGTAGTTTTCCGCTCCGCTTACAAGCGGGAATATTTCCGATTTGTAAAGCGAATCGCAATAGGCGCGCACGTGAACGTACATCTCGGTTATCCCAAGCTCTCCGCACTTTTGAACAGCCTTTAAAAACTCCGCCTTAAAACCGTTTTCGTTTTTAAGCATTGAGTTTATCTCGCTGAACGAGAGCCATACGCCCCTTTCGGCAACATCTTTATATGCGGTGTATTCGGGCTGCGGCGAGGTTTTTTCACCGCCGGGTGACGCACATCCCGCAAGCAATAATGCCGCAGTAATAAAAATAAGTAATTTTTTCATTCGCGTGCCATCCTCTTTTAGGTTTATTTTACAGCGCCGTTCTGTAATTAAAGCATATCTCGCTGATAGAAAATCCGTACTGCGAGCTTACTGTTATATATGCCTCTCTTACAGGACCTATGTGCGGAATAATTTCAATCAGGCTCTGCGCCCCGCAGGACAGATCGGT
The DNA here is from genome assembly GCA_934454655.1 of uncultured Eubacteriales bacterium. Classification (GTDB taxonomy): domain Bacteria; phylum Bacillota; class Clostridia; order Oscillospirales; family Acutalibacteraceae; genus UBA737. The sequence continues at coordinate 43,537 of CAKSFK010000014.1, read as the reverse complement.
ATCCGGCAGAGAAAGGCTGAGCGTTTTTCCCCTGCCGCCGTTTAAAGAAACGTCCACACGTCCGCCCGAGCTTAACGCCAGCTGTACGCTTTCAATATATTTTTTAACCGACATTCCGCCGGGTGAGAAATGCTTTGTTTCAATTAACGACTTAACCTTTGTTTCGCTACGCACGGGCGCGGAACTGCCGTATTTAAAATCAACATCGCTGCCGCCCGAAAGCCCCGCGGAATAAAAAACGTTCCCGTCGCTCCCAACGGCAAAAAAGCGTATTTTTTCACCGCCGCAAACAATACCGACCGGGGTTATACCCCCGAAGTCCCACAAAAGCACCGGTACATTTTCGGATTTCTCAAGGTCAATTATAACCGCTTTTCCGCCGCATAACAAGATGTATTTTGCTCCGGCGCACTCCGCAAAAGCCGAAAGAGCCTCTGCGGCAAAGGCGCCCGCCCCGCGTGAAATAACGGCAGGCTCTCCGCCCTTTGATGAAACGCGGTAAATATTGCCCTTTTCATCCTGCCAAACAATATTTTCGCCGCACGCGCGGCAGGTTCTGCCGAACTTTATGCCGAAGCTTTCCGAAAACTTTGACACGGTAAATTTATCACTGCCGTAAAATACCGAATCATTATCGGCAAGAAGAGAATTTGAGTTCAGTGCCGAGCCTGCGGTAAGCTTAAGCTTGATTATTTCACGTTCGCACATTGCAAAAATGTATCCGTCAAGCGACAGGAGTGACTTTATACTGCCGTTAACGCCGAGCGACACGGAAGAACCCGAAGAAAAATAAAGAGGATTGTTGTCCGAAACGGTAAAGACCTCGGCTCCTTTGATATTACTGCCGAAAACCGTCTTTCCGCCGATGTTATCACAGCACACCGCGCCGAAAATGACACTGTCCTGCTCGTCGTTTTGCTTTGATGCGGTAACACATATGTTGTTTTCGTGATAAAGACCCATCATAGGAACGGCGTAATCGCCCGATGAATCGGTAAAATACACCGTTCCTTTCTCCCTGTCAACATTAAGGGTTATGTCCGCCGTGAAAAATTTGCGCGTAGCGGACGACTCGTTCGACTGTATAAGCCAATCGGCGTATTCGTTAGGCTTTACGTACACACGGCAGAGAACGCTCTCCGATGAAAGGCCCGTAAACGGCAGTCTGAAACAGGAGGAATGACCGTCCGACGTAAAGTAAGCCTTAAATCTGTCCGTCAGCATATTGCGCGCCTCAAGCAGTGTAGGCTTCCCCGTGAAGGCAAGACCTGTTGAGCGCGCCTCTTCATAACGCGTTCCACGCCCGTTTATATAAACGATCGGTTCGTAAAATCGTTGCACCTCGTTCCACTCGGTACAGTCTTTGCTGATTTCAAAAATAGAATAGCTCTTTTCCTCGGTGTTGTATATGTTATTCTTTGTTATAAGCAAAAATATTCCGCCGCCGTTTACAGGTTTTCCGCTGTAAAAAAGCATATTCACAGGCTGGTAAAAATCCTCTGTGGAAATTCGGTTAAAGGTTACCGAACCCGCGGCGGTGCGGTTTCCGTCGGCGTCCGCAAAGAAAATGTTGCAATGATAATACGCGTCGTCCTCAATTTCGGTTGCAACGGCAATTTTTTTGTACTTACCCTTTATTTTAAAATAACCGGGCGTTACATAAAAGGTTACGCCGTCGGAAAACGGCGACACCGAGGCTATTATATCGCCGCTTTCAGCCAAGAGCCCCTCGCGTGTTTTGAGAACTCCCCTGTCGTACCGCATATTAAGGCATTTGCAAAGGGCATTGTCGGCAATGTCGCAGGGCGGACAGCCTAAATCAAGTCCGCCCGAAAAGCCCCTTACGGCAAACGAAGAGGGATTTTTGTTTTTTAATGACACATACTTCATTTTATCCGCCCTCCGTTACCGTCGGCAGGCAATCGCTTACGCGTTCGGTTTTTGCCAGTGCCGCCGCCCGCTTTGCCGAATAAGCTTGCGTTAAAAACGCGTTTCTGCCGGTGTCCCCCTCGGTAACCGAAAGCAGCATGGCGGCACCGTAGCAGACGGCGTCCTCCTGCGCCGGGCTTAACCCCGCGTCGGACGACAGGCGCTCAAGCGGGGAAAGCTTTAAATCAAGCAATATCTGATTTATAACGTTCGCTCCCCGCACCGCGAGAGAATCGTCCGTTCCGCCGTCGCGCCCCAAAAGCACAAGCGCGCGGCTGAGCAATTCATTCCCTTTCATTCTCTGTTTCCTCCTCTGCCGCCAAAAGTCCGTTTCTGTCGGGTATAATGCCGTCCGGCACACGCTCCAGAAACTCGCGGCGGTTTATTATGCCCTTTTCAAAAAGGGTTATAAGCGTGTTAACACACTCTCGGTCGCTAAGCGCCGCTCCCGACCCCACGTCTACCGTTGCATTTATAATAAGTCCCGCGTAGCGCGAAGCGTCAAACGGAATGTATTTAACGCTGTTCTTGGTTCTTATTTTAAGCTTTCTTCTTCCGTAACAGGCAATCCAGAAATCCGCCCATATGCGCGATATTTCCTCCGCAAACGCGTAAAACCTTGTTTTCGCAATGTTAAGGGGCATTATAGCCGCGTCGCGCATTGTAATAAGCGCGGTGGCGTTATCGGCGCGGCTGTCGCCCAGCGCCACCTCGTTTGCGCCGCTTTGCGTGAGCGTGTTGTTTATGAGCGACTGCACGCTGTTTTCAAAATTTTTGCTGAAATCCGGCGGAGCCACATATTTTACGGCGCCGTCCACATCCTCGTTACTGCCGAACACCTTTATTATCTGCCCGGGCTCGTTTGTAATGCCCTGCGGCACGGTGTCGCCGTTTATAACCATCATCGGCATACCCGATGTCATCGCCGACCACACGTTTGCGGTAATCATTCGGTTTATGGCTATCTGGTTGGGTATAAGATAAGTAATCTCGCTTTCGCCGTACATAATGCCGCCGCGCCTTTCCCACTGAAACGCCGCCAGCGGATAGAGCCTGAGCCCCGTATCGGCAGGGCGGCGGACCGTTGTGTGCTCGGTAACCTTTACACATTTAATTTTATAAGAACCGTCGGCAGTGTATTCCTTGTAAAGCTTTGTAAGCACGGTTATTTTTCCGTCACATTCCTCTTCCCGCAGTATTTCAAGCGTGCGGCGATCCGCGCCGTTCTGTGCCGCCTCGCGCAAAACATCCGCCGTTTCGCGGCAGCTGGAAATTATAATGTAGGGCTGTTTCTGCACATTTTCGGCATAAGGGTCGCCGAAATACACATTCTCAATATCAAGCACCTCGCAGGCAATATCACCCGTAATTTCCATTCTCTTGTAAGGGTCGGCATAAACTCCCGTTCTCACCCCGCCGTCCCAGTAGGTGTAAATAATTCCCGTGCCCGTAATATAAGCGTTCCTCAACGCCCGCTCTTCGAGCGCGTCGAGTCCTATGCGCTCCGCGGTGACATTGAAATAATCGCTGAGCGACTCCATAACGTCGTTTATCTCGTCATACTTAAGCTCGCCCGTGTATGCGCCCTTTTGTTCCCCGCGGCGGTTTGCGTCGTACGGAACGCCCTCAGCCGAAAACGCGACCGAAAGCGGACTGCTTAATATCTGCGACATTTTGTAATCGCCTATACGCTTAATAACATTGTGCCGCACAAGCGGCCTTTCGTTGCCGCATTTGGCACCGTACCACTGGTCACCTATGTAAAAACGCTCGTTAACGGCGTTTTGCTCATACAGTCCGCGTTTTCCGAGCGATGATTTAAAATCCGCCGCCTCGCGGTACTCTCCGTAAATTTCAAGCGGTGTAGTTTTCATATAAATTTACCTCCGTTTCTAAAAAAAGGGGACGGAACCCCGTCCGTCCCCCGGTCTGTTAACAAACCCGAAATTTTACTGTCCTTCGGTTTATCCCACGGTAACGGCGGCAACCTTTGATGTAACAGAGCCGATGCCGTCAACAATAATCTTTACAAAGTAATAATATTTGCCCTTTGTAAGACCTGTGGGAATGGTAAGGGTGCTTGAAGTGCCGCCGCTTACCTTGACCGCTCCTCTGCCGGACGCGTCACTGCATGAATACCACTGGTATGTAAGCGCGCCCGTCGATGTTGCGGTAACCGAAAGCGAACCGCTTATGCTGCCGGCTGTAACGTTTTTGTCCGCCGGCTGCGCGGAAATTGTAATGGCGGGTGAAAGCCATGCCCATACCGCGTCAAGTCCGCTGCGCTTTACAAATACATCGTAGTAAATGCGGTAATCAAACTTGTAGGCGTCGGCGTCAAGGTTTTGTTCGGGTGTGAATATCCTCATATTCTCGGTCTTTTTAACAAGATGAGCGCCGTTTTTCGGACACACAAGCATATATACCTCTCTGGCGCCCGATTTCGGCGTAAAACCGCCCGCCTCGGAAGAGTTAAAGGTGTAATCGGTTTTCATACGCTCGGAAACCACGGGTATAAGCGCAACGCCGTTAATGGATTTAACCTTAAGGTTAACGTCGCCCTGTTTAAAGTCCGAAACGGTTATCATACGTGAAATTTCAGCCGAGTTCTGAAGCGCCGCAAACATATAACTGTCAACAAAGGCAACCAGCTCTTCGTCGTAGCCGACCTCTGCCTGAACCTTGTTTATAAGGCTTATAAGCGTTTCATACGGCTTTGTTTTATCGCCCGATACGGTGTTCGAGCGCGTGTTCGCGAGAGCCGCAAGCTTTGAAATAACGTAAGCGTCGCACTCCGGAACAACCTTTGTGCGTACATATTCGCCCAGTATCTTGCCCGCAAGGTTCGCAATGCCCGTTTCGCTCATATCCTCACGGTCTATCTGAAGCGAACGCGCGCGGTCCATAGACATTGTGTAGGAAGAATTCGAAACCGTTATGGCGCCCCTTGTAAAGCCGTTGTCGCGGTCGTAATCGGCAAGCCCCTGAAACTCAACGTCGGGAATTATAACCGTTTTTGCCCCGACAAATTTTGTCGCGAGCGCGTTATCGGCGAAAAAGCCGGTTGCGCTTTTTTGGGAAAACATTTTGTCAAGCTCGTTTGAATATCTTGTTGCGTTTTCAATTGAATTAATAGCCATTTTTTATTTCTCCTTTTTTATTTCCAAAGTCCCTTTAAAAATTCGGCGGTTTCGGGATTAATTCCGCCCCTGCGGTCCGATTGCGAACCGAGGCTCATTTTTGCCGCGCGGCGGTTTTCGGCGGCGGTCTGCGCGGCGGCTTTCTCGGCGGCACGGCGGTATCTCAGATATTCGTCAAGCAGCATTGTCCCCTTAAGCCTTGCGTTTTCAACAACGCTTTCGGGCAGCTGTGAAATATCCGATATTTCGGGGAACTCCGCCTTAATCTCAGAAAAACCGTTGTCGTTTTCCGACCTGTTTTCAAGCTTTAAAACGTATTCCGCCATTTCGCTGTTGCCGCCGCATTTTTCGGCAAGCTCCTTTTTGCGGTTTTCCTGCATATCGCTTTTAACCGCATTTAAAAATTCCGAAACACTGCGGCCGCTGTCTGCCGCCAATGCTTTAAGCGTTTCGTAATCGTGCTTTATTGCCTCGAACTTAAGCCCCTTCTGCGCCAGAACGCCGGCGTCCTCGGGACTTAAGTTTCTTACTTCCTTGTTGAATTTTACAGGAACGAATAGCTCTTCGGCGGCTTCGGGCGCGGTATCGCCCTTTGCCGCAGTGCAGCACTCATCCTCGGCGTTTGGTATCGCCTCGTTTTCGGCATTTAACCTTTCCATTTGTTATTCATCCTTTCCTTTTTCGCTCTGAACCGTTCCGTCATAGTTCAAAAAATTGTTATACTCAAGACGTATGCGGTAAAGCTCATCCTTTTCTTCGCCGTGCTGTTTTTGCACGGTTTTAATTTTCGGCGTTTGTTTTTCACAGGAGGCGCACCCCCACATAAGTCCCCAGAAAAACGCCGCCAGAACGGCAATAATAATTATTACAGCTGTCATATGTCCCAACCTCCGTTTAAATCGCCCCGGCTTATGCCGGAGGAATATCCGCCGCTGTCTGCGTTCCCCTTTTCGGGGTGAAAATACCTTACGTCATAAAAAGCGTAGCGCATGGCGTCACACAGGTGATTGTCACTGTCCTTAGGCATTTTAAGACCGCCGTCGCCTGTCCGTTCGTCATAAATATAGGTGGATAACTCACGAATCATATTAACGCAGTCGGGGTTTACGGTAATGCGGTACTCGTTTATTGCCGCAATGCCGTTTAAAATGCTGTCGCGCCCTTTAACCGACGGCGTGATTCTGCCTATGCCCATACGCCGCAGGTCATCGTTGGATTTAGGCTCGGCACAGTCGGCGCGTATGCGCTCTTTGGAAAAGCCCAGCCGCTTTATCTCGTTTGCGATGTCGCAGTTGAGCATCCGCCTTTTGCAGAACTCGCAAAAAATGTAAAGTTCCTTGTCAAGCGGGTTTGCCATAAATCCCACAAAACCCGTGGGGTCGTTTGTGTAGCCGTAGTCAAGCCCGAAAAAGCTCTTCCATTTGTAACGCTCGCTTTCCGGTATCTCCTTTTTGCCGACAGACCAGTTCTCATAAACCAGACCCTCGGCAATGCCCCAGTTTCCGAGCCCCGCCACCTCATAACGGCGCGCGTTTGTCTTTTTCATTCTTTCAAACACAGCCTTGTCGGTTTCGTCCAGAAACTCGTTTATAAGGTAGTTTGTGGAAAATGTTGCAACAAGCGGACCGGGACGGTCAAAAAAGCGTCTTTTAAGCCAGTGCTCGCCGCTCCACGGATTAAATGTAAGGGTCGTTTGTTTGTAGAGCGGGGCCTCAAGCTTTCCGCGCGGAACGGAGAGGTCAAGTTTTTCAAAATCCGCCTCGTCCGATATTTCAAACGCTTCTTCAATCCAGACAAAGTTAAGATGCCCGTTAGGCACGGTAGCCGAAGCAAGCTTTAAAACATCGTCAAATCCGCGGAAAATAATTTTCTGACCCGTGGGGATATACACCATTTCCATGGGCGATACGGTGTTTTTCCACAAATGCGAAACGCCCAGCTTTTCCTGCGCCCACTTAAGCTGTGCAAAGGTAGAGTCGCGGTGGGTGTTCATAATCTGCCTTACAACCAGCAGATTACTGCCGGGATATTTCATAATTCTGTAAATAAAGTTAAGCGCCGTCGTGCTGGATTTTTTTGAGGCCTTGCCGCCCTTTAAAACACGGTAACGTTCTTCACAGTTCCAGAATTCATCGTACCCCGCACCGATTATTTCGGATAGTTTAATCTCCTCTGATGTCGTCAATAATCACCACGCTTTTCCCGTCTGCTTCCTTGCCGCCGCCGTTTTCGCTCACAATGGAACGCAGTTCCTTTATTGCCGAAAGGTCGCCCGATGCCGCTTTTTTATACAGAGCAATCATTACCGCGGTCTTTCTTGTGGGTTTCTTTATTTCAAACCCTTCGTCTTTAAGCGACTGCACCTCCGCGTCCGAAAGCTTCTCGTTAAGAAGCGACTTCATGGTATCGTAAAGCAGTTTATCGTTTTCACGCATATTTTTCCCTCCCGGCAAAGCCATAATAATACACCGCATAACCGACATTCACCGACATAATTCAAATTAAATTGCTTTTTTTAATTCATTGTGGTAAGATAGGAATTAAAGAGGTGACGGCAAATGATGATCTCAACCAAAGGCAGATATGCCCTGCGCGTTATGCTTGATATATGCGAAAACGGAAAGGACGGGTGCGTTTCCCTGTCCGATGTGGCAAGGCGCCGGGAAATATCGCCCAAATACCTTGAGGCGATAGTGGCAAGGCTGTGCCGCGCGGGGCTTATTGAAAGCCGCCGCGGAAAATCGGGCGGATACATGCTTTCAAAGCCGGCGGAAGAATACAACCTGCTTGAAATTATTGAGGCGACAGAGGGCGGACTTGTGCCGGTGAACTGCGCCTGCATAACCGAGGACGGCAGGTGTGAAAAATCGGGGCTTTGCCCGACTGCCCCCGTGTGGAAAAAGCTTGACGAGATAATCTGCGATTACCTGCGCGGCGTAACGCTTTGCGAACTGCTTGAAAAGCCGACCGAAAAGAGTTGATATTAAAATTGACAAGGCAGTTAAAGTGTGATAAAATATTAAAAAATGTGTTGTGCCGCCGCGGCGGCACAGACGTGACGGGAATCAATACCCCGCTGCGCCCTACACAATGTTGGTGAGGTATCTTTAAAAATGAGTCAGGCTTATGCCGTAACGTCCGGGAAGGGCGGCGTCGGCAAATCCACCGTGTCAGTAGGACTGGCGCTTGCCTTTTTAAAGCTTGATAAACGGGTTTTGCTTGTTGATATGGACGAGGGACTCAGATGTCTTGACATAATGCTCGGTGCAGACGAATCCGCCGTTTTCGATCTGTCGGATGTGCTTTCGGGCAGAGAGGCGGACGACGCGGTTTACAGCGTCCCCGAACACGAGGGGCTGTATCTTATTCCGGCACCGTCCGAAATAGGCAGGATAGACGCGTTTTCGTTCACGGGGCTTGCCAAACAGCTTTGTGAGCTTTACGATATTGTAATATTTGATTTTCCCGCCGGTATGGATTTTACGCTTTACTCCTGCCTGCCGGAGAACACGCTGTTTTTAACCGTTGCCACACCCGATCCCGTATCGGTAAGGGACGCGGCGGCGGTAAGCCGAAAGCTCGGCGACGCGGGACGCCCCTCAAGACTTGTTATCAACTGCTTTACATACGGTCTTATGCGGCGCAGACTTCAGAAAAATATTGACGAAGTAATAGACGGCGCGGGGCTGAGACTTGCGGGGGTCATTCCCAAAAGCGATGAGCTTGCTTTTTTGCCCTTTAACCACGGGATAAAAAGCGGCGGCAAAGCCATGGCGGCATTTTTGAGAACGGCAAAAAGGCTCGGCGGCGAACAGATTTTGCTTCCGAAACCCAAGAAAATATGAAAGGATTTTTTATTATGACAATTGCACTGATAGCGCACGACGCAAAAAAAGAGCTTATGGTTCAGTTCTGCATAGCATACTGCGGTATTTTAAGCAGATATAACATTGTTGCAACGGGAGCGACCGGAAAAACGGTATCCGAGGCGACAGGTCTTAATATAGTTAAATTTTTAGGCGGCTCGCAGGGCGGCGCACAGCAGATAGCTTCAAGAATAGGCTGTGACGAGATAGACCTTCTGCTTATGTTCCGCGATCCGCTTAATCCCAAGCCCAACGAACCCGACGAGCGCGCACTTCTGCGCCTATGCGACGTTCACAACATTCCGGTCGCCACAAATATTGCCACGGCGGAAATGCTCATTCACGGGCTTGAGCGCGGCGATCTTGACTGGCGCGAAATTGTAAAAAACAATAAATAACAGGAGCGGAATGTATGTCCGAAATTAACCGTGCCGTAAAGGGAACGGGAGATGTTTTGCCGCTTGACAGCTTTAAATGGCAGTTTGTTGAGGGTAAAATGCTTGAAACCGCGGCTCTTTACGGTTTTAATGAGATCCGCGTGCCGGTTTTCGAACACACGGAAGTTTTTTTACGCAGCGTAGGCGATACCACCGACGTTGTGCAAAAGGAAATGTATACCTTTAATGATAAGGGCGGGCGCTCCGTTACCCTGCGTCCCGAGTTTACCGCCGGGGTTATAAGAAGCGCAATAGAAAAAGGCCTTGTAAACGGCGCGCTGCCCGTAAAGGCGGCGTATGTGGGCGGGTGCTACCGCTACGAAAAGCCTCAGGCGGGCAGACTGCGCGAATTTCACCAGTTCGGCGTTGAATGCATAGGTGCCGCCGCTCCCTTAGCGGATGCGGAGGTTATCGCCCTTGCAAAACAGGTGCTGGATTCTGTAGGGATAGAAAAAATTTCGCTTGAAATAAACTCCATCGGCTGTCCCGAATGCCGCAAAGACTATGTTGCGGCGCTTAAGGCTTACTTTGAGAAACACGTTGATGAATTGTGCGATACCTGCAAGGACAGGCTTTGCCGCAACCCTATGAGAATTCTTGATTGCAAATCCCCCGTGTGCGGAAAAATTGCCGCAGGCGCTCCGGTTGTTACCGATTACCTGTGCGACGACTGCCGCGAACACTTTGAGACGGTGCAGAAATACCTTGCCGCTGAAAATATAAGCTTTAAGGTCAACCCCCACATTGTAAGGGGACTTGATTATTACACAAGAACCGTTTTTGAGTTTGTTTCGGGCGATATAGGCGCCCAGTCCACCGTGTGCGGCGGCGGCAGGTATGACGGACTTATCTCCCAAATGGGCGGCCCCGACGTTCCGTCGCTCGGTTTTGCAATGGGCATTGAGCGCATTATGCTGCTGCTTGCGGCTCAGAAAACCGAACTTCCGCGTCCCTCCCCGTGCGACCTTTACATTGCGGCTCTGGGCGAAAACGCCTCGCTTAAGGCGACGGAGCTTTGCGCCGTGTTAAGGCGCGAGGGCTTTAAGGCTCAGACCGATATATGCGGCAGGGGACTTAAAGCACAGATGAAGTACGCCGATAAGCTGGGTGCGGAATTTACAGCCGTTCTCGGCGATAATGAGCTTGAAGCGGGCAGGGTTCGCCTTAAAAACATGGCGAGCGGCGGCGAAACCGAAGTATCGCTTGATAATTTGTCCGAAGAGCTTTTAAACGCGCTGCACTCATCCGCGCTTGAAAAGCTTGAGGAAAGCATATTGAATAATTAAAGACTCCGGCGGTCGAAAGACCGCCTATTCAACTTTAAGAGGTGTTTTGAATTGACGCTTGACAGAATGAACGGTATGAAACGTACCGATTACTGCGGCACACTTACAAAGGAAAAAATAAACAGCGAAGTTGTTGTTGCGGGCTGGGTGCAAAGACAAAGGGACTTGGGCGGTCTTATTTTTGTCGATCTGCGTGACCGCAGCGGCATTGTTCAGCTGGCTTTTGACGATACGACCGATAAGGCAGTCTTTGAAAAGGCGGCAACGCTCAGAAGCGAATTTGTGGTTATGGCAAAGGGAAAGGTGCGTATGCGCTCCTCCGTAAATACCGAAATACCGACGGGCGATATTGAAATTGAGGTGACCGAGCTTAAAATACTGGGTGCCAGCGAAACTCCGCCGTTTGAAATTCTGCCCGAAACGGGCGCCAAGGAGGAACTGCGCCTTAAATACAGATATCTCGATCTGCGCCGTCCGCCCCTTCAGCGCAATATATTGATGCGTCATAAAATCGCCAAGGTTACCCGCGATTATTTTGATGAAAACGGGTTTATTGAAATAGAAACCCCCACCCTTATTAAATCCACACCCGAGGGCGCGAGGGACTATCTTGTACCGTCCAGAGTTAAAAAAGGCAGCTTTTTTGCACTGCCGCAGTCTCCCCAGCTTTATAAACAGCTGCTTATGCTTTCGGGTTTTGACCGCTATATGCAGATAGCACGCTGCTACCGCGATGAGGACCTGCGTGCCGACCGTCAGCCCGAATTTACGCAGATTGACCTTGAAATGTCGTTTGTTGAACGCGAAGATATCTTTAAAATTGCCGAAGGCTATGTAAAGCGCCTGTTCAAAGAGGTTCTCGGAACGGATATACCCACTCCGCTCCCGCGCCTTACATATACCGAGGCTATGGAAAACTACGGTTCGGATAAGCCCGACACGCGGTTCGATATGAAGATTAAGGATATATCCGACATTGCGGAAAACTGCGGCTTCGGCGTGTTTGCCGACGCCGTTAAAAACGGCGGCACGGTAAGGGCGATAACCGCAAAGAATGCCGCCGGCGTTTACACAAGAAAAGAAATTGATAAGCTTACCGAAGAGGCAAAGGGCATAGGAGCTAAGGGTCTTGCGTTTATTCGCTGGGTGGACGATACCCCCACCTGCTCCTTTGCGAAGTTTATGACCGAGGACGAAATGCAGGCTGTTATAAAGCGCACCGGCGCCGAAAAGGGCGATGTTGTGCTGTTTGCGGCAGACCGCAAAAAAACCGTTCTTGCGGTTCTGGGCGCTCTGCGCCTTACGGTTGCGAAACGACTTGATATTATCCCCGAACGGTTCAATTTCCTTTGGATAACCGAATTCCCCTTCTTTGAATATAACGAGGAAACGGGTCACTGGGACGCTATGCACCACCCGTTCACAAAACCGCTTGACGAGTGCGTGCAGTACCTTGACACCGCTCCCGAAAAGGTTTTTGCCGACGCATACGACCTTGTGCTTAACGGCATTGAGCTGTCGAGCGGTTCGATACGTATTACCGACCCCGCTCTGCAAAAGCATATGTTTGAGGCGCTGGGTCTTTCGGACGAAGAGTCCTACCGCAAGTTTGGATTTCTTACCGACGCGTTTAAGTACGGCGCTCCTCCCCACGGCGGAATGGGACTGGGTCTTGACCGCCTTACAATGCTGCTTTGCGGGTGCGACAGCCTGCGCGACGTACTTGCTTTCCCCAAGGTTTCAAACTCAAGCGAGCTTATGTCGGGCGCACCGGCTGAGGTTGACGGCGAGCAGCTTAAGGAGCTTGCCATTGCCGTTATAAACGAAGAAAATGAGCAATAGGCTCTGCGCGATAATATCCGGGGGAGATTTTTCTCCGCTTTGCGAAATTGAAAATTCAGATTTTGTTATAGCTTGCGACAAGGGTCTTGAATACGCGCTTAAATGCGGTGTAAAGCCCGACCTTTTCGTGGGCGACGGAGATTCCTTTTCGGGTGAAGTTCCGCCCGATATAAAAAGGCTTGCTCTACCCTGCAAAAAGGACGATACGGATACCCTTGCCGCGGTAAGATATGCGCTGAAAAGCGGATTTCGCGATATAACCCTTTACTGCGCTCTGGGCGGAAGGCTCGACCACACCGTGGCAAACATCCAGTCCGCCGCGTTTGCGGCTGAAAACGGTGCGTTTGTCCGCTTTTGCGATAAAAAAAATACCTTGTATGTTACAGGCCCGCGCCGCATAACCTTAAATAAAAGAAAAGGCTGTTCGCTTTCGCTGTTTTCACTGGGCGACCGCCTTTGCGGCGTTACCGTTTCGGGTGCGGAATATCCGCTTGAAAACGCCCGGCTTACAAATGTTTTCCCCGTGGGCGTAAGCAACGAATGGAAAGACGACGTTGAAATTTCATTTTCCGAAGGCACAATGCTTATTGTGCTTTCAGTGATAGGATGATTGTATGAAACTATTAATGAGCATTGTATATGTTGCTGTAATAGGTATCCTTGCTCATTATATCGGCGAGTCCATGCCGCGCGGCTGGTTCAGCGAAAACAAGTTTCCTTACAGAATATATGCCTTTGAAAAAAACGGCAGGATATATGAAAAAATAGGAATAAGAAGCTGGAAAACAAAATTGCCGGATATGAGCCGCATTATGCGCGATATGCTGCCGAAGCGCGTCACGTTTGACGCGACAAGCGAAAGCGTGGGCGCGCTTTTAAAGGAAACCTGCGTTGCGGAGTTTATACATCAATGCCTCTGCGTTTTGTCGATAGGCATATACTTCATATGGAAAAATTCCACGGGTGTGGTTTTAATGTTTGTGTTTATTTTCTGCAATATCCCGTTTATATTGATCCAGCGGTATAACCGCCCGCACCTTACATCCCTTAAGAACAGACTGAAAAAACGTGAGGAGAAAAGAAAATGCGTCTGCTGATACTTTCGTGCAATACAGGCGAGGGGCATAATTCCGCCGCGCGCGCATTAAAGGAATGTTTTGAAAAGCAGGGTCATATTTGTGAAATAAAGGACGCTTTGGCGTTCTGGTCGCCCGAAAAATCAAAGCTTATAAGCAAGGGTCACATTTTTATATACAGAAAAATGCCCAAGCTTTTCGGCGTAAGTTACAGGTTTGAAGAAAATCACCCGCCCAAAAACGGCTCGGAATCACTGATGTATGAGCTTGTTATAAGGGGCTGTGAGGAGCTTAACGGCTATCTCTCGTCGGCAGACTTCGATGCCGTTATATGCACGCACGTTTTCTCGGCAATGATGATGACCGAGCTTAAAAAACGCCGCAAATGCTCTTTGAAATCTTATTTTATCGCGACCGATTACACCTGCTCGCCGGGTGTGGGTCAGACCTCAATGGACGCCTATTTTATACCCCACCGCGCGCTCATTCCCGAATTTGTGCAGAACGGAATACCGCATACGCGCATTGTGCCGTCGGGCATACCGGTAAGAAGCGATTTTTATCAACATACCGATAAAGCCGAGGCAAAAAAAGCCCTTTCGCTTGATAAATACGGCAAAGCCGTGCTTTTAATGTGCGGAAGTATGGGCTGCGGCCCCATAAAGACCCTCTCCGAGTACCTGCCGCAGCAGCTGCCGTCGGACGCGGTGCTGGTTGTAATATGCGGCAGCAACGTTAAGCTTTACAAATCGCTCACAAAACATTCCCAGCCCGAAAATGTGCGTATAGTCGGCTTTACAAAGCGTATGCCGCTTTATATGGACGCTGCCGACCTTATTTTAACAAAACCGGGCGGACTCAGCTCAACCGAGGCCGCCGTTAAGGCACTGCCTATGATATTTATTGACGCCGTTCCGGGCTGTGAAACGCGCAATTACGAGTTTTTCCTTAAAAACGGCTGTGCCGATATGCCCGAAACCGAAATGCAGATATGCGACGATGTGTGCGACTGCCTTGAAAATCCCGAAAGGCTTAAAGAAATGTCGGATACTCTCAACCGTGAATTTACGGGGCACGCCGCAGTATCAATATACGATTATATTCTTAAGGATGTAGATCTTGCTTATGGTAGATTATAAAAGACTGTTCCGCGGCGAAAAGCTTAATTCGCCCGATTTTAAACATCTTTTCCTCCTGCTTTACTGGCCGGTATACGGTCTTATGTTCTGGCTTATGGAAAGGGGACTGAGCCTTACTTATCACCCGGTAGTTTCCGATTTCGACAGCAAAATACCCTTTTGCGAATATTTTGTTTTCCCCTATTATTTTTGGTTTGTCTTTTTGGTGGGAATACATATATACACCCTTCTTTTTGATGTTCCGGCATTTAAAAAGCTTATGTATTTTATAATTATAACCTACACCGTAACAACGGTAATATATCTGGTGTATCCCACCTGTCAGGAATTAAGGCCCGCCGAATTTGAGCGCGACAACTTCTGCGTGTGGGTCGTAAAGGCGCTTTACGAGTTTGATACAAACACGAATGTCTGTCCCTCGCTCCACGTTATAGGTTCGTTCGCGGTGCTTTTCACCACCTGGCACATAAAGCGCTTTAAAACGCCGCTTTGGCAGTTAACCTTATGGATTATTACAATTGCAATAAGTATATCGACCGTGTTCTTAAAACAGCACTCGGTCATTGATATATATGCCGCTTTGGCAGTGTGCGCGGTTTCATATCCGTTCGCCTACATTCTGCCCGACCGAATAGCGCAAAAAAGGAGCGGCAAAGCGGTGTCAGCCGACCGCGGCACCTGCAAAACGGACTGACAAGACACCATTTAGGAGGCAAATAATTATGTTGGATTATTTAAGCATGAACCGTGAAGAGCTTGAGGAAGAATTCAAAGCCGTGCGGCACGAGTATGAGCATCTGCGCTCAATGCACCTGTCGCTCGATATGTCAAGGGGCAAACCCGGATTTGACAATATGGACCTCAGCGAAAAAATGTTTGACCTTGTGGGAAACGACACGGGCTTTAAAAATATAAGCGGGATAGACTGCCGCAACTACGGCGGACTTGACGGCCTTACCGAGCTTAAAACCCTTTTCGGAAAGATACTCGGCCTTGAACCCGAGCAGATAATAGTGGGCGGCAACTCATCACTTAATATGATGTTTGATACCATTGCCCAGGCAATGACGCACGGTATGGGCGGCGAGCCGTGGTGCCGTCAGGGAAAGCTTAAGTTCCTCTGCCCCGTTCCGGGGTATGACCGCCACTTTGCCATAACCGAATACTTCGGCTTTAAGCTGATACCAGTGCCGATGAACGGTGACGGGCCGGATATGGACAGGGTGGACGAGCTTGTAAAGGACGAAAGCGTTAAGGGTATCTGGTGCGTTCCGAAATATTCAAACCCCGAGGGCATAACCTATTCCGACGAGGTTGTAAGGCGAATGGCACATATAAAACCCGCGGCAGGCGATTTCAGAATATTCTGGGACAACGCGTACGCCGTTCACGACCTGTATGACGAGGGCGATACCCTGCTTAACATCTACGATGAATGCGTGAAGGCGGGCAACCCCGACCTTCCCATAATTTTCACCTCAACCTCAAAAATAACCTTCCCGGGCGCGGGCGTTGCGGTGGAAGCGGCAAGCCCCAATAACGTTGCGCTTTTAAAGGGCAGAATGAAATATCAGACCATAGGCCCCGATAAGCTTAACCAGTTAAGGCACGCAAGAATGTTTAAAACTCCCGCCGATATAAAGGCGCATATGAAGAAACACGCCGACATTTTAAGGCCCAAATTTGAAAGCGTGCTTACGGAGCTTGAAAAACAGCTTGACGGCACGGGTATCGCAAGGTGGACAAATCCCCGCGGCGGTTACTTTATAAGCCTTAACGTTATGGAAGGCTGCGCGAAACGCGTTGAGCAGCTGTGCGCGAACGCAGGAATGATACTTACCCCGGCGGGCGCCACCTACCCCTACGGCGAGGACCCGAGCGACTCTAACCTCAGAATAGCGCCGTCCTACCCGTCGGTTGAGGATATTAAAAAAGCCTCCGTTGTGCTTTGCACCGCGGTAAAGTATGCCGCGCTTGAAAAGCTCACGGAAAGCAACAGCTGACCGAACAAGGCATTTGGTACAAAACGGTTGACTTTTTGCTGCATTTTGTATATAATTACATAGATAATATATATTGGAGGATTTGCCAATGAAGTCCAAAAGAACGGGCAAGCCGGTGTTTTTTGTTGTGTTTGCTCTGATACTTGCGCTGACGTACGGCGCGTTTTTCGGAGCCTGCAATTACTACGGCGATACCAAAAAGGTTTACATTAAGGGCGCGGAGGACATTCGCTGGGGTATTGATATACGCGGCGGTGTTGAAGCGGTTTTCTCACCCGATAAAAAGGGTGTTGATATTACGGATGACGATATGGACGCCGCAAAATCCATTGTTGAAACCCGTCTTGTAAACAAGAACATAACCGATTACGAAGTATATACCGATAAAAACAACCACCAAATAATCGTAAGATTCCCCTGGGCTGCCGGCGAAAGCGATTTTGACGCCGCCGCCGCCGTGCAGGAGCTGGGAGAAACCGCGCTGCTTAAGTTCTGCCGCAATGAGGATAAGGACGATGTTATTTTAAGCGGCGGACAGGATATCGACCGCGCTCAGGCGGGGGTTGACGAAAAGGGCAACTATGTGGTTTACCTTTACTTCACCAATCAGGGCAAATCCAAATTTGCGTCTGCCACGGCGGCGCTTGTGGGAAGCAAAATTTCCATTTGGATGGACGATCAGGAAATTTCCGCTCCCACCGTTAACGAGGCTATTACCGACGGCACGGCATATATAAACGGTATGGAAGACGCCGACGCCGCAAAGAGCCTTGCCGATAAGATAAACGCGGGCTCTCTGCCCTTTGCGCTGACCGTTGATGACAGCAAACTGCAAATAATCTCGCCGTCACTCGGCAACGACGCACTGCATGTTATGCTTGTTGCGGGCTCTATAGCATTCGGCATTGTCTGCATTATGATGATACTGCTTTACCGCGTAAACGGCTTTGTTGCGGCAATTGCGCTGCTCGGTCAGCTTGCGGGCACAATAGCCGCCATATCGGGATTTTTCCCGAACG
This sequence comes from uncultured Eubacteriales bacterium, assembly GCA_934454655.1. GTDB lineage: Bacteria > Bacillota > Clostridia > Oscillospirales > Acutalibacteraceae > UBA737. The sequence goes on along the minus strand of CAKSFK010000014.1, from coordinate 25,800 downwards.
CTTCCAGCTTCACGCTCACAATCCCCGGCATTGCGGGTATCATTCTTTCAATAGGCGTCGGTGTTGACTGTAACGTTATAGCCGCCGAACGCATTAAGGATGAGTTTAAAAAGGGCAAGACTATCGACGGCGCTATCGACAGCGGTTACAAAAACTCGCTCAGCGCAATTATAGACGGCAACGTGACAATCATCATAGTATCCGTTGTGCTTATGGGCGCGTTCGGTACGCCGGACAGCTTCTTGGCTAAAATATTCTCGCCTGTAATGTCGCTTCTCGGAACGTCCATAACAGGTTCCATTTATTCGTTCGGCTACACCCTCTTAATGGGCGTTGTGTTTAACCTTGTAATGGGCGTTGTGGCCTCTAAGCTTATGGTCAAGAGCATTTCACAGCTTAAGTTCTTAAGAAAGCCTTGGCTTTTCGGAGGTGAGAAGAATGCGTAAGAAAATAGATTTTAATAAATTTTTAAAGAAAATACTTATAATTTACGGCGCAATCTTCCTTGCCGGTATCGTGTTCGTGTTTATCCCCGGTTTCGGCGTTAATCTTGATATTAACTTTGCCGGCGGCACAAAAATCTCATATTCATACAAGGGCGATGTGTCCGACGGCGATATTGAAAGCACCGTGAAAGGCGTTATCGATAAATCCTTCACGGTTTCAAAAAGCACCTCGCTTGCGGGAGATACAAAGACCTTTGAAATTTCGCTTGTGGGCAAAAATTCGGTTTCGGCGGAAAAGCAGGAGGCGCTTACAAAAGCACTTACCGAAAAATTTGCCGATAACAGCATTGAGCTTTACAACTCAAACTCGGTAAGCCCCACGGTTGCCGGCTCGTTCTTTGCAAAAAGTCTTGTAGCCGTGCTCTTAACAGCGTTATTCGTTATAATCTACGTCGGCATACGCTTCCGCCGCATAGGCGGTGTATCCGCCGCGGTAACGGCTCTCTGCGCGCTGGTGTTTGACGTGTTTATCACATTCTTTACCTGCGTGTTCTTCAAATTGCAGATAGATTCAAACTACATTGCGGTCGTGCTTACAATCCTCGGCTATTCGCTTAACGATACCATCGTTATTTATGACCGTGTGCGCGAAAACGAACGTCTGCACCCCGAAGAGGATATTGCCGTGCTTGTAAACGGAAGTATCAATCAGTGCTTAAAGCGTAACATTATAACCTCGCTGACAACATTTGTGGCGGTAATAACAATTGTTGTCGTATCCGAGCTGTTCGGTCTTTCAACACTCCGCACGTTCGCCGTTCCGATGGCATTCGGCATTGTGTCGGGCGCGGTTTCGTCGCTTTGCATTTCCGGTCCGCTGTGGGTAATCTGGAAAAGGCATAAAAACGCAAAAAAGGCATTAAAGCCTAAAAAAGCTTAAATTATCAAGGGGCTGTAAAAACATGGTTTTTTCAGCCCCGTTGTTTTGTAAGGAACGGGATTTTGTCGATATGTACGATGAACTGACAGAAGTTGATATTAAAAAAATGCAGGACGAGCTTGAGTTCCGCATAGGTACGGTCCGCCCCAAAATACTCGAGGAGGTCAAGTTCACCCGCAGCTTTGGTGATTTGAGCGAAAACGCCGAATATCACGCGGCAAAACGCGAACGCGGCAAGAACGAAAGCAGAATAAGATATTTACGCAATATGATAAAAACCGCAAAGGTGATACACCCGCAGAGCCGTGCGGACGAGGTCGGTATGTTCGATACCGTGCGCTACTATGTTGAAGAGGACGACGCGGAGGAAAGCGTAAGGATAGTAACATCGCTCCGCCAGAATTCGCTTGAAAGACTCATAAGCCGCGACTCGCCTATGGGCAAGGCGGTTATGGGCGCCCGCGTGGGCGACAGGGTGTGCGTTAAGGTGAGCGAGGATTACAGCTACTATATAGTTATCCGCGCGATTGAAAAAGGCAATGATGACGCAAGCCTTGAAATAAGAAAATTTTAGGCTGACGGGGCTTAACTCTTCACGCCTGACGGGACGGTATAAAAATGGCAAAACTGAACATTGTAATGGTTGAACCCGAAATTCCGCAAAACACGGGGAACGTGGCGCGAACCTGCGCCGCAACGGGTGCCAGACTCCACCTGGTGGGGCCGATGGGCTTTAAAATCGACGATAAAAAACTAAAACGCGCGGGACTCGACTACTGGCAATACCTTGACATTACTTATTACGAAAGCCTTGAGGACTTTTTTAAAAAGAACAACGGCTCCTTCTTTTATTTTACAACAAAGGGCAGACATACCCATTCCGATGTTTCCTATCCCGATAACTGCTATTTGCTGTTCGGCAAGGAAACAAAAGGTCTGCCCGAAGAACTGCTTATAAAAAATCCCGAGCGGTGCGTCCGCATACCGATGCTCGGCGGAATACGCAGCCTTAACCTTTCAAACTCGGTTGCGATTGCGGTCTACGAAGCATTAAGGCAGTGGGATTACCCCGCCTTGGAAAATTTCGGTCAGCTCCATAATTACAAATGGGAGGACTGCTGATTTTAGTGCTTTTCAAAATAAATATTGAAAATCCAGAAAAATGTGGTAAAATAGAATTGCAAAAATTTTAACAATGTTGAAAGGATGTTTTTTAATGAACGCTCTTAACAAAAAAACCGTTGACGATATCAACGTAAAGGGTCAGAAGGTTCTTGTTCGCTGCGATTTTAACGTGCCGCTTAAAAACGGCGTTATAACCGACGAGAACCGCATAATTGCCGCTCTCCCGACAATTAAAAAGCTCATTGCCGACGGCGGCAGAGTCATCCTCTGCTCACACCTCGGCAAGCCGAAGGGCGAACCCAAGCCCGAGCTTTCTTTAGCCCCCGTTGCAAAGCGCCTGTCAGAGCTTCTCGGCAAAGAGGTTGTTTTTGCTGCGGACGATAACGTTGTAGGCGAAAACGCAAAGGCTGCCGTTGCCGCTATGAAGGACGGGGACGTTGTTCTTCTTCAGAACACACGCTACCGCGCCGAAGAAACCAAAAACGGCGAAGAGTTTTCAAAGGAACTCGGTTCTCTTGCCGATATTTTTGTTAACGACGCGTTCGGCACCGCTCACAGAGCGCACTGCTCAACCGTCGGCGTAGTGTCCTATGTTAAAGAGGCTGTTGCCGGCTACCTTATCGGAAAAGAGCTTAAATACCTCGGAAACGCCGTTGATAACCCGGTTCGTCCTTTCGTTACAATTTTAGGCGGCGCAAAGGTTGCCGATAAGCTTTCGGTAATCGAAAACCTGCTTAATAAAGCCGATACCCTTATTATAGGCGGCGGTATGGCTTACACCTTCTTGGCGGCAAAGGGCTACGGCGTTGGCAAATCACTCCTTGATACCGAAAAGATAGACTACTGCCGCGATATGCTTAAAAAGGCAGACGAAAAGGGCGTTAAGATACTTCTCCCGGTTGACTGCAACATTGCCGACCATTTCCCCGATCCGATTGACGCTCCGATTGAGGTTAAGACCGTTGACGCCGATAAAATTCCGACGGATTACGAGGGTCTTGATATAGGACCTAAATCAGCAGAGCTTTTCGCAAACGAGGTTAAGAGCGCAAAGACCGTTGTATGGAACGGACCTATGGGCGTGTTTGAAAACCCGACATTGGCTGCCGGCACAATTGCCGTTGCAAAGAGCCTTGCCGAAACCGATGCCGTAACCGTTATCGGCGGCGGCGACTCTGCCGCGGCTGTTAACACACTCGGCTACGGCGATAAGATGACCCACATTTCAACAGGCGGCGGAGCATCCCTTGAATTCCTTGAGGGCAAGGAACTGCCCGGCATTGCCGCACTTAACGATAAATAATTTAAAACTCAGGCTGCCGCGCAAAGAACCGTTTTCGGGCTGTAAGCGCGGCGGCTTCGGCGCTTTTATAACACATTAGGTGATCACTATGAAAACATCAACAGAGATAGGCTCGGCGTCAAGAATTATCGGCGAGGAAAGAGCGGTTGAGGAAATTGCGAAGGCGGGATTTGACGCCTGGGATTTTTCAATGTTCGATATGTGCCGATATGACTGGAGTACCCGCAGTGCCGTTATGACAAATCACCCGCTGGCAGGTAACAATTACATTGCCTTTGCCCGCAGGTTAAAGCAAATAGGGCTTGATAACGGCATTGTCTGCAACCAGTCCCACGCGCCTTTTCCGGTGTCCTGCCCCGAGATACGCTCGCTTTTAAAAAGGTCGATAGAGTGTACGGCGGAAGCAGGCGGAAAAATATGTATCGTTCACCCCGATAACAATAAATCGCCCGAGGAAAACGCGGAAATTTACGCCGAAATTCTCCCGTTTGCCAAAAGCTGCGGAGTGAAGATCGCAACGGAGAATATGTGGAACTGGAACGGTGAAAAGGACGAATCCTGTTTTGCCGCCTGTGCCACGTCCGAAAGCTTTAACGCTCATCTTGACGCCGTTAACGACCCCTTTTTCGTTGCCTGCCTTGATATAGGCCACGCGGAAATGCGCGGCTCGGGCTCGGGCGCCGCAAATATGATATATGCACTGGGCGACCGCCTGCAGGCACTGCATATTCACGATAACGACAGATGGCACGATTCACACCAAATCCCGTTTTCAATGGATATAGACTTTAAATCGATTGTAAAAGCGCTTAAAAGTATAGGCTACAAGGGATATTTCACCCTTGAGGCCGACAGTTATCTTAATAAATTCAATGCGGACAACGTATCCGAGGGCATTAAGGATATGTCCTTAGCGGCAGATAAGCTTGCCCGTATGTTTGAAGAGTAATTTTAAAAAGGGAGTAAAGAATATGAATAAAGCAAAAAGAGCCGCCGTTATCGCCGGCAACTGGAAAATGAACAAAACACCCGCGGAAACCACCGCCCTTATTAACGAGATGAAACCTCTTGTAGCCGATGCCGACTGCAAGGTAGTGCTTTGCGTACCTTTTGTTGATATTGCCGCCGCGGTTGAAGCAGCCAAAGGCTCAAACATTGAAATAGGCGCAGAAAACGTCCACTTTAAGGAAAGCGGCGCCTACACGGGCGAAGTTTCAGCCAAAATGCTGGTTGAAAGCGGCGTTAAATACGTTGTTGTGGGTCACAGCGAAAGAAGACAGTACTTCGGCGAAACCGATCAGACCGTCAACCTCCGCACCCTTGCCGCTGTTAACGCAGGTCTTACGGCTATTGTATGCGTAGGCGAAACGCTTGAACAGCGCGAACTCGGCTATACCGAAACACTGCTTAAATTCCAGACCAAGATGGCGCTTACCAACGTTTCAAAGGAACAGCTTAAAAACATTATTATAGCTTACGAACCCGTTTGGGCAATCGGAACCGGCGTTACCGCCACAGCGGAACAGGCAGACGAGGGCAACGGCTATGTTCGCGCCGCAGTTGCCGAGGCTTACGGCGAAGATACCGCCGAAACGGTTACAATTCAGTACGGCGGTTCAATGAACGCCAAAAACTGCGGCGAGCTGGTTGCCAAAAACAATGTTGACGGCGGACTTATCGGCGGAGCTTCCTTAAAAGCGGAGGATTTCTCCGTAATAGTTAAGGCGGCAAGCATATAATTTTATCCTTAGGAGCAATTACTGATGAAAAAACCCATAGTTTTAACTATAATGGACGGATTCGGCATAAACCCCGAAACAAAGGGAAACGCAATCAAAGCCGCAAACACACCGCGCCTTGATAAAATTTTTGCGGAATGCCCCACCACAAAAATCGGCGCTTCGGGAATGGATGTCGGTCTTCCCGACGGTCAGATGGGCAACAGCGAGGTCGGTCACACAAACATAGGCGCCGGCAGAATTGTGTACCAGGAACTGACCAGAATTACAAAATCCATTAAAGACGGCGATTTCTTTACAAACAAGGCGTTTCTTGACGCGGTGGACAACTGCAAAAAGAACGGCAGCGCCCTGCATTTAATGGGACTTTTGTCGGACGGCGGCGTTCACAGCCACATTGAACACCTTTACGGACTTTTGGAGCTTGCAAAGAAAAACGGTCTTACAAGGGTTTACGTTCACGCCCTGCTTGACGGACGCGACGTTCCCCCCGCAAGCGCCGCGGATTATATTGATACCTTAAACGCAAAGCTTAAGGAAATAGGCGTAGGCAAGCTTGCCACGGTTATGGGCAGATTTTACGGAATGGACCGCGATAACCGCTGGGAGAGAGTCGGCAAAGCATATGCGGCGCTCGTTTACGGCGAGGGCGTTGTTACCGATGACGCCGCAGCTGCCGTTCGCAAGTCTTACACCGAGATTGACGAAGAGGGCAAGCACATCACCGATGAATTTGTGCTCCCCACCGTGATTTCCGGTACAGAGAGAATAAAATCGGGCGACAGCGTTATATTCTTCAACTTCCGTCCCGACAGGGCAAGGGAGATCACCCGCACCTTTGTTGACGACGGTTTCACCGGCTTTGAGCGCAAAGGCGGCAGACAAAAGGTGTTCTACGTTTGTATGACCCAGTACGACGCGTCAATGCCCAATGTTGAGGTTGCCTTTAAGCCCGAAGAGCTTAACAACACCTTAGGCGAATTCTTGGCAAACCGCGGTATGACGCAGCTGCGTATTGCCGAAACCGAAAAATACGCGCACGTAACATTCTTTTTCAACGGCGGCAGAGAAGTCAAGTTTGAGGGCGAGGACAGAATACTTGTCGCCTCCCCCAAGGTTGCAACCTACGACCTGCAGCCCGAAATGAGCGCAAACGAGGTTTGCGACAAGGTGTGCGAAGCTATTGAGTCGGGCAAGTATGACGTTGTGATACTGAACTTTGCCAACTGCGATATGGTGGGTCATACAGGCGTGTTCGAGGCGGCTGTAAAGGCTGTTGAAACGGTTGATACCTGCGTTGGCAGAGTGGAGGACAGCACTCTTAAAACGGGCGGTGTAATGCTGCTTACGGCAGACCACGGCAATGCCGATAAAATGCTTGCGGAGGACGGCACACCCTTTACCGCCCACACAACAAATCTTGTTCCCTTTGCCGTTATCGGCAAAAACTGCAAGCTGCGCGAAGGCGGCAGACTCTGCGATATTTCACCCACAATTATCAAGCTGTTAAACCTTGAACAGCCTAAGGAAATGACCGGCGTTTCAATAATAACAGACCTGATGTAATAAGGAAACGTGTGTTGCGCGGTAATGCCGCATTGGCGTTACTGCGCATTTTTCCGTGTATTTCCCGTGTCGAATAAGGCGGGTTTTGTACTGTCCTAAAATGGTGTATGTTGGTTTATTTGGTTGACAAAAGGCCTTGTTTATGATATATTTTATTATGTTATATTAGAACCTAAGGAGCGTAATTATGAAGGTTGTTATTCTGGCAGGCGGTTTCGGCACAAGAATTTCCGAAGAGTCGCAGTATAAACCGAAGCCGATGATTGAAATAGGCGGTATGCCTATACTTTGGCACATAATGAAGGAATATTCGTATTACGGATATAACGAATTTATCATATGCGCCGGCTATAAACAGCAGTATATTAAGGAATGGTTTGCGGATTACTTCCTTTATACAAGCGACGTTACGTTTGACCTTTCAAACGGCAATGAGATGATCATTCACGAGCAGCACTCCGAACCGTGGAAGGTAACGGTTGTTGATACGGGACTTAACACAATGACCGGCGGCAGGGTAAAGCGCATACAGAAATATATAGGCAACGAACCCTTTATGCTCACCTACGGCGACGGCGTGTGCGATATTGATATTTCAAAGCTGGTTGAGTTCCATAAGTCCCACGGAAAACTCGCAACCCTTACCGCGGTAATTCAGGAACAGCAAAAGGGTGTTCTTGATATCAAGGATAACGGCGCGGTACGCAGCTTCCGTGAAAAACAGGTTAACGACGGCGCCGCGATAAACGCGGGATATATGGTTTTGGAACCCGAAATATTCAACTACCTTGAAGGCGACGATACAATTTTTGAAACAGCCCCCCTTGAGCAGCTTGTAAAAGAAAAGCAGCTTATGAGTTACCGCTACACGGGATTTTGGCAGTGTATGGACTCAATGCGTGAAAAAATACTGCTTGAAAAGCTTTGGGACTCGGGCAAAGCACCATGGAAAAAATGGGATTAAAGCTTACTTCGGCGGAAAAACTGCAGAATGGGGATTTATATGAATCTTGAGTTTTTTAACGGCAAAAAAGTGTTTGTAACGGGTCATACCGGTTTTAAGGGAACATGGCTTTGCCGTATTCTTATCGGCGCGGGTGCAAAGGTTACGGGCTTTTCGACAGAACCGCCCACCGACCCCGCACTGTTCTGCCTTGCGGATATTGAAAACAAAATGACCTCCGTAATAGGAGACATAAGGGATATGAAGGCGCTTAAAAGTGCCTTTGACAAGGCTGAACCGGAAATTGTGCTGCATCTTGCGGCACAGCCTATTGTGAGGGACAGCTATAAGGACCCTGTTTACACCTACGAAACAAACGTTATGGGAACGGTTAATCTGCTTGAGTGCGTAAGAACGGCAAAGAACCCGCCGCGCTCGGTTCTCAACGTTACTACCGATAAGGTCTACCACAACAACGAGTGGGCGTGGGGCTACCGCGAAAATGAGCCGCTTGACGGCTACGACCCCTACTCAAACTCCAAGTCCTGCTCGGAGCTTGTGACCCACAGCTATAAATCCTCTTTTCTTGACAGCATGGGAATTGCCGTTTCCACCGCGCGTGCCGGCAATGTTATAGGCGGCGGCGATTTTGCCAACGACCGCATTATACCCGACTGCGTGCGCGCCGCCGCAAAGGGCGAGGTCATCGCGGTTCGTAACCCTTACTCCACAAGACCGTACCAGCACGTGTTAGAACCGCTTGCGGCATATCTTATGATAGCCGAAAGGCAGTATGAAAACCCCGATCTTGCGGGATACTATAACGTAGGCCCGGACGACTGCGACTGCGTTACGACAGGTGACCTTGTAACCCTTTTCTGCGATACCTTCGGCGAGGGTATGAAGTGGGAGAACAAGTCCGTCGGCGGTCCGCACGAAGCAAACTTCTTAAAGCTTGACTGTTCAAAGCTTAAAACCACCTTCGGCTGGACGCCGAGATGGCATATGAAGGAATGTATGGAAATGACCTGCCGTTTCAGCAAGATATGGCTTTCCGGCGGCGATATTCCGGCAGAGATGGACAGAGAAATAAAGGAATTTTTTGAATATAGGTAAATACCGCACCCGACAGCAATAATAACTGTCGGGCAATTATGAAATTCGGACATTTTTTCCGAATGTTATCGGAGCTTTGAATGGATATTATAAAACAACTGAAATCAATAAATAAGGATAACTGGAAGCAGGTTTTGTGGCAATTTATAAAATTCGGCATAGTGGGTGTTTCCAACACACTTGTTTCCACCGGTATTTATTATATTTTTATTTGGATAAATAAAGACCTCTATTTTTGGGGAAACACCGTCGGCTGGGTCGTAAGCGTATTTAACAGCTTTTTGTGGAACAATATATTTGTTTTCAAGGATTCGCAGATGAGCTTTTTCAAAAAGCTTTTAAGAACCTATCTGGCATACGGCGGAAGCTACATTTTGGGCAGCGTGCTTATTGTTCTGCAGGTCAGAGTATTCGGCATTTCGGAGTGGCTCGCTCCCTGGATAAATCTTGTTATAACAATACCTTTAAACTTTATTCTTAATAAATTCTGGGCGTTTAAGGCATAAAAAAGGGGAAAATAAAAAATGAGAGTTAAAATTTCGGATTATATTGCCGACTATCTGGTTGAGTACGGTATTCACCACAATTTCACCGTACCCGGCGGCGGAGCTATGCACCTTAATGTTTCCTTCGGTCATAAGGACGGGCTTAAGTGCGTTTATGTTCAGCACGAGCAGACCGCCGCGATAGCCGCCGAGGGTTATTACAGAACAACAAACGAACTGCCCCTTGTCTGCTGCACAACAGGACCCGGCGGCACAAATACCCTTACGGGCGTTTTGGGCGCTTGGCTTGACAGTATTCCTATGCTTGTAATAAGCGGTCAGGTTCGCTATGCCACCACGGCGCGCGCCGCGGGAATTCCCGTAAGAGCCATGGGCGATCAGGAGTTTGACATTACTCCCATGGTTTCGCATATGACCAAATACGCCGTTATGATAAATGACCCGAAAACGGTTAAATATCATCTTCAAAAGGCGCTTTACCTTGCAAAATCGGGCAGACCCGGACCCGTTTGGCTTGATGTTCCGCTTGATATTCAGGGCGGATATATCGATACCGATGAATTTATAGAATTTGACCCCTCTGAGCTTAAGGACGATGCCGTACCCGCCGTAACCGACGAACAGGCGAAAACGGTTATAGAAAAAATAAAAGCGGCAAAACGCCCCGTATTTTATCTCGGCAACGGAATACACATTGCAAACTGCGTGGAGCTTATGCGTAGGGTTGCAAAGAAACTGGGAATACCCACCGTTTCCGCGTTTGACGCAACCGACCTTATGCCGCACGACGACCCGCTGTTTGCGGGTATGCCGGGACTCCTCGGCGACCGCGCGGGAAACTGGGCGGTTCAGAACTCCGACCTTATTTTGTCGGTCGGGTGCAGACTCAGCTGCCGCCAGGTGGGGTATAACGTTAAGACATGGGCGCGCGAGGCTTTTGTTATAATGGTTGATGTGGATAAATACGAGCTTGTAAAGCCCAGTATTCACGTTGAAATGCCTATCCCGGCAGACGCAAAGGACTTCCTTACCGTGCTTGACCGCAACATATGCGGCGAACTTGAGCCGCACAGCGAGTGGATAAACACCTGCAAAGAGTGGAGAAAGAATTACCCCGTTGTAACAAAGAAGCATTACGAGGGCAAGGGACTTGCCAACGCATACTGCTTCCTTAACGATATAAGCCACGCCGTAAAGGACGACCAAACGATAGTTCTCGGCAACGGCACGGTTGAGGCGTGCCTGCACGCAATATACATTAAGGAACATACAAGGCTTATAAGCAACAGCGGCGCGGCAAGTATGGGTTACGACCTGCCCGCGGCAATAGGCAGCTGCTTTGCCTCGGACAAAAAGGAAACCGTTTGCCTTACGGGCGACGGCTCTATACAGATGAATTTGCAGGAATTGCAGACCATTGTTTTCCACAAGCTGCCCATAAAGATATTTGTTGTTAACAATCAGGGGTACCACTCAATGCGCCAGACCGAGGGCAACCTCTTCCCCGAATACACAAAAATAGGCGTAGGCCCCGAAAGCGGCGACCTTTCTTTCCCTGATATGAAAAAGATTGCCGGCGCTTACGGCATACCGTACTTCAGCGCATCTTCAAACGCGGAGCTTCCCGACGCAATAAATAAGGCCCTTAATACCGAAGGGTATGCCATGTGCGAAATTTTTGTGGACACAAATCAGAAATTTGAACCGAAGAGCGCCACAAAGCGTCTGCCGGACGGTACTCTTGTAAGTCCTCCGCTTGAGGATCTGGCTCCCTTCTTACCTAAGGAAGAGCTTGAAAAAATTATGATAATTCCAATGATTAAAGAGGACGTAAGATAAGCCCTGTTATGATCCGGAGGTTTTAATTTATGAAAAAAGCCCTTATTACAGGCGCCAGCCGCGGCATAGGTGCGGCAACGGCGCAAAAGCTTAAAGAAATGGGTTATGAGGTTGTTGCTCCCTCTCATTCCGAACTTGACCTCTCATCTCCCGCAAGCGTTGAAAGCTACTGTGAAAAAATAAAGGACGTTACATTTGACGTTCTTATTAATAACGCCGGCATTAACGAGGTAAACGACGTTGAAAACATAACCGACGACGAGCTTGACAGAACAATGCAGATAAACCTCATCTCACCGATAAGGCTTATACGCGCCGCGGTGCCGAATATGAAAAAGAACGGCGGCGGCAGAATAGTAAACCTCGGCTCTATATGGGGTCTTGCGGGAAAACCCGGCAGAGTTACCTATGCCGCGACAAAACACGGTATTCACGGCGTCACCCAGACCCTTGCGGTGGAGCTTGCGCCCTATAATATTTTAATAAACACCGTTTGCCCCGGCTTTACCCTTACCGAACTCACCTACAAAAACAACACGCCCGAGCAAATAGAGGAAATATCCGCCTATATACCTGCAAAACGTATGGCAAAACCCGAAGAACAGGCGGCGTTTATCTGCTATCTCGCGAGTGAGGAAAACACCTATATTACAGGGCAGCAGATTGCCGTTGACGGAGGTTACACAGCGAAATGATAATTCATTCAAGATTTAAGGATTACACCGTGCATAAGGAGCTTACACCGGATTTTTTAAGACAGCTCTGCCTTACGGAAAACGCAGAATTTGTAATAGATAAAAAGGTATACGGGCTTTATGAAAAATATTTTACCGAAATACCGAAAGAGCGACTTTGCCTTATAGAGGCAACGGAAGAACATAAGGTTGTTGAAACGGCGCTTGATATATGCGAAAAAATGACCGAAATACCCGCCAAAAGGAACGCAAGGCTCATATCCGTAGGCGGAGGAATAATTCAGGATATTACGGGCTTTGTCGCCAATATTCTTTACCGCGGTATTGCGTGGACGTTTGTTCCCACAACTCTGCTTGCCAGCTGTGACAGCTGCATCGGCGGAAAGACAAGCCTTAATTATAAAAAATACAAAAATCTGCTTGGAACATTTTATCCGCCGGATGATATTTACATCTGCCCCGCTTTTTTCGCCACACTCAGCGAGCGTGATTTTGAAAGCGGACTCGGCGAGGTGGTAAAGTTCAATATAATGGCAGGCGCTTCGGGTCTTGAAAACATTGAGAAGAACATCGATTTGTTGCTGAAGCGCGATAACGGCTGCCTTCAGCACTTTGTTGATACCAGCCTTTCGTTTAAAAAGGACTTTATAGAAGAGGACGAATTTGATAAGGGCGAAAGAATTAAACTTAATTTTGCCCACACCTTCGGCCACGCAATAGAAACGGTTACAAAGTATGAAATACCGCACGGAACCGCCGTTGCGATAGGTATGATCATGGCGGACTTTATCTCGGTTAAAAGAAGTCTGCTGTCGGCTGACACTGCGCTTCGCGCCGAAAAAGTACTCTTAAAGGTCATTCACATAAACACGAATCTCGGCGCTTATGAAATCGGGGATTTTATAAACGCTATGCGTAAGGACAAGAAACAGACAAGCACCGACCTTACCGCCGTGCTTATGACCGACACCGCAAAGGACCTTAAAATTGTTCACGATATAAAGGAGAACGATGTTGCCGACGCGCTCGCGCACTTCGTAAAAGTATATAATGCCCGATAGTATTAAAAAAGTTATAATAACCGGACCTACCGGAGCGGTAGGCGTTTCGCTTATCGAAGAGCTTTGCTCAAAGGGAATAGAAGTAACCGCAGTTTGCCGCCCGGGCTCAAATAGAATATCCTCTGTTCCGAGAAACAGTTTGGTTAAAATTGTTGAGTGCGGAGTTGATAACTTAAACTCGCTGTCGGCAGCCCTTTCTCACGATTATGACGCATTTTACCACTTCGCTTGGGACGGCACCTACGGCGAAAGCAGGCAGGACACCTACAGGCAGGCGCTCAATATACTCTACACCATAGACGCGGTACACCTTGCCCACGCTTTGGGCTGCAAGGTGTTTATAGGCGCGGGTTCTCAAAGCGAATTCGGCCACGTGGAAGGAGTGCTGCACCCCGATATGCCCTGCAATCCCGATAACGGCTACGGCATAGCCAAGCTTGACGCCGGCAGAATGAGCCGCCTTGAATGCGGGAAACTTGGCATACGCCACGAATGGTGCAGGATAGTAAGCCTTTACGGACCGTTTGACGGAAAATACACAATGGTTATGAGCGGAATTTACAAAATGCTTGCCGGCGAACGCCCGCAGTACACAAAGGGCGATCAGGTTTGGGATTATATTTACAGCAAGGACGCCGCAAGGGCGTTCCGCCTTGTTGCCGAAAAGGGCAAAGACGGTGAGATTTACTGCTTCGGCACGGGAAAAACCCGCAGATTGAGGGACTATATATACGCCATACGCGACGCGGTAGACCCAAGCATTAAAATAGGTATGGGCGAACTTGATTATTATCCCAACCAGGTAATGCACTTGGAAGCCGATATTTCAAATCTGACGCGCGACACAGGCTTTGTGCCGCAATACACATTTGAAGAAGGAATAAAAGAAACGGTTGAATGGGTGAAAAAAAGAAGTGTTGAGTAATTCGGCATCAGGCAGAAAAAAGAATTTAATGCCGCTTTCGGCGGTAATATTGTTTACACTGGTCTTATCGGTAATAATTTTTAGGGACTTTTTGTTCGGCGGCTATTTCTTTTTTACAAAGGGAACGCTGTCCGACCTTTTAAGGGCTAATCTGCCCACCTATTACGGAATATATGACGCTTTTAAATCGGGAAGCATATGGTCTTGGAGTATGGGAATCGGGGATACTATCTTTACCCACGCAGACGTTTTAGGCGATCCCTTCACCTATATAATTTTTCTGTTCGGCAGAGCGCGTATACCGGATATGTTTGTGTGGCATATTCTTGTTAAGCTGATCTTTGAGGGTATTGCCGCTTATCTTTATTTAAATTATTTTAAGTTGAACAAGGCCGCATGTATATACGGCTCTGTTCTTTATGTGTTCAGCGGCTTTTCAATGATAGCCGGCTCTAATTTTGCGCTGGGAACGGTCTGCGTTTATTTTCCGCTTATCCTTTTAGGCGTTGAAAAATTCCTTGAGAGCGGGAAAAAGGGACTTCTTGTAACCTTTTTGGTTCTCACTGCGGTATACTCTTATTATTTCTTTTATATATCCGGCATTTTGGCGGCAATTTATATGGTCGCCCGCCTTATAATGCGGGGTGAAAATTTTAAAAATATTGTAACAAAACTACTTAAGCTTTTGGGCTTCGGTGTGCTTTCCGTGGCGGCGGCGGCGTTTATTATGTTCCCGCAGTTAAGCATAGTTTTAAACAGCTCAAGGGCGGGTTCGGGAACGGACACCGTGTTCAGCCTCGGACTTTTTAAATTCAGCTTCGGTAATTTCCTTACAATATTTTCAAGAAGCTTTAACCTCAACCTTTTGGGCGACAGAAGCGGCACGGAATATTGCGGCGCATATTATGATTATTTTCAGCTTTCTTCGGTGTTTGTAACCTCCGCGTCCTTTGTTCTTTACGGTCAGTACTTCGCGTTCAGCAATAAGCAGAACAGAAAACGGTTTATTATTATAAGCGGACTTACCGCCGTGTTGCTTTGCGTGCCGTTTTTCGCATTTTTTACAAACGCTTTTCTCACCGTTAATTTCAGATGGGAGTATATCGTAAGCCTTCTTTCGGCTCTCGGCTGTGCGTTGGGACTCGACGCCGTAATTAAAAACAAAAGATTTAACCGCAAATATCTGTATACCACAATGGCAGCATCACTTGTATTTCTCGGCGTTTCCGTGCGGTATTTCTATATGTCAAACGAGGTTAAATTCGCGAAATATGCTGCCCTGCCGATGGTTTCGGTGTTTGCGGTGTTTGCCGCACTTGTAATAATCGATCTGTTGCTCGGCAGTGCCGACCGCGCGGCGGCTTCAAAAGCGCGCAGAGTTTCGGTCTGCACCGCGGCGGCTGTCATAACGGCGGCTGTTACAATGTTTGAAATTGCCTATAACTATAACCCTATGTACCACAAAGATACGGTGAGATACGGTTATAAAAAAGACGATACGGTGTATTTTGACGACAGCTACGAGATTATTAAGGAACTTAAATCCTCCGACAGCGGCTTTTACCGCATTTATAAGGATTTTGACAGCGTGACCGACAAAAACGACATTGCTTCCTGCAATGACGCTATGGCTCAGAATTATTACGGAGTTAAAAATTATTCCTCGGTAAACAACAGCAATTATATTAACTTTCTGTCTGCCAACGGCGCGGGACTGGGCATTACCAATTATCGGCTTTTGCAAAATTTCCACCTTGCTTACTGCGGTGACGGTAATTATAAAATATATGACGGAAAAGGCAACGTATGGGCGCCCTCAAAACCCGTAAAGAGAAAATATACCGTAAGCCTTAAAAAGGATACCTCTTCCGATTCCGTGCTTTGGCGGCTCGAAAAGCAAAAGGACGGCTCGTATTATATTAAGTCTGCCTTAAACGGTATGTATATATCGGTAAAGGACGAGAATTTGATTCTTCGCCGAAACAAGCCGGAAAAGTTCAAGCTTGAATACCGGTTCAAAAGCTATGTCGCTCTTTCAAAGGAAGATGACGGCGCGGATGTGCTGACTGAGGGCTACTATTCCGTAACGCCCAAAAAACATAAGAATTTGTGCCTTACGTCCGATATTACCGATAAAAAGGTGACCCTTGAAAACAAGGTTGACCTGTTCGACTACGCAAAGGGTCAGATGCTCAACTATATAAACGACATCGGGGACAACCTTGACCTTTTAAGCTACCTCGGCGTAAAGTATTATATGACCGAAAACAAAAACGCTCGGTTACCCGAAAATTTTGAACTCTTGTTTGAAAAACACGGAATATATGTTTATAAAAACAACTCCTGCTATCCCCTTGCTTTCTGTTTTTCGGCAATAACCTCCGCCGAAAGCTTTGAAGAGCTAAGTGCGGATAAAAAAAACGAGGCGCTGTTAAACTCAACCGTGGCGGACAATGTTTCCGACAGCACATTGCCTAAAAACACCGATATCGAAAACCTCAGAGAAGCTTTTTCGTTTACAGGCTTAAACGGCGATAAGATAACCGCAAAAATTGCCGTTCCGTCCGATTCCGAATACCTAAATTTCACCGTTCCTTACAGCAAGAACTGGAAGGTTTATATCAACGGCAAAAGCGTCCCCACGGAAAAAATAAACATAGGTCTTTTGGGCGTTAAAACCGATGGGGAAATGAAAAACAGAACCGTAGACGTTGAAATTGAATATATCCCGCGGGATTTTTATGCCGGAATAGCGGTTTCCGCAATTACCGCAGTGCTGTGTGCGGCGTATTTCGTAATCAAAAAAATAAGGAGAACTAAAATTGGAGCATAATTCCGGATTAACCAATAAGGCTTCCGTACCGAAAACCAGAGATTCAAATATAGAGCTGCTGCGCGTTATTTGTATGTTCGGGCTTGTAGCCCACCATATAGCGGTTCACGGCGGGACTGTGTTTTTTGACGGAATGGGAATAAATAAGTGGGTGTCGTATTTCGCCCTCTCCTTCGGTAAAATTGCTTTTGCCTGCTTTGTTGCCATGAGCACATGGTATCTTGTAAAATCGGAGTTTAAGGCGTCAAGGTTTATTAAGGTTTGGCTTGAGGTGCTTTTTTACAACCTGCTTATGTTTTACGCCACCTGGAGCATACCGACAGATTTGAACGACGGCGTGGGCGAGCGATCGCTTTTAGGCTCTCTGCTGCCGATTACGGGCAACTCGCATGGGTATGCCTCCGCCTATCTTCTTTATTACCTCACACTGCCCGTCCTTAAAATTATTTCGGATAAAATAGATAAAAAACAAAATATCGCCGTAATTTGCTTTCTCGCGCTCACGCAGGTGATATCGCCTGTCGTGGCATATGTTACAAGATATTCGCAGAACACGCAGTCGGAATTTATGCTTTTCATTCTTTTCTACTTTATTTCAAGATACCTGCAATATTATCCGTTTAAGGTGCAGAGCAACAACAGGGTGCTTTTATGCTCCCTTTTGTGCCTGTTTGCGGCAATTTCGGGAATCAACATTTTAAGCGGCTATTTCCCGAAAAAATACATTATAAGCTTTGTGCTTTTTGCGTTTTCGTTTGATGAATTCAGCATAGGCTATATTTTGTCGGGATATATACTGTTCTTCCTCTTCTACAATATAAAAATACCCTACCACAGATATATAAATATGCTGGCATCCGCAACCTTCGGCGTTTTACTTATTCACGACAGCAACCTCTTCCGCAAAACACTGTGGCTTGAAATAATTAAAGTGCCGTACTGGTCGTCTTATTCTCCGCTTAAATTTTTGTTTAACCTGCTTTTCTATACCGCGGCGGTCTTTGCGGCGTGCGTGATTATAGATATGCTGCGGCAGCTGATAGAAAAGCCCGTTCTTAATTCAAAGCCCTGTAAATACATCGCGGAAAAGCTTGACGGCATTTTCGCTAAAAACACAGGTGACCGCTGATATGAAAATTATAAACAGCCTGAAGAAATCCCCCTGTGCCGCCGCCGTTGCTTTTTCGCTTATAACCATTTCGCTTACCGCGCTTTACTGGGCGGTTATGCTGTTTACGAGAAGCGCGTGGATAAATTCCTACTTTATAACCGATCACACAAACACGGCAATGGATTATTTCAATATGCTGGCAATTAAGAACTCGTATACCTCCGACGCGAATTACCCCGCCATCTGCTTTGTGTTCTGGAAAATTATGCGCCGCTTTATCCCCGCATACGATTTGGCGGGGCTTAACGACGGCTTTGATTACAGAGAAAATATGGTAGCTCAGCTTGGGTTTATCATAACGGTTTTCGTGTGTATTGTAATTATGGCAATATCGGTGAAAATAAAAATAAAGGGCAGCGATACCGCAAATATTCTCCTGACCGTTTCACTGGTTTTGAGCGGTCCTATGCTCTTCCTCTTGGAACGCGGAAATATTTTGCTTATTGTAATATCGCTTACAATGCTGTTTTGCGCGCTCTATGATCATGACAATAAATATCTGCGCTTTGTTTCGTATATTTCTCTGGCTGTTGCCGCGGCAATTAAAATATATCCCGCCGTATTCGGTCTGTTGCTTATTAAGCGCAGGCGGTATAAGGACGCCGCGGTTCTTGCGGTTATCGGTTTTGCCGTGTTTATTTTGCCCTTCTTCGCGTTTAACGGATTTTCCTCCCTCTTTAAAATGTTTACGGGTATGACAAAGGCAAACAGCGAAAATATGGGCTCGGGCTTCGGCTATAACTTCAGCCTTACAAATATATTAAGAATAACGGCAGCCTTTTTGGGTAAACACATTGAAACCGCGCCGAGCTTGATTGTTTATTCGGGCGTGCTTATCCTGCTTGTGGGTTTTATTATTTCAAAAAAGGAATGGCAGCAGCTGTTTTTCCTCGGTATGATCTGCCTGTGGACGCCGTTTTTCAGCTACACCTACTCGCTTGTGATACTGTTCCCCGCGCTTTTATCGTTCCTGCGCGAATGGGACGAAAACGGGAAATCCGCTTTTTCCGGCGTTTATTTTGCCCTGTTTGTTATCTCCCTTGTACCGTTGGCACTTCCTTTGATGAACAGGATAAATTACAACCTTTACCACACGGACGCAGTCCGTTTTCCGCTTTCTTGCTGCACGGTAATAATAAACCTTGCATTAATGGCAATTTCGGGTATAATATTTGTTGAGAACATTTTTAAAATCAAAAGAAGGACCGTTAAATGAAAAAGAAAATTTCCGTATTAATTCCCACATATAATGAAGAAGAAAATGCAAGACCAATTTATGAGGCGGTAAAAAAGGAATTAACCGAAAATCTTCCCGAGTACGATTACGAAATACTGTTTATCGACAATAAGTCGCAGGACGGTACAAGAAATATTATACGGCAGATCTGCGCCGAGGATAAGAGCGTAAGAGCAATCTTCAACGTAAAAAACTTCGGGCAGTTCAACAGCCCGTATTACGGACTTATCAACACAACGGGCGACTGCACCATTCCCCTCTGCGCGGATTTTCAGGACCCGGTTTGTATGATAACAAAAATGGTCCGCAAATGGGAAGAGGGGCATAAAATTGTGTGCGCGGTGAAATCGCGAAGCGAGGAAAGCCCCATTATGTACTTCCTCCGCGATTGTTATTACAAATTCATTCACAAGGTAAGCAGTGTTAAAATGATAAAGCAGTTCACGGGCTTCGGGCTTTACGATAAATGCTTTATTGATATTCTGCGTAACCTCGGTGATTCCACACCGTTTTACCGCGGAATTGTTCCGGAGCTGGGAATGGAAATTACCACAATAGAATATACGCAGGAGAAACGCCGTGCGGGCAAGACCAGCAACAACTGGAAAACTCTTTACGATGCGGCAATGCTCAGCTTTACAAGCTACACCAAAATATTTTTGCGCCTGCCCGCAATTTTGGGCGGGGCGGTTTCGGGTCTTTCGTTCCTCGGCGCAATTATATATTTAATATTTATGCTGATAAACGGGTTTACCCCGGGCGTCGGCGCGGTGATGCTGCTTATAGCCTTTGTCAGCGGCGTTCAGCTGTTCTTTATCGGTATGATAGGCGAATACATCCTCGGAATAAACGAGCGGGTGAAGAACAGACCGCTTGTTGTGGAAGAGGAACGCCTTAATTTTTAAAAAGCGTGGCAATGCGTTATGACGGTTAAATTAAGCTACGGACGACTGAAACCTGTTTTATTTGCGTACCTGGCACTCCCGATACTTGTGTTTTTTGCGGGATTTTTAAAATTTTTTATCGCCCTGCCTGCCGCCGCCGCGGTGTGTTACGGTTATTACGCCGCCGTAAAGCGCCGTAAAGAACCGGGCGATACCGAAAAATACATTGAAATAACGGCGGCGCGCATAGCCGCCCTTTGCCTTATCGCGCTTTTGTGGAGCTACCTCGGCGGTCTTAACGGCTTTTTTTATCAGAGCAGCGACTGGCCTTGGCGCAATGCAATATACCGCGACCTTGTGTTTAACAGGTGGCCCGTTGTGTATCCGCAAAGGAACAGCGCACTGGTTTACTATATAGGCTTTTGGCTTGTCCCGTCTTTGCCGGCAAAGCTTTTGTTTGCGGTTTCGGGCAGTGCAAGATTTGCTTGGTTTGCAGCGCGTATGGCTCTTTGGCTCTGGACTGCCGCAGGGCTTTTGCTTGTGTTTTTGTGCCTTAATATTTTTCTCGGCGCAAAAAGAAAATTACATCAGTACTTAGTCCCCTTAATTTTCATTTTTTTCAGCGGACTTGATATTGTCGGCTGCATTGTAAGAGGGAACCTCTCCTTCCGCCTTAATACCGAAATTCACCTTGAATGGTGGGCGGATATTATCCAGTACAGCTCAAACACCACACAGCTTTTTTGGGTGTTTAATCAATCGGTTTTAACCTGGCTTGCGGTTTTGTGTTTTATAAATGAGAAAACACCGCGTAATTATCTGTTTATCGGAATTTGCTGCCTGTGCTGCGGTCCGCTCCCGTTTATAGGTCTTGTAATATTAATGCTGGCAACGTGGGCGGCAGAACTTGTAAAAGGCTTAAGGGAAAAAAACGCCGCTTTGCTTTTAAAACAGACCTTCTGCTCAGAAAATGTTTTGATTCTGCTGTTAAGCTTTCCGCCGCTTGCCGCATATTATCTGTGCAACCTGACCCTCGGAAACTCCGTGGAAAACGGCTCGGGCTTTTTTATGGAAATGAATATGCACAACCTTGCCGTTTATGCTGTGTTCGCGGTGCTTGAGGCGGGAATATACATTCTGCTCGTTCTGCCCTATAACCGCAAGAACCCTCTTTTTTACGCGGCGGCGGTTTCACTTGCCGTAATTCCGTTTTTTAGGCTCGGCAATACAATGGACTTTTGTATGCGCGCGTCAATACCGGCGCTTGTGGTTCTGTGCGTTATGTGTACGGATACCCTTCTGTTCCGCAAAAAAGACACACGCCCCAAAAAGGTTGCCGCCGCCATTCTCGCGGCTGCTATGATGCTCGGCGCGGCTACCCCTGCGGTTGAAATTTACCGCGGCGTGTATAACTGCATTAAATATAAAACCGTAAGGCTTGCAAAACAGGATTTCGACTCAATCGGCGATCTGGATGAGGCAGGAAATTTCACCGCCGAGGACTACAACTTAAAGATTTTCTTTAAATATTTTTCAAGATAGGAGAATTAAATTGGGACAGATCAAATTGCTGGATTGCACCCTGCGCGACGGGGGCTATGTGAACGACTGGAAATTCGGACACGATAACCTTGTAAGCGTGTTTGAACGCATAGTTGACGCGGGCATAGATATTATTGAACTCGGATTTCTGGACGAAAGACGGGAATTTGATATAAACCGCAGCATTATGCCCGATTCCGACAGTATGCGGAAGATATACGGCAACCTTGACAAAAAGAACACAATGGCCGTGGGAATGATAGACTTCGGCACCTGCGGAATTGAGCATATAAAACCGCAAAGCGAAAGCTTTATTGACGGTATTCGCGTTATATTCAAAAAGCATTTAAGGGTGCAGGCGCTTGAGTTCTGCGGCGAGCTTAAAAAGCTGGGATATAAGGTTTTCGCACAGCTGGTTTCGGTTACAAGCTATACCGATGAGGAAATGCTGGACCTTGTAAGGCTTGCGAACGAGGTCAAGCCCTACGCCGTTTCAATGGTTGATACCTACGGCTTAATGCACCAGAATAACCTTAACCACTATTTTGATATTTTAAACGATAACCTCGACCCCGAAATAGGACTGGGCTACCACGCGCACAACAACTTCCAGATGGGCTACGCCAACTGCATTGCTATGCTTGACCACGATATTGAGCGCACCATTGTGGTGGACGGAAGTATATACGGTATGGGCAAGAGTGCGGGAAACGCGCCCCTTGAGCTTATTGCAATGCATATGAACTCCAAATTCGGCAAGAATTATCACATAAGCCAGATACTTGAGTGCATAGACTCAAATATAACCCAGTTTTATTACCCCGCAAAATGGGGATACAATATGTTTTACTACCTTGCCGCCTCTAACGACTGCCACCCGAACTACGTTTCCTACCTTATGAATAAGCGTACGCTTTCGGTTAAATCGATAAACGAGCTTTTAGGCAAGCTTGAGGGCGAAAAAAAGCTGCTTTACGATGAGGGCTATATGGAAAAGCTCTATATTGAATACCAAAATAATGAGGTCAACGACGAGCTTTGCCGCAAAAACCTCAGCAAAGCGCTTAAGGGCAATAACATACTGCTTATAGGTCCCGGCGTTACGGTAAAAACACAAAGCCAAAAAATACTCGATTATGTTGAGAAAAACAACCCGACGGTTATTTCAATAAACTATGTGCCGGACCTTGCAAAGCCTGACTATGTTTTCATAAGCAACTCAAAGCGCTATGTTCAACTTGCCACAAAGTTAAGCCGCGAAAAGCACACAATTATTGCAACCTCAAATGTCACGGCAACGGTTTCGGGCTCTTTTGAGTATATTCTCAACTTCAGCACACTTATGGATAAGACCGCAAAGGTTGTGGACAATTCGCTTATAATGATGCTTAAAGCACTTATAGGGCTTGGCGTAAAACACGTGACCCTTGCGGGATTTGACGGCTACTCCTCTACCGATGTAAACTACTATAAGGAAAATATGGAGTACGAAAATATTAAGGAAAAAGCAGACTATCTTAACCGCTATACGTCTGAATTTCTTATTAACAACAAGCACCTTATTACAACCGAATTCCTCACCGAATCACGTTACCTTTAGAAAGGAAAACGGCATATGTCCATAATATTTGATGAAGAAACAAAAATATTTTACCTTAACGGTAAAAACACAACCTATGCTTTTTGCATAAATAAGCAAAATTACGCCGAGCATCTGTATTACGGCAAAAAAATCGGGCTTGACGATATAACCTATACCTATTCTTACGGTATGAACTCGACCCCGGCAACACCTCCGGGGAAGGACAATACCGTGGGTTATAACCATTTCTGCACCGAGCTTTCGTTTTTCGGCACGGGCGACTACCGCGAGCCTGCGGTTCAGGTGCAAAACGAGCAGGGCGATCGCCTGTGCGAGCTATTGTATAACGGTTACGATATTCTGCCAGAAAAGCCGCGGATCAACGGTATGCCTTCACTGACGGGCGGCGAAACGCTGGTTCTTCACCTAAAGGACAGCATAACCGACTTTGCCGCCGACCTTTACTACACCGTATACGACGACGCGGATGTTATTGCCCGCCGCGCGGTTTACATTAACGGTTCAAAAAACAGCGTAACACTTCGCCGCGCATATTCATTTTCGTTTTCACTGCCGACGGGCGAGTACGATATGCTTTCCCTCTACGGCGGATGGGCAAGGGAACGTCAGCCCGAGCGCGTGCCGCTTCATCACGGAGTAACGTCTGTTGACTCAAAGCGCACCACATCTTCCGCCGTGCTTAATCCGTTCATAGCGGTAATGTCGCCCGACGCCACCGAAACCGCAGGAAATGTTTACGGCTTCAGCCTTGTTTATTCCTCCTCCTTTGTGCTTAAATCCGAGGTAACAAACACCGGCGAGATTCTGGTAACCGGCGGCGTTAACGATTTTGATTTTTCCTGGGCGATGCCTGCGGGCGAAAGCTTTGAAACGCCCGAGGTTGTAATTGCGTTTTCCGGCAGCGGACTGGGCGACATGAGCCGCGCTTATCACGACGCATACCGCAGCCACCTTATCAACCCACGCTTTGTCCGCGCGCGCAGACCGCTGCTTATAAACAACTGGGAAGCAACATATTTTAACTTCGATAACCAAAAGCTTATGGCAATTGTTGACGCCGTGGAGAACACGGGAATTGACACCTTTGTGCTGGATGACGGCTGGTTCGGCAAGCGAGACAATGATTTTTCGGGACTCGGCGACTGGTTCGTAAACACCGAAAAGCTTAAGGGCGGACTTAAAACAATAATAGACTACGTACATAAAAAGGGAATGAAGTTCGGACTGTGGTTTGAACCCGAAATGATAAACGAGGACTCCGAGCTTTACCGCGCCCACCCGGATTACGCCGTTAAAGTGCCGGGCAGAAAGCCCTGCCTTTCGCGCCACCAGCTTATGCTTGACCTTACGCGCGCGGATGTACGCGATTACATTGTAAACAGCGTAAATAAAGTTCTCTCGGAGAACGACATTGATTACGTCAAGTGGGATTATAACCGAAACATAACCGAGTCCTTCTCGTTGGGACTCCCCGCCGACCGCCAGTGCGAATTTGCACACCGTTACGCCTTGGGACTTTATGACATCTGCGAGCATATTGTTAACGGCAACCCCGATATCTTCTTTGAGGGCTGCGCCGGCGGCGGAGCAAGGTTTGACCCCGCAATGCTTTACTATTTCCCGCAGATATGGACGTCCGACGATACCGACGCCGAGGAAAGGACCTTTATACAGTACGGAACGTCCCTTGTTTACCCCGTGTCGGCAATGAGCTGTCACGTGTCGGTCTGCCCGAACCACCAAACGGGCAGAACCACCCCGTTTGATACGCGCGCCGCCATAGCGCATTTGGGCGCCACCGGCTATGAGCTTGACGCCTCGGCATTCACAGAAGATGAAAAACAGGCGGTCAAGGACCAAATTGCGGATTATGAAAAGATATCCGACCTCGTGTTAAACGGCGACCTTTACAGACTGGATGACCCCGCAAAATCAAACTACTTCGGTATGATGATGGTATCAAAGGATAAGACCCGCGCGGTTCTCGTATCCTACCGCCGTATGGGCAGACCGAACAATTATGCCAAACGCGTTACCGCGACAGGGCTTGACGGCGCAAAAAAATACGCCGTCACCGGTATTGAACAACCGTTGTGCGGCGATACGCTTATGAATGTGGGAATACCGATAGGCTATCCTCACGGAGATTTCGGGTGCCGGGTGCTGTATTTCAACGAAGTTAAATAATCCGCTTTACATCTGCCCGATATATCGGTAAACTCTTTTCAGCCTCCCTCTGATGAGGGAGGCTGAGCGTGTCGAAAAAGTCGACACGCTCTTGGTCGGGGATGCCGTTCGCTCGAAAATCAAAGATTTTCGGACTGCA